>CADBTU010000110.1 GCA_902797625.1 uncultured Bacteroidota bacterium | reverse complement strand
TCATTAATTTTATTGCTGAATCAGGTAATGGTTTACATGGCGTTGTTACTGACTCAATAACTCAACAGCCTTTGAAAGCCACAATTTTTATTGAAAATCACGATGTAGATCATTCTGAAGTAGAAACATCATTGCCACACGGAGACTATCATCGTCCGTTGAAGGCTGGTCATTATTTTGTAACATATTCATCACCAGGTTATCATTCAAAAACTATAGAAATTGATATTTTAGATGGTTGCAAACAGACCCAAGATATTAGATTAGTAAAAAGCACAGGTTTACAAGATTTTGAAAAAAAGTTTAAAATATATCCTAATCCTGTAAAAGATAACTTGTTAATCTCATTAGAAGAATTTACCGAAAAACAGGTAACTTTATCTATTTACGATTCTCGTGGTAAATTGTTGATTACAGAAAACATTGAATCTTTTTCTGAAGTTAACGTATCAAACTTTTCAAAAGGTGTTTACTTTATTACAATAGGTTCTGATTCAGAGATATTTACCTCAAAATTTGTTAAGTTATAAGATTATATTTCGTCTCGCATCATTGAACATAATATGGAAAATGTTTTATGACGGAGGAATCTATATGTGTTGTCTGTGGTTTGGAAACAATATCGTTTATAAACACTATAAATATACAAAATCACCTACATTATACTTTACACACTAATAAAAAATTTCATTAATAATTTATTGAAATGCATTCTCGCTAAGTCCATCGCCACTGATTGCAAGGCGCGACATATATGCGGGAGCCTCTTTGCCAAGGTATTTATCAACATAAATTTTTGCTAAATATTGACCTAACATAAATCCATGACCACGCAAGCCAACTAACAGTCCATGTTCGGGATCTACAATATAACGAGGTTCAGTGTAGTAACCAGCCCACGTTGCTTGGAAACTAACATTTTTGAGCTGAGGAATCCAATTGATAAACATCTCTGCACATACTTGAAGGAAGTCTAGGGAGTTATATTTTAGTTCTTTAGCAGCTTGCAATTGTTCACAGGCAGGTGATGCGCAGGCGATAATTTGTCCTGTCTCTGCAAATTGTTGTCCATAAACAGCTGAAAATCCTTTATATTTTCTACGATCGATGAGCATATCTAAAGATTCGCCATTTTTACCCAACATGGGTAATCTATGCGTGATAAATGCTTGGTGTTTAATAGGATACAATCCAAGATAAAGTCCCAATTGTTCGGCAAAAATATTAGCATTTGGTCCAAGGGCATTTACAAAATGTTCACAATGGTATTCTACATATTGTTTATCGTGAGTTTTAACTAAAGCAATAAAACCTTCAGCAGTTTTTTGCACTTCTAAAAGAAGAGTGTCTTCTAAGAGTATTCCACCAAGTTCAACAGCTAAATTTCTGATATAGTCTATAGTAGGACCTGGGGTAGCTTGCCAGCACGCATTGGTGATACATGCAGCTTGATATGTGTTAAGATTCGGGTTAAAATAAGGAGAAACATCTTTAACGAAATCCTTTTTATCAATCATATATCCATCGCTCCATTCAAGGGATTTTTCAAGAGCCTTGTATGTTGATTCATTGTGAGCAAACCCTATATAGCGTATGGGCTTATAGTTGATATTAGTAACTTTTTGAATTTCTTCAAAGATAGCGCGGTTATGTTCTGCTATATCTGCAATTTCGGGAACTGAGAAACTTGGACGTCCCCCACCTATACAACGCCAGGAAGAGCCACGCTCGGCATTACAAAGCACCACTTTTTTGTTTGCTTCAGCGAAGTATCGAAATAGTGCGCTACCTGTGATTCCGCCTCCAGCAACAAATACATCACATTCCTCTTTTTGGATTTGTTTTTTATGGAAATTTGTGATAAACTCGGCAGATTTGTTACTTTGACATAATTCACCAATATTGAGTTGTGATGATAGTGGCCCTCGAGGGGTGGCATCGCCAATTACCTCAACACCATAACTTGCTAATAGTAATTTTACGCGAGGAATGCAACGTTTTCCGCGACAAGGTCCCATTCCGATACGAGTGATATGTTTTAATTCATCAACAGAGATAATTTTTTTACCATTAACAGTTTCTAATATAGTTTCAATATCAACATCATCGCAATGGCAGATATATGCAGGATCGTTGTTTAAATTCTCAACTGTTTGCCATTTTAGTGGTTCAGGATAGTTTTCTTTTAAGATGAAGCCAGTTATGTTAATCAACATTTCTCCACAGATGTTTAATGCTTTCACCCTCGCAATATTGGTTTTATTCTCACCTTTAGTAATTTTATCAATGATACCTTCGCCAATTTTCTCACCATTGTCATTTATAAGATATACTTCGGAGTTCTCTTTAGCTTCATACTCAAACGGCAAGAATAGTAAATTTTTAGGAATATTATAACCGAAAAGTGCTAAACCAGGACAGTGATTTATACATTTCATACATCCGATACACTTATCGTAGTTAATTTGAGGCACAAGGTTTGTGGCAATTTTAGTTATAGCACCTTGAGGACAAGCGAAAGTACAGGGGTTGCAAGCGAATCCGTAGAGACAATCTGCAATCACAAAAGGTTTTTGCAATCTGTTGTTATCGGGAATGTTAGGTTTGTCGAGAATTCGAATAGGATGTTGCTGAGAATCTGCATAATCTTTAGTAACAGTGAGGTAATCGTTGTAGTTAAAGCGCACATTCAGAGCTTCTGCAATTTCAATTGCTGCTTGTTTGCCACGTAGCACCGCGCAAGTACCTTCGCCCACGCGCGTAGCGTCGCCAATGCCTAAAGCGTTAAGTCCGAAAGTAACTTTCCCCTTTTCTAAAATGAGATTATCGGGTTTTAGTCCTGTACAGATATTGATAAGGTCAATATCTTTTATAATTCGTTCAGTACCAGGTACAGCTTTGAAATTCTCGCATTCTGCTATTACCGCTCCTACGATGCCTGTGTGATCATTGTTTGGAATGGCTTTGAGTAAAGTATGAGAGGTTATGATAGGGATACCAAGGCGCCGTACTCGATTAGCTTGCACAGGAAATCCACCCTCGTGATCCATAGCCTCTACTATTGCAACTACTTTTGCTCCAGCTTGTATAGCTTGATAAGATGTTAGATATCCGATATTTCCAGCCCCAATAGTAAGAATTCTTTTACCCAGTAGGGTATGTTGTAGGTTCATCATTTTCTGCACTACTGCTGCCGTATAAACACCTGGGAGGTCGTCGTTTTCAAACGTAGGCATAAAGGGAAAGGCTCCAGTAGCAACAACTAAAAAGTTAGAATCTACAAAGAATACACTATCGTCTATCATATTTTTGGCAGCTATACGTTTTCCTTCAAGGATATCCCAAACCGTACTGTTAAGTAGGATGCCAGATAGGTCGTCGCCAGCAAGTGTTTCAGCAATATCAAAACCACGCATTCCACCGTATTTTTTCTCTTTCTCAAAGAAAAAGAATTGGTGTGTCTGCATTGTAAACTGTCCACCAATACGATCGTTATTATCTATTACTATATTAGAAATCCCGAACTTGTTGAGTTGTTCGCGACAGGCGAGTCCTGCAGGACCTGCACCAATAATGGCAACCTCAGTTTTATATATTTTAGGAGCAGCCAAATTTTTGTTTGTTGTTATTGCTGGAAGGTAGTTATGTGCAATTTCCTCAACTTTTTGCACTCCATCCACGAGTGTTATACAGATACGCTTTATCTCGCCATCCACGAGCATCTCACAGGCACCACATTTGCCTATGCCGCAATCCATACTGCGTTCGCGACCTTTCAAACTGTGGCTATGGATAGGAAAGCCTGCTTGATGGAGAGCCGTTGCTATTGTGTAGCCATTAGTCGCCTTAATTTGCTGGCCATTGTATTCAAAGGTCGTGATACTCCTTTCTGGAATATCTAAGATAGGATGGTGTATAATCGGATACATAACTGTTGATTTTATAGTTTGTTGTTGTTAAATTTCATATTTTCACCAATGCAAAAATAGTTTTTTTTTATTTTGCACTGTTTTTTATAAAAAAACACGACAAGATGTTTCCTGTCGTGTTAATCAAAATTCTACCTAAAAAGAGTATTTTAGAATTATTTGTAAATTTTTATTTTTCAACTGCTAAAAATTTCCAAACAAGGGCAGCTAAAGCACCACCGCAAAGAGGAGCAAGGATGAATACCCAAACATTCGCTAAAGCTTCACCTCCAGCGAAAATAGCAGGACCAAAAGAACGAGCTGGGTTAACAGAAGTACCTGTGAGATTGATACACACTAAATGAACGAGAATCAAAGTTAAACCGATTGCAAGACCAGCGAAATTGCCTGCCCCTATTTTATTATCGGTGGTACCAAGAACAACTAAAACAAAGATGAATGTTGCGATAATTTCAACTAAAAAAGCACCACCCGCGCCGCCAGCATTAGCAACACCGTTAGTGCCAAGAGAAATCATTCCTTCTGCAATACCTTCAGCTGATGGAGTTACAATATTAGTTAGAGCTAAAAGAACAGCACCAGCGACAATTGCACCAACAAATTGTCCACCCCAATATCCACAAGCTTCTTTCCAAGTCATACGGCCTGAAAGAGCAACTCCGAGAGTAATCGCTGGGTTAATGTGACATCCTGATATGCCACCAATTGTGTAGGCCATGGCTACTACAGAAAGACCGAAAGCAACTGCTGTGCCAACAACACCAGCTGGAGTAGCACAACCAAGGAACATTGCAGTACCGCATCCAAGCAGAGTGAGAACAAATGTTCCAATCATTTCAGCAATAGATTTTTTTAACATAACTTTGAAATTTTGATTAATAATTAAGTGGTTAATTGAAATTTATTTTTACTAATGGATAACAATGTTATAAATACCATAAGTCCATTTAAAACAAGAAGTTCATATCCAAATTTATATCCATTTAATAGGGTAGTGGAGTTGGAAGCAAGAAAATAACATATTGTTGGAATAGATACAGATATTATTGGAACAAGGAACCTTCGATTTTCTGGGATAATACGTTTTGTAAACATCCCAAATACAAACAATCCGAGTATAGGACCATAAGTGTAAGATGCAACCATGAAAATAATGCGTATAAGCGCATCATTGTGATGATTTGCAACTATCAGTATAACAGTCAAAAATAGTATTGAAATTACTAAATGAACTATGCGACGTACGCGTATTTGTGCATTTTCATCTGTAAACCGAGATTCGATATTAAGAATGTCATAACAAACAGTTGTAGTTAAAGCAGTAAAGGTTCCATCAGCACTCGAAAATCCTGCAGAAATAAGACCGAAAACAAAAACTAAGGCACCAATTTTTCCAAGATAATTAAACGCTATTTCTGGATATATTCTATCGGTAGGAAATTGACTTACATCAACACCATTATTATTTGCAAATACTAAGAGGAGTCCGCCTAAAAATAAAAATAACAGGTTTACTAAAACAAGAATAATGGTGAAAGAAAGCATATTTCGTTGAGATTCTTTTAGAGATTTGCAGGAAAGATTTTTTTGCATCATATCTTGATCGAGTCCTGTCATGGCAATTGTTATAAACATTCCTCCGAATATTTGCTTAAGAAAATAACTATTATTACGCCAGTCTAAATTGAACACCGTGCGACAATCGGTTTCGCCTTTGCCTACAATGGCCATCTGTTGCCAGATGTCGCTGATTGTTGTGTTCATATTTTTGAAAATAACCACGATAGTAATTATCAAAGCACAAATTAAAAATGTGGTTTGCAACATGTCAGTCCAAACTACAGTTTTTATTCCGCCACGAAAAGTGTAAAGTAGAATAATAGCAATCATCACTGTTGCAGTTGCCCATATAGGAATATTCCACCCATCAAAAACGAAGATTTGTAATACGAAAATTACCAAATACATTCTTAAAGCAGATCCCAAAAGTCTTGAAATAAAGAAGAACAAAGCACCAGTTTTATGAGCTTCATTACCAATACGTTCCCCAAGATATTCGTATATAGATGTAACATTAAGTCGATAATAGAGTGGCAGAAGCAATAAACCGATGACGATATATCCAAGAATATACCCCAAAACAACACCGAGATAAGTAAACTGAGTGGTATATACATCGCCAGGAACAGACATAAAAGTTACACCCGATAGAGAACTTCCAATCATACCGTATGCAACCACAAACCATGGTGATTTGCGGTTGCCAGTAAAATAGCTCATTTTATCTGTTTTCCGAGAAGTTACGCTTGTGATTATAAAAAGCATAACTACATATAGAGCAAAGAATGTAAAAATAAAGGTCTGCATCTGTTATGAAAGCTACTTAACTATAGGTTTTCCCAAAAGTTTAAACATGTTAGTTTTGTAAGCTTCAACGCCAGGTTGATCGAAAGGATTAACATTGAGCATATATCCGCTAATGGCACAGCTTATCTCAAAGAAATATATAAGTTGACCGAGATAATATTCGTTAATTTCAGGTATGATAATTCTTAAATTAGGAACTTTTCCCTCAATGTGAGCCATGCAAGTTCCTTTACGTGCTATTTGATTGATTTCATTTATAGAACGGTTTTGTAAATAATTTAGATTATCAAGATCTTCTGAGTCGTGGGGGATTGCAACTTTATGATGAGCATTTTCAACGGCAATAACTGTTTCAAAAATTTGCCGCGTACCTTCTTGAATGTATTGACCTAAAGAGTGTAAATCTGTTGAAAAGATTGCTCCTGCAGGGAAAATACCTTTATGTTCTTTCCCTTCACTTTCACCGAAAAGTTGTTTATACCACTCAATAAAATAGAAAAGTTGAGGTTCAAACGAAGCCATAAGTTCAACTTTCAAACCATCGTTATACAACAAATTCCTAACTGTTGCGTATTGGAGAACAGGATTATTATCAAAAGTGTTGTTCTCGGAAACAAATTTTTGCATCTCTAAAGCACCTCTTACCAACTCTCTGATATTAAATCCAGCAAAAGCTATCGGAAGAAGTCCAACAGGAGTGAGTACAGAATATCTTCCTCCTACGTCATCTGGTATTACAAAAGTAGGATATTTTTCTTTGTTGGCCATTGTTTTTAATGCACCGCGACTTCTGTCAGTGATTGCTATAATACGATTTCGAGCCTCTTCGTACCCGTATTTATCTTCACAGTGCTTCTTCAAAATTCTGAATGCTAAAGCTGGTTCTGTAGTTGTTCCAGATTTTGAAATTACAATCATCGAATAATTATAGTTGTTCAGAACATCAAGCAAATCGTGGAGATAATCCTCACTGATGTTGTTGCCAGCATAAAGAATATGTGGTTTATCATTTTTTACAAAATGTGAAAATGAGTGTTGAAGAGCTTCTATCACAGCACGTGCTCCCAAATAAGAACCACCAATACCGATTACAACAATAATTTCAGACTTGTCAGAAAATTTTTCAACGCATTTATCTATGTTTTCAAAATCAGATTCAGAAATTGTTTCAGGAAGATTTACCCAACCTAAAAAATCGTTTCCTCTTCCATTTTTTTGCAACACCTTATTTAAAATATCTTCAGAAATTTGTTTTAAAATGTTTAACTTATTCTCTTTTAATGCAAAAAAAGCATCTTCAAATGTGAAATTTATATTCATAACCGATATTTTTTGAAAATTCTTTCTAAGAATGAACTGAATGCGCAATATTACAAAAAAAATTAAATCTTGTAACGATAAAAAAACTACATTTGCAAACTTTTAATTTTTAGTAACTTTAATATAAAAATGCGTTAAGTATGAAAAAATGTATGATAGTTTTAACCTTGGTAAATTTTATGATATGTTCACTGACCGCACAAACAGAAGTCGGAAAATATACAGAATGGAAAAATACTATAGATGAGCTTGAGGTTATTAAGCCTTATAATTTTACACAAAGAAAGATAGTTTATATTCTTCCTGTTGAAACATCAGAGGTGGCTCTACCTCAAAAAAACAACGACAATTATCCAATTGTTACAAAAATTTTGAAAAATTTATCTGAAATTATTGCTGAAGAGATGCAGAATAATCTCCAGAAGCAAGGATATACTGTAAAAGTTGCAGACAAAATTGATTTCAGGGATTCTGAAGCTATTGTTATCCATCTGAAATGGAAAGAGTTAGATTTGGGAAGCCGTGCGTTGCGTGCTTGGGTTGGATTTGGAGCAGGGAATGCAAAGTTTTCCACTGATGGTGTTGTCTTTGATGGAAATGATGAGGTGATTCGCTTTAGCCAGAAAAGATTGTCGGTTATGGATACACGCAAATATGAAGATTTGGCAAAAAAAGGAGTGAAAGCGATAGCGCAGGATTTAGCAAAAATGGTTGCAAAACTTTAGCATAGCCTAAATGAATATTTATAAGGCAGACTTGCATAACCATACCCTTTTATCTCCGTGTGGCGATTTGGATATGACTCCTGAAAGTATCATATCCATAGCTTTGGAGAAAGGTATTGATGTTATTGCTATCACTGACCATAATTCTACTCGTCATTGTCGCTTGGCTGAACACTATTCCCACAATAGAGATATTTTTGTGCTTTATGGTGCTGAAGTTACCACCAAAGAGGAAGCACATTGTCTTGCTTATTTTGGAGATTACGACTCTTTAGAGTTATTTCAACAATATTTAGATCAATATCTACCAAATATCCCCAATGATCCAGATGTTTTTGGCGACCAAGTTCAGATTGATGAAGAGATGAATATCGTATATGAAGAACCTCGACTTTTAACTTCTGCTATTGATCAAAATGTTAATCAAATTGCAGACAAAGTTCATTGTCTTGGTGGACTTTTTATACCAGCACATATCGACAAACAAAAAAACAGTCTTATTGGACAGTTAGGTTTTATACCTTTTGATTTAGAATATGATGCAGTGGAATTATCTGACCGTGGAGATAAAGAAGAAATTTTAAAAACTCACAAATACTTGAAAAACAAAATGTTTACAAGAAGTTCTGATGCTCACTTTCCCGATAGAATTGGTTTTTCTCCATGCTATTTGAGAATGGAAACTCGTAGTTTTGATGAAATTCGTAAAGCCTTGCACGGCGAGGATGGTCGTGAAGTGTTGTTGTCGTTAGAATAACAATAAAAAAATTAGAAATATCAAATATAATTGAAATTATGACAGTTAGAGAATTAGTTGAAAAAATGAATCTGACCGTTTTTTGCGGTGAAGATAATATGGACACAGAAATTAAAGGTGGTTATGTGTCGGATTTATTGAGTGACGTGATGGGGTTCGCTCAAGAAGGTCATGCTTGGGTAACACTTCAAACTCATAAAAATGTTATAGCAATAGCTTCGCTTAAAGAGCTTGCTTGTGTGATACTTGTTAAAAGTAATAAACCTGACGACGATATGCTTGAACAGGCTAAAGAGGAAGATATACCTGTTTTAGGAACTTCTGAGCAAACCTTTGAAGTTGCAGGGCAAATTTATAAGTATCTAAACAACTAAATATGAAAGATTTGTCGATGCACATAATGGATATTCTTCAAAATTCCACGCGTGCAAAAGCAAAAAACATCACTCTCGAAGTATCAGAAGATTATTCTACAGATACGTTAACTCTTGTCTTTAAAGATGATGGTTGTGGCATGAGTGAAGAGATGGTGAAAAATGTTATCAATCCTTTTTTTACAACTCGCACCACCCGCAAAGTTGGTCTTGGACTTCCGTTATTAAAGCAGAATGCTGAAATGACAAACGGTTCATTGAATATAATCAGTAAAGAGGGCGAAGGTACTATTGTAACTGCAGTATTCGGATTAACTCACATAGACCGTCCACCTATGGGCGACCTTGCTGGTACTATGGTTTTAACTGTTGCAGCACACCCTGAAATACATTTTGTTTTTCATTTTGTTCGCTCAAATTCAAAACGAGATGTTAACTATATTCTTGATACAACTGAATTATATGAAGCCTTAGATGGAGTTTCGCTTCAAGAGCCAGAAGTTATGAACTATATTAAGGAAATGATAGAGGAGAACATCCAGTAAGGATATTTAAATGGGAATTGCCTCTAAAAGGTAGAATATTCCTATACCGAGATAATTGCCAGCTGCATATCCGAGTAGTCCTATGGCAATGCCTGGAAGAATTATATCTCTGTTATTGAGAGACGCAGCCACCATTGGCACAAATGGCGGTGAATTTATTAAAGATATTGATGCTGTGAGAGTTAGTGCACCGCTAATCTTGAATATCTTTGCCCCAATGATTTGTAATATTAGTGAACCATAAACAGCAAATGCTACATAGAATAGGATAAATAAGTATTTTGAGAAATCCATCTCATGAAGATTTACCATTGTTGCAACCGCGAGACAGAATACGTAAACGAAATATAATCCAGAATCAAACGTTCCTTTTAATTTTTTTACAGATTTAAGGAATGTGCACATGATAGATATTGTAGTTATTATTATTATTATTACAGCTGTTGAGTTATCTATAGGGATAATCTTTGATAGAAGAACCGAAACAGCTACTACAACAATCGCAACAACAATTCCCAATGCTCGGTTTGTTAATGTTGAAATTGATAATTTAGTATCTTCTTTTTTTTCTTCTTCTTTCTCAGCAATATAATTAGATTTTGATTGTTTTTCTTTTGGAAATAATAGATCTATAAGTTTGCGTCCAAAGAAAACAATAACAAGAAGATAAGAGGCAGTAACAATGATGTCGTAACCAGAGATTATCAAAAATAGGTTTTGTGGTAATCCAACTGCTTTTGATACTGGAGCAAAATTAGGAATACCACCAGTGTAAATGCCAGTCATACCAGCACTAACTTTAGCAAATTCACTTGTATTAAGTCCTGCGGAAAATGCTTGACCTCTAAAAATGTAGAATCCCGTAATTGTAACAATAATAACACTGAAAAGACCAACTAAGAATGCTTTAAGTGATGATTTTGCAGACCATTTTTTGAAGTCGCAACTCAGCAACATAAGAGGAATTGCAAGCAACACCGTAACATTTGAAAAGTTAGTACAAGCCACAAGTCCATTTTCGTTGATTAGTCCGATATTTCCAACAATAAGACCAATAATATAAAGAATCACCATAGGGTTAATTCTATCAACTATTTTCCATCGTTTTGATGCTAAAAGAACTAAAAATGGAATAATTATAAGATAAAGTGAAAATGCAATTAGAGACAGCATATCAGTTCTTAATATATTACTTCAAATCCCCTAACAAAATACCTGAAACACACCAAGCTGAAAAATTATTACCTTCGCGAGCACCCTGAGGTATTGCAACAGTTATTGTATGTTTGCCAGGTTTTAAGTTACCAATATTGAAATATACAGGTTGAGTAGCTGTTCCAGGACACCAGCCAGAACGAGAATAATCAGATGATGAAATACCGTTCCAAAAGTTTCCGCTTGCAGGATTAAAAGCTCGATAAGTTCCGCAATCACTACGCCACGGAGTATGTTTAAAACAAACCTTTCCATCAATAATGATTGTATTTTCTTTAGGTACAAACTCGTCGCCAGTATCCCATCCTCCATGTCCAGTGCTAATGTAACGGAGACGTAAGTTTGAAATTCCTTCAGGAACATAAAATGTAACCTTAAGACTATCGGTCTCGAAAAGTTTTCCATAGTTTTGTCCTGACATCTCCATAACGTTGCAGGTGTTAAATAATGGTAGCGACCAAGTTGTAGGATTTTCAGGAATTATCCATTCTCTATCCTCAGGATATGCCTTAATATCAAGTGAGAGCTTATGGCCACCAGCGTCGTAATTGCCAATAAAAGCTCCAATGTAAACATCACCTTTAAGAAAATCTCTCAAATCGCTGATATCTTGCTTATAATAAGCTGCATCTTCCCAATCTTTGTTATGCAGCGAACGGTACTGATTAAAATAATGAACTCCGAAAGGTGTAAAAAATCTAACCAATTCTACCAACGGAATATAATTTTCTTCAAGTTTAATACCCTGATATTCTTCTTTATTTTTATCGGTAAAAATTGGGAGTTTCTCTATTCCTTCGAGAAGTGCGTTAGAGAAATTAGGTGTTTTATCTACAGGTATAATAAAAATTGACCCTGTACGGTCGTAGGCATCTCCGTTAGAACGCTCAGTAACTTCAGCAAAAATTTGATAGTGAGGGGGCAACTCTTTTACATGAATTCTTTTGAGAATGACAGTTCCGTTTGAAAATGATAAGGTGGTGTCGTAAGGTATGGTAGTAGGTTTAATAATTTTAGGATTAAAACATATTTGTGCATCTTCGAATACGGGGATTGTAATAGTAAGTTTCTCTTTTTCGAGGTTGTTAAGACTTCTACCATCAAGAAAAGTACCTAAATTAGATGGTATTAGATTTTTAATATTTTTAACTTTTTTAATAGAGATAAGATTTGTTACATAATTTCCATTTCTGATAATTTGAACTACTGTTCCAGGAAGATTAGCGAAAGTAGTTGTTGGAGTAGCTCTAAATCCTAAATCTTCGCATATCCAGATTTCCATCTTGTTGGAAAACAACGTTGTGGTATATTTTTTACAGTTATATTTACCAATTTTTTCACTCTTTTCAAAGACATATTCGTTAGAGTTTTTTAAACTGAAACCTGAGAAATACTTTTCAGTTTCAGAATAGTAGAGTTGGTAAAATGCAGTATCATGTGCGTAGTCGATAAAAGTTGAATGTTTAGCTGTTCCAGGGATAGGATTATCAGATTTCTTATTCGCAGAATGAATCATCAGTTCACTTCCAGATACGGTAACTTCTGTGAGAGAAGTGTCGCTACCACCAATACCAAATGATTGATATTGCAACAAATTTTGTTGAGCTGATGTTGTGATTATTAAAACGATTAGTGTGAGAACTGTTAAAAATCTTTTCATAAGCTATATATATAAATGAAGTTTTAAGCTTTAGGCGAAAGTAAAACAAATGGAATCATCATCTCTTCCATTGAAATACCTCCATGTTGGAATGTGTTTTTATAAAGATTTACGTATTGATTAAAATTATTTTGATAAGCGAAGAAGTCGGATTTAGTAGCAAAAATAAAGCGTTGAGTCATATTCTCTTTTGGAAGAAAAGCGTCATCGGGATTTTTTATTTCGAAAACATCTTTAGCGGGGTAATCCATATTACTACGCCCAACCTTATAGCGTAGATTAGTATTAAGGTCGCGTTCTCCAACCATTTTCAAAGCGCGGTTAACTTTGATTGTTCCGTGATCTGTGGTGAGGATTATGGGAATTTTCTTTTCGGAGAGATACTTTATCATATCAAATAAAACAGAGTTTTGAAACCATGAGGCTGTAACGCTGCGGTAAGATTTTTCGTCATCGGCGAGTTCTCGCACAACGTTCACATCCGTACCAGCATGAGACAGCATATCTACAAAATTGAATACGATAACGTTAAGCTGATTATTAAGCATCTGATGGAAGTTTTCGAATATCTTTTTAGCATAATCAGGATTTAAAATTTTGTGATATGAATATTTTATGTTTTTGCCATATCTTTTGAGATATTCTCCAAGTAGTTCTTCTTCGAATTGGTTTTTACTACCCTGATCGCTTTCATTGAGCCAAAATTTAGGGTATTTTTTTGCTATCATAGAAGGCATCAATCCTGAAAACAACGCGTTGCGAGCATAATGAGTTGCAGTAGGCAATATGCTATAACATATTGTTTCATCTTGAATGTAGTAATAATCGTGAACTATTGGGTATATGCTTCGCCATTGGTCGTAGCGCAAGTTGTCGATAACAAACAAAAATGTACTTTTCCCGCCATCTAATTTCGTGAATAACTTCTCTTTCAATATGGTATGAGATAGTAGAGGTTTATCGTTAGACTTACCATTTATCCAGTCTAAATAGTTGCGTTGAACGAATTTTGAAAACTGAATGTTTGCTTCTTCTTTTTGAGCTTTTAGCATATCAGTAATGCTGTCATCCTCAATTTTCTCAATTTGAAGTTCCCAATTAACCAATTCTTTGTACAAAGATTCCCACTCTTGAATAGAAAGCTTGTCTGAAATTCTCATCGATAGTTCCCTGAAAGCTTGTTGATAATCAACAGTAACCTTTGCTGTAACGAGTTTTTTATTATCAATATTTTTCTTAAGGCACAGTAAAATCTGGTTTGGATTTACAGGCTTTATAAGATAGTCTGTAATACTTGAGCCAATAGCATCTTCCATAATATGTTCCTCTTCACTTTTAGTGATCATTACAATTGGAATATGTGCAAATTTTTTTCTTATTATTTGCAGTGTTTCTAAGCCACTTAGTCCTGGCATATTTTCATCAAGGAAGATGATATTAACAAACTCTTTTTCTAAAATTTCAATAGCTTCTGTGCCACTCATAACGGGTATTACATCGTAGCCTTTTGAATTGAGAAACATTATATGAGGTTTCAATAAATCTATCTCATCGTCTGCCCATAAAATTTTTACATTCATACTCAAAATATTTTGAATTTTCTCATAACTAACGATGTTAATTTATGATTTATTGTAAAAAAATCAATAGCGTCCTATAGATTTTTTACATAATTATCGATTGTCTTTAATTTCCGTAAACTAATTTCAATTTTGGCTATAAATAAACACGCTAACTAACTATATACAATTTGCAATTCTCATATTTTTCACCTATTTTTTTACGATCGTAACGCCAAGTAAACAGACGAGAAATATAGATGCAAATGTACAAAAATTACTAATGTACACAGACAGATTCTCATAAGGGTAGATACGGTGGGGATGAAGAGGAGAGGCGAAGATAAATATTTTTTTGAGGGTTGACTACTTAAATTCTCTCAAATCGAAAGTTTCTTCGCTTTCCCAATAAGCTCTGATTGTAATTGTTTGTGGGAATATAAAAGTTTTCTCTGCTTGTTTTTTATTATAGTAATCACCAGAATCCCATTTCCCGTTTTCATTATCGTCGCAAAAAATTACAATTCTATATGAGTCTGGATTTAGAAAAGGATAGCTAATTGTTTCTGAGGAACTCAAATTATTAGTGATTATTGGAGTTTCTCCTTTATAAAGTGTTGCAACATATCGTTTCCCATCCGATGGAATAGTGTAATTCATTGTCAAAGTTCCATAATCTTTTAGAGCTTTAGCAACAAAATCTATCTTTAAAGAATCATTGGTTGTATTATTATACCCCCAGAAAATAGAATCTCTAATCAAAATTGTATATGATTTTTTTTCAATATACTCCAACGGTATGGCAATTTGTGTTACGAAAGAGTCAGGCACAGAAAACTTTCTAATGATAGTATCGTTGTTGTTTTTACCTATGGTGCAAATCATAACATCGAAAGAATCAATAGGTTGGATAGGGTAGGAGAAACGAAGTGTAAGAGGCTTATTATATTCACCTTTATTTATTGCTGTAACTTTCAACTTTGTTTCTTCTTTAACTCTATTACGCCCCCTGACTTGTTTTTGGGTATATGGTTTCAAAATAACGGTATCTACTTGGTTATCAGCCACCAATTTAAATAATAAACTATCTTTTACAGTTTGTTTGAAATACCAAGTAACAGTATCGCGAGATGTATTAAACTTTTCAAAATATTGATACGAATTATTTAAACCAGTAGCAGAAAAGACTTCAACAGGGATTTTATATGGAAAAATATAGATTCCCGCCATCGGATTTTCATAACGTTGCAATTTTTGAATAGTATCAGTAGCCACAAACGAATATAGTGTTAAATCAGGTATAGAGATTTTAAGATTATCAGACAAACTATCTAAATCGGAAGAATAAGAATAAACAATAGTGTCTAAAAAAGCAATTTCTTCATTTGGCAAATCATATTTATTGTTAGAATTTATATCTTTAATTGCAAATATTTTATAGCTACCTGGTGAAATATTGTTAAACACAAAATCGCCTTTATCGTTAGATTTTGTGATATAGTTTGGCAAAGAGGTCAAAGGTAAAGAATCTATATTGTTTTTATAGAGCATAACAAAAAAGTCTTTAGAAGACTCTAACTTTTTTGCATCAACAATTTTTCCTTTAATTTTAAATCTATCAATACTGTCGCCTGTTGAAAAACTATAGTGAAACATTCCCAAAGGATTTCCTTCGTGATAATCTTTTATAGCATTAGAGAAAAGAATATTATAAGTTGTTTGTGGTTGAAGAGTATCTTTAAATTTTATCACAAGAGTTTTACCTTTTATAGAATATTCAGGTGATTTTGAGAGAGGGGGAGAGAAAAGGATATTTTCAGTTGGATTGTTTAGAGTAAAATATTCATCAAAAGAGATTTTTATTAGGTTACCCTCAAATTTTACAGAGTTATTATTTGGAGATACAGTTATAATTTTAGGTGCGGTTACATCCCTTTGTCCACCAGTTGGTGTAGCAATTTTCGCGCAGCCGAAGAGTAGAGAAACACAAAATATCAGCAAAGAGGGGAATATGATTCTATTCTGCATACAATTATGTTTGTTTTTTTATTAAAAATCTTCTCGTCTGAGATATATACTAGTTATAACTCTTTCATCTTCAATAGGATACTTTGTATTTATGTGATTTAACATAGAGACAGACATAGTATTATGTAGTGTTTTTCGTAATTTTTTATAACTAAAATCATTAGTCATGGATTCTGTTTCATAGAAGAGATATTGAAGATAATCGAGAAAGATTTTAGATTTATTTTTATTCTGATTTATAGCAATTTCGTTAGGTTCTCCTGTAGTTATAAGTTTATATTCATTAGAATTTAGAATTAAATTGATGTAGTCATCGGGATCAAAATTCTTATCTGCTGAGAGTAGTAAGATATAATCAACATCAGAAAAGGTAGAAGAAATTTTAGAGAGTCCGCCACTATTAAAAATATAATATTCATCATCAAAAAGAAGTCCGCCAAAAAGAGGGTTATCGAGTTTAGAAGAAGTTTTATGAGATAAAAATGTTTTATTGGAAATAATTGTTAAAAAAACCGAAAACTCTTCATTAAAACAGAGTGAATAGACAGGAAAGTTAAGTTTTTCCTCATAGTATAAGATAGGTACATTACCTATAAAAGAACAGTTTTTTGAGAATATTTTAGATAAAAGATTAGCGAATGCAAAATGACAAAGAGGAGAAGAAACCCACGCCGTCCAATATTTTTTAGCGGATCCGAAAGATTCTAAAGTCAGAAGATTCTCAGTTGCTTTCTTTTTTCCCATAGTCTAATTGAGAATCATAAGTTTACAGATCCTATAATTTCATCCATTGGTCAAAATCCTCAGGGGAAAGAATATTCAATTCAAGTGCAGACTCTTTGAGAGTTAAATTGTTTTCGTGAGCATATTGAGCTATTTTAGCAGCGTTGTAATAACCTATATGAGGATTTAATTTTGTTACAAGCATCAACGAATTATTAAGGTGCATTGAGATTCTATCTTTATTAGGTTTAATACCCTTTAAGCAATGTTCGTTGAATGAATTGATAACATCAGCGAGCAGGCGAGAAGATTGCAAAAGATTTCTTCCTATCAGAGGCATAAAGACATTCAATTGTAAATGTCCTTGCATTGCGCCAGTTGTGATAGCAACATCATTACCGATTACTTGGCAACATACCTGCGACAAGGCTTCGCATTGAGTGGGATTAACTTTTCCAGGCATTATAGAAGAGCCTGGTTCGTTAGCGGGCAAAATTATTTCTCCTAAACCACAACGAGGACCAGAATTAAGAAGTCGAAAATCGTTTGCAATTTTCATTAAAGAAACTGCTAATCTTTTTAATGCGCCAGACATTTCACAAAGCGAGTCGTGAGTTGCCATAGCTTCAAACTTATTAGTGGAATTATAAAATTCGAAGCCAGAGAATTTATTGATATAATTTAAGGCTGTTTTATCGTAATTTTCAGGCGCATTGATACCATTTCCAACAGCAGTACCACCTATAGGAAGTTCCATAAGATGTTTTAAACCGCATTTAATAACTTCCAATCCATGTTCTAATTGAGATAAATGCCCAGATAATTCGTCGGATAGAGCTATAGGAGTGGCATCCATAAGGTGTGTACGACCAATTTTCATTATCCCAGAAAATTCAGCAATTTTTTCCTTGTAGGTTACGATGATATTTTCGATAGCTGGAATAGTGCTAATAATTATGCTACGAGCTGTAGCAATTCGCATTCCTGTAGGAAAAATGTCATTAGTGGATTGAGATTTATTAACATCGTCGTTAGGAGATAGGAAGAGCTTGGAGTCATCAAGGTTGCCACCGTAAAGTTGTTGTCCACGGTGTGCAATAACTTCATTAACATTCATATTTGTTTGTGTACCAGAACCTGTTTGCCAAATATGAAGGGGAAAATGTTCGTCCCATTTACCAGAAAGAATTTCATCGCACACAGTAACTATAAGGTCGCGTTTTTTTTCGGTAAGCACTCCGCAATCGTAATTAGCACAAGCTGCAGCTTTTTTAGCTAATACAATACCATAGATTATTTCTATAGGCATTTTCTTCTTACCTATAACAAAATTCTCCATAGCCCTTTGGGTTTGGGCACCCCAAAGTTTGTTACTTTCAACCCTCATTTCGCCCAAAGTATCTTTTTCTATCCTATAATCCATATTAAAAATTATCCATTAAGAGCATTTGCTCCACTAACAATCTCTATCAATTCATTGGTAATAGAAGACTGTCGGGCGTTATTATATTTAAGGCGCAGGTCTCGAAGAATCTCTGTTGCGCTATCGGTTGCCTTAGTCATAGAGATCATCCGCGCCCCGTGTTCTGAAGCAATTGAATCAGAAAGAGTTTTAAACAACTGTGTGCGCAAAATTTTGGGTATCAACTCTCCAAGAAGTTCTTCTGCTGTTGGCTCAATAATATAATCATTACTAATACTTGTGGTAATATTTTCGTTGATATTTGAAACAGGTAAAAAATTTTCAACTGTAATTTTCTGAGTAGCAGCGTTCATAAACTGATTATAAACAATTACAACGTTATCAGTTTTGTGCTTCAAAAAGGCTTCCATTAAGTTATCTGC
Organism: uncultured Bacteroidota bacterium; assembly: GCA_902797625.1. Taxonomy (GTDB): domain Bacteria; phylum Bacteroidota; class Bacteroidia; order Bacteroidales; family WCHB1-69; genus F23-D06. The sequence goes on along the minus strand of CADBTU010000110.1, from coordinate 18,914 downwards.
AACTTCAGAAACTTTGGAAAAATTGAGCGAATCTATCAATTTTTCGTCATAATATTTTACAGGAAAGCTTTTAGAGAGTTGTTCATAACCTTTCTTACCAAAACATATAAGTTCAACATTTCCCGCAGAATGTTGAGCCACAAATCTTTTATTTACAAGATTTTTAACAGATTTTACAATGTTTGAATTAAAGGCACCACATAGACCTTTGTTAGATGTTATAACAACTATAGTTATCCGTTCAGGTTCTCTATTCTCAAAAAGCGGAAAGTGTTCAATATTTACAGACGAAGAGGCCAAATTTCCAAGTATTTCGTTAAGTTTTTGAGAATATGGACGAAGATGTTGGATCGCAATCTGTGCCCTACGAAGTTTAGCCGCAGACACAAGCTTCATCGAAGCAGTGATCTTTTGTGTTGATTCTATAGATGTTATTCGAGTTCGTATTTCTTTGAGGTTCCCCATATTTATTCATATTTTTTTACAACCTCATTGCAAATGTCGGTTAAATTTTGCATAATGGTATCATCAATTTTACCAGAGGCTAAAACATCAAGCAAATCTTGATATTTTTCGTGCAGATATGACAAAAATTCTGTTTCAAAGTTTTTGATATTAGCAACAGGAACAGACTGCAATAATCCACGAGAACCGCAGAAAATAATAGCTATCTGTTCTTCAACTTTATAAGGAGTGTATTGAGGTTGTTTTAAAATTTCAACATTTCTAACGCCTTTGTCAAGTATAAATTGCGTAGCAGCGTCAACATCAGAACCAAACTTCGCAAAAGATTCCATTTCTCGATACTGAGCTTGGTCAAGTTTTAGAGTACCTGCAACCTTTTTCATAGATTTAATTTGCGCATTACCGCCAACTCGTGAAACAGAAATACCGACGTTGATAGCTGGACGAACACCTGCATTGAAAAGAGATGTTTCAAGGAATATTTGTCCATCTGTAATTGAAATTACATTTGTTGGGATATAAGCAGAGACATCACCAGCTTGTGTTTCAATAATTGGTAGAGCAGTCAGCGAGCCACCTCCCTTAACAATTGGTTTTAAAGATTCAGGGAGATCGTTCATTGTGGCAGCTATTTCGTCAGATTCGATAATTTTAGCGGCACGCTCAAGAAGTCTGGAGTGCAAATAGAAAACATCTCCAGGGTAGGCTTCACGTCCAGGTGGGCGACGCAAGAGCAAAGACACCTCTCGATAAGCTACAGCTTGTTTGGATAAATCATCAAAGATAATCAAAGCGTTACGTCCAGTGTCTCTAAAATATTCTCCTATGGCTGCTCCTGCAAAAGGAGCATAAAATTGCATAGCAGCGGCATCTGAAGCGGTAGCTGTAACTACTATGGTATAAGGCATAGCACCTCGCTCCGATAAAGTTTTTACTAACGCAGCAACAGACGAACCTTTCTGACCAACTGCAACATAAATGCAATAAACAGGGTTTCCCTGATCATAAAAAGATTTTTGGTTGATAATAGTATCTATTGCTATTGCAGTTTTTCCTGTTTGACGGTCGCCTATAATAAGTTCACGTTGTCCGCGACCAATAGGAATCATAGCATCAACAGCTTTAATACCTGTTTGTAAAGGTTCTTTAACAGGTTGACGAAAAATAACTCCAGGTGCCTTACGTTCAATAGGCATTTCAAATAAATCTCCTTCAATCGACCCTTTTCCGTCTATAGGTTCTCCCAAAGTATTTATTACACGTCCAAGAAGCCCTTCACCAACTTTTATAGATGCAATTCTTCCAGTGCGTTTACAGATGTCGCCCTCGTTCAGGGACTTAGAATCGCCAAGAAGCACAACACCAACATTGTCTTCTTCGAGATTTAAGGCTATGCCTGTGATTTCGTCGCCATTTTTAGTGTTGAATACAACCAATTCGCCAGAGCGAACGTTTTGTAAACCATAAACACGTGCAATGCCATCGCCAACGAGCAAAACAGTGCCAACTTCTTCCATCTCAGCTCTTTGGTTAAAATTCTGAAGCTGACTTCTTAAAATAGATGTTACTTCTGATGGTTTTATTTCTGCCATTTATATGCTTTATTAAAATTGTACTTGAAAACTATTATGTGAAAATTCTTGCTTTAATTTGTTGATTTTTGATATGACACTATGGTCGATGTAGTGGTCGTTCATCTGGATGATAAAACCTCCCACAATCTCAGGGTCAATCAACTCCTTTAAATTTATAGTAGATTTAGTCTGTTCAGTTAACAACGCCAAAATTTTAGAACGCAAAACATCACTAAGAGGTTGAGCGGTTGTTATCAACACTTCTCTAATATTATTTTCGATGTTAAATAATTTGACAAACTCTTGACATATTGTATCTAAGGCTGGCTCCCTTCTTTGCTTAAGTAAAACTTCCAAAAATTTGTATGTTATATCATTCAAAGAACCATTAAAAATAGATTCAAAAATAGCGTGTTTTTGTTTAGGCTCAACAACAGGGTTCCTAAGGAAAAGTTGAAGCTCTCGGTTTTCACGTAGAGTGTTAGAAAACATCAAGATAGCTTCATACACTTCATGAACTTTATCGCACTCCTTAGCGAAATCAAATAGAGCCTTAGCGTATCGATATGATAATTTAGGGTTTTTCATCTACAAATCTTTAAAGCGCGGCAAATATACATTATTTTTTAAAATAAAAACGTAGAAACATTTTTGAATCCACGTTTTAGTAAAGAAATTGATTATCAGATTATTATATTTTTCTACTTCCTGGTTTAATGAATGGGATACCTTGTTTACAAAGGGGACATTCATTAGCGTCCCAATTTTGAATATCAAGTTTTGTAGCACTAAAAATAGGGTAGGGGAAAGAACCATTACTTCTATCTGCAATGCAAGCTATTCCTATCACTTCGGCTCCAAAAGATTTAAGAACCTCGATAGTTTCAAGAGAAGATTTTCCTGTAGTTACAACATCTTCAGATATAATGAGGCGCATATTTTCTTTAACTTCAAAGCCGCGGCGAAGAGTCATAATGTTATCAACTCGCTCCGTAAATATTGCAGGCACTCCAAGTTGACGTCCAAGTTCGTAGGCCACGATTATTCCTCCCATAGCAGGACCAACTACCATATCAATAGAGAGAGCTTTAACTTGTTCGGTGATTTTTGCAATAACTCGCTCAGCTCTATCTGGGTATTGCAGTAATTTTGCACATTGGCAATATCTATCGCTATGGCGACCAGATGAGAGAAGAAAATGCCCCTCCAACAATGCTTCAGATTGCCTTAACTCTTCGATTACGATGTTTGTGTTTTCCATAATATAAATTATTTAGATTCGATTATTTTCAAATAGGGTGCAAATGTACATAAATTACGAATATACACAGACTGATAAAATTATCCTGTAGAGAAAATAAAAGAATTTCATTTGAAGTTGTGTATTTACCCTTATTAAAAAAATGTTATATTTGCGGCTTGTTAAAATATTCAAGTATGGAATTGAAATTCATCGTATCAAGCGACTTGTTATATCGCAATTTGAACGCCGTGAATGGTGTTATTGGTGCAAATAGTACCATGCCTATATTGGAAAATGTGCTGTTGACAATTGAAGGAAACACACTTAAACTTACTGCTTCTGATTTAGAATCTACAATGTCTGCAGTAATTGAATTGGAAAACGTTGAAGGAGAAGGATCGGTAGCTGTTCCAGCTAAGATTCTTCTTGAAACATTAAAGCTTATGCCTGATATGCCTTTAGTTTTCGCTATTGACACAGACAACCTCAAGCTTAAATACTCTTCTTCTAATGGCGAATATGGAGCTCCGTGTTTCAATAGCGAAGAATTTCCAATGGTTAAACCTATTAAAAATTCAAAATCTTTCGATATACGTGCATCAGTACTTCAACGCGCAATATCTAAGACGATTTTCGCAACTGGTAATGACGAGCTTCGTCCAAACATGACTGGGGTTTTCTGTGAGTTATCTTCTGATTACATAACGTTTGTCGCAACCGATGCTCATAAACTCGTAAGATATAGAAATTTAGAGGTGCGCACTGAAGATTACGCTTCTTTCATACTTCCTAAAAAACCAATTTCACACCTCAAAAGTATATTAGGAACTCAAAATGAATTAGTTCACGTTGAATATTCCGACCAAACCCACCATATCTCTTTCAAGTTTGAAAATTTTGAACTTTTCTCTTCTCTCAAAGAGGGTAAATATCCAAATTATGAGAGAGTTATTCCTACAGAAAATCCAAATATTCTATCTGTAGGTAGAGAAGAATTTCTCAAATCCACTCGTCGTTTGGGAAACTACTCAAGTAAATCTACATTCCAAGTTCGCCTTGATTTAATGGAAAATAACCTTCGTTTAACTGCTGAAGATGCTGATTTTTCATACAAAGGTGAAGAAAATATTGAATGTCAATACAGCGGTCAAGAGATGCAAATTGGTTTCAATTCAAAGTTCTTAATCGATATGGTTTCTAATATCGATTCTTCGAGAATAAGAATGGAACTTTCGTTACCTAATAGTGCAGCCTTGATACTTCCTGAGGAAACTCAAGATGAGAATGAGGATATTTTAATGTTGATCATGCCTGTAATGCTCAATAGTTAAAAACAAATATATAAAAAGGAAAACCGAGTTGTCGCAACTGAAAAGTTGAGGAAAGTCTGGGCAACACAGAGCACCATACTTCCTAACAGGAAGGCGCAGAGATGCGACAGATAGTGCCACAGAAAATATACCGCCTAATAAAAGGTAAGGGTGAAATCGCGAGGTAAGAGCTCACGCCGTTAGCAGTGATGTTAACGAGGGTAAACCTTATGGGTTGAAAGACCAAATAAACCAGGGTATGAGGGCTGCTCGTCCGACCTGGAGGGTAGGTTGATAGAGACTTGTGGCGACACAAGTTCGAGATAAATGACAACATAAAACAGAACCCAGCTTACGGGTTTTCCTTTTTTTTACCAACAAGGTTTAAAAGCATCTGTAATATGGCGAATATCTTCTAATTGCTCGCTTAAGATGATTGAAATAATATCAAAACGCACTTCTTTAGTAATTCCTCGAAATGTTGTATAATAATTTGCAGCTCTAATAAGATTCTTTTGTTTTTGCTTGATTACAAAATTTTCAGGAGTTCCACATTTTGTGTTTTTTCGTGTTTTTACTTCAATAATTACAATATAATCGTCAATACCAGCTATAATATCAACCTCTAAATGACCACAACGCCAATTTTTTTCATAAATTCTATAACCGTTTCTAAGCAAATAATCTACGGCTATTTCTTCACCTGCTAATCCTTTAGTTTGTTGTTCTGTTTTCATAATTATTATTTGTATTACTCATTTTTGCATAACGTATATATAAATTATTTTCACAGAGTATGCTGTATGCTTACGCATTAACCTACGGTCTCTAAAGAACTCAAGACAAAAACGTAAATAAACAACACAAAATAAATCCTATAAATTAGCTTAGCGTTTTTTCTACTTAACATAATATAAATTATACGACAAATATATTGTGTTCTGCAAACAGGAGAATAATGTACATTATGTTTTATATGCAACCTCTCACTGTGTTTAAGTTAGAAATATTTTCATTTTCGCATAATTCATAAAATGAATTTACGATTGATTCTCCAGCCAATGGGTTGTTAAAATTGATAGTACCTATTTGAACTGCGGTAGCACCAGCCATTATAAATTCTAAAACATCTTCAGCTGTATATATTCCGCCAAGACCAATTACTGGTATTTTAACATTCTGACACACAGAGTGCACCATACGTAAAGCAATTGGTTTTACGGCAGCTCCTGATAATCCTGCATAAATATTATTAAAAACAGGTTTTCGTTTGTGAATATCAATAGCCATCGCTTGGAAAGTATTGACCAAAGAAAGTGAGTCGGCACCAGCATTTTCACAGGCTTTTGCCATCTCAACAATATTCTCAGCATTAGGCGATAATTTAACTATTAGCGGTTTTGAGCAAACTTTACGAACAGATGAAACAACTTCAGCTGCAACATTAGCTTTGATTCCGAAAGCCATTCCCCCACTTTTTACATTCGGGCAAGATATGTTAAGCTCAAGCATATCTATATCTGAATCTGACAATAAGGATGCACCTTTTGTATAATCATCCATACAATGTCCACCCATATTAGCTATCAAAACAGTGTCAAATTTGCGCATCTGAGCTATCCCTAATTCGATAAATTTTTCAATTCCTGGATTTTGTAAACCAACACTATTCATCATTCCAGATGCCGTTTCCCAAATTCTAATTCCTTCGTTGCCATCTTTGGGCTTCAATGTCAAACCTTTAGAAGATATACCACCTAAAATAGAAACATCATAGAGTTCGTTATATTCTTCTCCAAATCCAAAAGTCCCAGATGCAGCTATTATGGGATTTTTAAATTTTATGCCGCAAATTTCTGTTGAAAGGTTTATTTTACTATTCATAATATACAATAAAAAGTGTAAATATTACCAATTAAGAATATTACTAACAAAAACAGGGCCATCTTTACACACCCGTTGCATACCAAGATTTGTTTTAATACTACAACCAAGACATGCACCCAAGCCGCATGCCATACGATGTTCTAAAGAACAATATATAATAGCCTTACTCTTTTTAGATTTTTCAACCACCTTACGCATCATAATTTCAGGTCCACAAGTTAGGATATAGTCATATTTTTCAGGTGTCAAAATATCTGTAACAAAGCCTTTAGTTCCCATAATACCATTTTCAGTAGAAATTAAAACCGAGTTACAATGTTTTTTAAAATCATCTATTGCAAAAACTTCATCTTTGTATCCTAGATAGGCATCAACAGAACAACTTTTTTCAGTGAGAATTTTTGAAGTTTGGCAAAGAGGCGGAATCCCTACCCCACCACCAACAACGGCAATTTTACCACTTAATTCTTGTATTGGATACCCATTGCCACAAGGACCAAGTATTTTAATTTTGTCATTTTCTTTTAATAATGAAATTAAAGTTGTTCCTTTACCTACTACTCGATACATAAAACTAAGTATTTTGTCATCCGCTTTATAAATACTTATCGGACGCATAAAAGTAGGTTCAGTATCCCAACTTTTGAGCATAAAAAACTGTCCTGGTATGGTTGTTAGATCAGGATTTAAAACATCTAAAACAAAAATGTCTGATGTTATTTGTGTGTGTTTCACTACTATTGTTTCTAAACAATGCATTGTTACGATATTTGGTTGTAATATTTATTCATTGTTGCAATTTATGAGCCTATTAAAGCAGTTCGCAAATTTACAAATTCTTCGGCTTACTACAATATGTTTTTCGGTGATTTTTTTTATGCTTAAGATTGTTGTAAAGATTATTTCATAATCATGTTTAATGTTTGGTATTCACGTTTAGGATTACGAGTTATAATATTCCTTGCTCTGCAAAACTAAAATAGAGTTCGCCCGATAAAATAACATGGTCTATTAAGGTGATATCAATAGTTTTTGCTGCAGAAGAAATTTTACGTGTTACATCTTTATCGGCTTGGCTTGGCAAAAGATTTTCAGAAGGATGATTATGACAAACTATCAATGCTGTAGCATTCATAGATAACGCCTCTTTTAATAAAACCCTAACATCCACAATAGTTTTCGTAATACCTCCTTTACTTACCTGAGAAGTTTTTAATATGTGATTTGAATTATCCAGAAGTATAACCCAAAACTCTTCATGGGAAAGATATGCTATTTTATTCTTCATCAATTCAACTACATCGAGAGAAGAGGAAATAGATTTTTTAGACTCAATTTTTTCCAAACCTAATCTCTTGCCTAATTCAAAAGCAGCAAGCAGAGTTATAGCTTTCGTTTTTCCTATACCTTTTATTGAAGATAGTTCTTTAAAAGATTTCCGTGATAAAGTATTCAAACTATTGTTAGAAAAAGACAGTAACCGCTTAGACAACTCGACAGCAGATTCTTGCAGGTTTCCTGTTCTGATAAGGATTGCAAGTATTTCAGCATCAGATAATGCACTGCCACCATTTGCAATATATTTTTCTCTAGGTCGGTCCTGAATTCCCCAATCTTTTATAGTCAATCGCTTTTCTGTATATGTTTTAGAATTTTTCACCACGATCAAATCAATACATTTGAGATCGTTTTAATAGATAAGGAAGCATAATTTGCTCAAACCCTTGCGATACATCTACGGGAATAACATCTATTTGATATTGACCACATTTAACTTTTATCTCTTGGAAATAATTATTCACAGTTTGGTGATAGTATTCCCTAATATTATTGGCATGAAGTTTCACCTCCTGTCCAGTTTCCATGTCAACAAAGCGATATAGGCGATTTTCAAAAGCAAAATCACATTCTAATCGTTTATCAAAGGTATGAAAAAGAACTACCTCGTGTTTATTATGTCTAAGATGTCCTAAGGCAAGTAATAATTCATCCAAATTACTATTAGTTTCAAGCATATCACTAAAAATAACAACCAATGACCTCCTATGAATTTGTTCTGCTATTTGATGAAGCGTATTTGTAACGAAAGAGTTTCTCTTAGTCTCAACCCCAATAGGTTGAAGTATTTTCTCCAGTTCTCTATATATCATCTTTTGGTGAGCATCACCACCTCGCGCTGGCGTGTGCAACTCCAAAATATCTGAAAAAACAGACAATCCCACTGCATCACGCTGAGTCTTGAATATTTGCATTAACACAGCTGCACCGTAAACGGAAAAGAATATTTTGCTTGGATTTGCTAATGAATATTTTTCTTGTATAGGAAAATACATAGAAGATGAGTTGTCTATTATCAAATGACATCGTAAATTTGTCTCTTCTTCGTATCGCTTTACAAATAATTTATCAGTACGAGCATATAGTTTCCAATCTATGTGCCGAATAGGTTCACCTGTGTTATATGGACGATGTTCTGCAAACTCGACAGAAAAACCATGCATAGGACTTTTATGTAATCCTGTAATAAAACCTTCTACTATCTGTTTAGCAATCAATTCTATATGATCAAATTGTGTTATTGATGATAAATCGAGTTTATATGACATATCTAAAATTTTGAAGTGCAAAAGTACAATTTTTCATTCTTACTCACTAAGAAAATCCTCCCATTCTTCAATAAATTCTTTTTTAAAATTGGTTATTGAAACGTCATTAGTAAAAATGTCTGATACTTTGTAAACTCTAGTTTTTTTGTTATTACATCTCAAAATTATACAAGGATAATCTAATTCGGATAATTTTGGAATTGATATACCTTCTTTTTTTAAATCTTGTATATTTTCTATAGAGAAATGCTTACCTAAGGTTTGTTTAATATCTCTTTGCACCTCTTGTCGTTGAAGACCTGTTAATTGCCTACTATATATCTGATGAATCCTAAATAATTCTTCCGAAGAATTTAACATTATATATATTGATTTTGTACATCCAGAACATTCTAATTCACCGTGAATAATGTAAACATCTTTTTCATTTGTCTTATTGTGAATAATCCCTGAATTAATATACTCATCGCTTTTAGCATTTCCTCCATTGTATCGCATGATTTTATAAGCTACATTAGCTTCATTTTTATCAAAATAGCTGTTCAATTGAGTGAGATATTCTTTGTCAGTTTTATTATTCCAACTAATATCTGAATAAAATGTGAGTTGTACGAGAGTATTACCTTCAGAAACGTTACCTTTATCATAACTGCTTCGAAAAAGATTAAATGGAAATTGTGCTGCAACATACTTGCCGTTTTCATAGTTAAAAGAGTATCGATGAATTTGCTTATCATGGTTTAGTATTGCATATTGCAGCACTGATTTTCCAATAGTTGTGTCAAATTGCAAATAGAATAACATATATTCATCAAAGAATGGAAAAACAACTTTGGGATATGAATATGAGAATAGATCGTCTTTCACCGCCATTATTCTCTCTACTCCGTATGGCTTTGATAAAGAATGTTTGATATATTCATCTTCAAACGCTTTCCAATTAGGTAAATTGAATTCAACTGTTTGAAGTTTCATTCCGTCTTTGGTGTATATATCCATCTTTGGAAATCTATTACTTAGGAAGAATACATTTTCTTTGTTGTGGAAAAAGTAGCGATTCGGTTGTATTTGAACTACGTGGGGAGCATCATATAATAACTCTCTAACAAGAATTACCGAATCACCGTTGATGTCTTTTTGAAACCATTTGAAGCCTCTGTCGTGATCTTCTTCGAAATAATTTAATCGTAAACCATCATAGTATGCCGTAAAAAGATTTTTATGATTTTCGTCAATTGAAATTATCTCGTATCTTGAATCTTCTGTTTTTTTGTAAATCACAATATTTTCTTGAGTTGTTACTAACAACAAATCTTCGTAAAAATCGAAATCATAAATCCACAAATCCGAGTTAACTCTCTTTTTGTTTTCATTTATCCTACTTGGATATGGAATTTTAATTTCTTCTTGTGCGTAATCACTTAACGAAATGCTGTAAATTACTGCAAACCTATTATTTCCCTTTTCGTATTGAAAACCTTGTTTCTCAAGAAAGTAAAAATTGTTATTATATATTCTGCATTGAGTGTGATTCATATTTAATGGTTTATCAATAGCACTCAATAGTATTGTGGTATCTAAAGTAAACATTTTTCCTATCCACTCTTGAGAAGATACTCTAATAGAGCTTATTAGCAATAGCCATGTAAATGTGATAATACGCGATTTCATAAGACATCCTTTGAGGGTGGTATCAGATTATGTAAGATTAGAAAAGATTCACTTTGTCAACAAAAATATCAATAGTTTCACCTCCTATTCTTGGATTATTATTTCTTACAGCTTTAACTACATAGGAGTCGCAATTAACCCTACCACGGTTTTCACTACTTTTTATTGCTAATTTCTTTGTATAAGTTTTACGTGTGTTATCTACTCTATGTGTGCTAATTGCTGTAGCATTTGCATTATCATCATTCTCTATCTGCTCTAAAATTTGATTAATAGCATTTGCTAACATATTCACTTTTGCTTGCTCTGTTACATCAATTCTTGATACTCCATTAGATGCTGGCATCGTGCTGCAATTAGGAACTCTACACCAACTATATCCACTTCCTTGACAGTTCAACTGAGCAATACCATTATCTGTTAACTCTGCAGGTGTGAATGTTACATAATTGTATAAATTTAAAATTGCTGTCCAACCACCTTGTGATTTATTTACACTCACTGAAGGAACTCCCTCGGCAAAGATGTTAAAACTTAAAATGCTTAGTCCGATAAATAAGAAAATTTTTTTCATTGTTTTTGTTTTTTTGGTTAATAATTTTGTTTCTGTGATTACCTATTTTCGCAAGGTTGACAAGTGTTTTCTTGTCGCGGCAATTTTTAAGGAATTGCAACCTTTTAATTTGTTTTATTTCTTCATAAGCCTTTATAATATTTTTGTTTTCAACTAATTTTTATTCGTGGGGAGGCTAACCCTTTTGAACATTACAAAAATACAATCAAAAATATGCTTTGTCAAGAGTTTTTTTATTTTTTTTTATTTTTTTTTCAACCTTAAAACCAAACAGTTATAAATCGACGTAAAATTATTTAATAAATATTAGTTAATTTTATTGTTTCAATTTCGGAGAATTTTGGCTTTAATTAGAAAAAATAGAGTAAAAGTTTTTATTGTTTTAAGAATAAAAATATAAATGCGACTATACATATTATTTTGTACATTTGCGTTTTATAAATTAAAATCTATGAGAAATAATTTTAAATTTATGGTAGTGTTATTTGCAACCACCTGTTTACTTTCAAGTTGTAAGAAGAAAAATGATTCTTCGCAGTTATCAAACAATCCTTTTATGCAAGAATGGGAAACACCTTATGAAGTTCCTCCATTTAACAAAATCGAACACAAACATTACCTACCTGCTATAAAAGAAGGTATTCGCCAACAGTGTGAAATTGTTGAATCTATCTGCTCTAATTCCGAACAACCTACTTTTAGCAATACAGTAATTCCTTACGAATACAGTGGAGAACTCTTAAATAAAGTTGCTTCTGTTTTTCTTAATCTCACTGAATGTTGCAATGATAAAGAGATGGAACAATTGGCAGATACTATTATTCCTCTTTTAACTCGACACCAAGACAATTTGATGTTGAACGAAAAACTATTCGAAAAGATTAAGATTGTTTATCAAAATCAAGATAAAGAGAATTTAAATCCAGAACAAAGAAGACTTCTCTATATTATTTATAATGGTTTCGTACGTGGCGGTGCCAACATTCCAAAAGAAAAACAAAGTCGTTTTAGAGAAATCAATGAAAGAATATCTTCCTTAACCCTTAAATTTGGAAACAATGTGCTTGGAGCCACGAACAACTATATACTATTCGTAAATGATGAAAATGATCTTGATGGATTAACGGAAGCGCAACTTGATGCAGCTATGGAAACTGCCAAAAATTCCGAAAACCCTAAAGGAAAATACGCTTTTACTGTTCATATCCCATCAATGGAACCATTTTTACAAAATTGTAAAAATCGTAATCTTAGAAAAGAATTGTGGACCGCTTATTCAAGTCGATGCCTCAATGGTGAGTTTTCAAACAATAGTATAATTAACGAGATTACAAATCTAAGAATCGAAAAAGCTCAAATTCTTGGATTTGATAATTATGCAAATTATGTTTTGGATAATTGTATGGCAAAAAATGCAAACAACGTTTATGACTTGCTTATGAAAGTTTGGACTCCTGCTCTTGAAAAAGCTAAAGAAGAGGCCGCCACATATCAGAAAATGCTTAATAATGACGGCTTCTCTGGAACACTACAACCATACGATTGGCGTTTTTATGCTGAAAAATTGAGAAAAGAAAAATATGACCTTAATGATGATGATATTAGACCTTATCTTTCTCTTGATTCTGCTCAAAAAGGTCTATTTTACGTGTGCGAAAGATTATATGGCTTAACTTTCAAAGAAAACACTCAAATACCTGTTTACCATAAAGATGTTAAAGCTTTTGAAGTTATTGATAACAACGAAGTTATAGCCATTGTATATATGGATTTTTTTCCTCGTGAAAGTAAAAGAAGCGGTGCTTGGATGACAAATTTCCGTGAACAATATTATGATAGAAACGGAAATAATGTTATCCCCGTTGTTTCTCTTGTATTCAATTTCACAAAACCTATTGGCGACAAACCTTCCCTTTTAAATATTGATGAAACAGAAACTCTGTATCACGAATTTGGACATGCGCTGCATAGTATCCTTTCTCGTTGCCACTACCCTACTCTATCTGGCACCAATGTTCCAAGAGATTTTGTTGAAATGCCATCTCAATTTATGGAGCATTTTGCCTTTGAACCTGAAGTTTTGAAGATTTATGCTCACCATTATAAAACTGGCGAATTGATACCTAATGAACTTATTGATAAAATTAATGCTGCGTCAACATACGGACAAGGCTTTGTAAATACAGAACTTTTAGCCGCATCTATTTTAGATATGGATTACCATGTTATTACAGAATCAACTAACTTAAAACTCCCTGATTTTGAAAATGATAGAATGGAAAAAATAGGACTTATTAACTCCATAATATCTCGTTATAGAAGTCCTTATTTCCAGCATATCTTCTCTGGTGGATACGCTGCAGGATACTATAGTTATACTTGGTCGGCTGTATTGGATAATGATGCTTACCAATATTTCAAAGAAAAAGGAATATTCGACCCTGCTACGGCTATTTCTTTTAGAACTAATATTTTAGAGCGCGGAAACACTGATGATGCAATGAATTTGTATGTTGCTTTCCGCGGACAAAAGCCTTCTATTGAACCTCTTCTGAAAAATAGAAGTCTAAAATAATGATAATGTAATCTGTTCTTAAAATTAAACAGAGGCCAACTAAAAAGTAATTTTAGGTTGGTCTCTGTTTTGTTAGGTTTTCGCTATGAAAATAAAATAACCTGTTTTAATTATGTTGTTTCTCAGGAAATCCATTTCAATTCTCTTCTCAAACACAGTTGTATTCATATTTGGCCTATTCCTACGATTGGAAGCAACTGCTTTGGTACCTATCGCGCACACGTGGAAAAGTATTTACGAGAGCGACACACTCCCAAAAAATAGACATTAAGATCTATAAACTTCTTTTTTCAAAAAAAACACCAAGGTTAGAATAGTTATTAAAGCGGATAAAACATATCCCAATGTACATGGACAAAATAAACCAAGACAAGTTTTAGAGACAAATAGAAAACTCGAAGTAACCATAGTCATAAAAAGAGCAGGTATTAAAGATACCAAGAAAAACTTTTTAGTATTAGTTCGTGCCAAATACACTGTAATAGCCCAAAGAGTAAATGCGGCCAAAAACTGATTTGCCCATGAAAAATATTGCCAAATAACTGCAAAGCCTTTGGGAGCTGCGAGGCTAAAAATCAAGAAAACAGCAGTTACAAGAAATAATGGAATAGCTATCCTTAAGCGTTTATTTATACTTTTTTGCTCTAAATTCAAAAAATCGGCAATAATCAATCTTCCAGAACGCAGAGCTGTATCTCCAGATGTGATAGCCGCACTTATCACACCTAACACTGTTACCACAGCAATAGTGCGAGGAAACCATTTTTCGGCTATAACACCTACCATTGCTGGACCGCTTTTGGTGAGCAATTCTGGATTATCATGGTAGAAATAAGATGCAGCAGCAGCCCATATTAAGGCAACAACACCTTCAATAATCATTGCACCATAAAAAATTTTTCGCCCTTGATTTTCATTTACCATACAACGTGCTACAAGTGTAGATTGCGTTGCGTGAAACCCCGAAACAGCCCCACAAGCTATTGAAATAAACATCATTGGAAATATTGGATTATCGGCGGTATTAGGATTTAAATTTTGTAATCCATCAGATATTTCTGGTATTTCTGGGCGATATATTACAAAGGCTGCCACTATCGCCAAAGCCATACCTATAAGTAAAAAACCGAATATAGGATAAATCTTTCCTATAACTTTGTCTATCGGAAGTAATGTTGCAATCAGATAATAACCTAATATAATTACAACCCATACATAAACACTACAATTTGGCGTAAATTGAGACTGCAAAAGTTGTGCAGGAGTATTTACAAAAACTACACCTACAAGAATCATAAGGATAACCATAAATCCTCTCATAAACTGCTTAATGCCATCTCCAAGGTATTTTCCGTGAATTTCTGGGAGACTTGCACCTTTTTCTCTCAGAGAGATCATTCCAGAAAAGAAATCGTGTACAGCTCCTCCGAAGATACAACCAAAAACTATCCAAAGATATGATGCAGAACCAAATTGAGCTCCCATTATTGCACCGCATATAGGACCTACACCAGCTATATTGAGAAATTGTATTAAGAAAAGCTTCCAAGACTTCATAGGAACATAATCTACACCATCCGACATGCTGACAGCAGGTGTTACACTCTTTTCATTTATACAGAAAATATTCTCTACAAATTTGCCATAAATAAGATATCCTAACACTAATAGTATCAACGAAATCCAAAAAGTAATCATGATAATTTTTATCTTAAATAACGTGCAAAAGTACATTTTTTTGAATCTTAATGTATTAAGAAAATGTATATTTGCGGATTGTTTTAATTTCGAAAATAGAACTATGACAATTGAAGAGATTATCAATTTAGTGCAAGGTGAGATACTTTGCGGAGATGAGCGAGTAAAAGAAGAGGTTGCCTGTGTATTTGCCTCCGACTTGATGAGTGATGTTCTTACATTAAAAGACAATGATGGCCTTATGCTTCTTACTGGCCTTTGCAATTTACAATCTATTAGAACTTGCGAAATGTCAGACATCAACTACATTTTGATTGTTCGCGGTAAAGAGGTTACTGATGATATGCTCGAATTGGCCGAAGATAATGATATGGTAATCATTAGAACTAAATATTCAATGTTCAAAACATCTGGCATACTCTATGCTGCGGGGCTCCCCCCTGTATATTAACAAAAATTTATATTTATGAATTTTACATACCACGTTGAAGGCGGAGATTTTACTAATGCTGGTTCAACTTCCAGTCAAGTGAAACGAATGTTAAAAAAAATCGGGGTAAGCCCAGAAATAGTAAAGAAAACCGTAGTTGCACTTTACGAAGCCGAAGTTAATATTGTTGCTCATGCATATCGCGGAGATATATTCGTAAATCTGGAAGACGATCACGTAACTATAGTCCTTTCTGATGAAGGACCTGGCATTCCTGATATTGAAAAAGCTATGCAAAAAGGATTTTCTACGGCTTCTCCTAAAGTTCGTGAGATGGGATTCGGAGCTGGCATGGGATTACCCAATATAAAAAACAACTCAGATAATCTGAATATAAAATCTGAGGTTGGCAAAGGTACTACCATTGAATTTACTAACTACTTTTTTGCTCAATAACGTAAATTTAACACCTTAACTATGGCAGAAGATTTCCATCATGCACTGAAGTTCAAATACGACCTATGTATCGGTTGTTCACATTGTACTGGCGTTTGTCCTACCAATGCTATCCACGTTGAAAACGGGAGACCTGTGCTCAACCCTAATCGTTGTGTTGACTGCGGGCGTTGCTACGTAGCCTGCCCAGTAAACGCCATATATATTGAACAAGATGACTTTCAAACTGTGTATGAATGCGCATATCCTGTACTTTTGGTTCCATCAATATTCTTATCTCAATTTGAAGAAAAAATTAAAGAAAGAACCATTCTTTCTGCTCTTTTTCACATAGGTTTCAAATATGTTTATGAAGTAGAAAAAAGTGTTGATTTTATTAAGTCTAAAATTCAGCAAGATTTAGATTCTGGAAAACTTGTAAAACCCGTTATCTCTTCGTTCTGTCCTGCTGTGGTTCGCTTAATTCAAGTAAAATTCCCAGTTCTCACTGATAATATCTACCTCAAAAAACCACCATTAGATATGACTGCGGCCTATATCCGTAAAAGCTTAATAGACGATGGTATTAAAGAAGAGGATGTCGGCATTTTCTACGTTACTCCTTGCGCTGCAAAAATCGCTGCTATTAAAAGTCCTGTAGGCGAAGAAAAATCTATAGTAAAAGGTGTTATTAATATGAATTACCTTTACAGCAAGGTTCTTCGCGTGATTAAAACTGGTGAATATAAAATTTGTGATGAAACCGTAAGATTCCATAGACTATCGAAAGCAAGCATTTCTTACCCCTTAACTGGCGGCGAAACAAAAATGCTTAAACATGGTAGGAATTTAGCAATTGACGATATTCACAATGTATCTGAATTTCTTGAAAAAGTTGAAGATGAAGATATTCAAGATATTGACTTCCTCGAATTAAGAGCTTGTGATGGTAGTTGTTGCGGTGGCATTCTTACTGCTGAAAATCGCTTCCTAATGATTGAACGCCAGCGTAAAAGAATGCAAAAATGCTCAGATGAAGTTGATAATGAAGATAACGACCTTCTTAATTATTTCGACTATCTCGAAGGTAAACGTTCTGTTATCGGCTCTGTTGAACCTCGTTCTATGGACAAAATGGATGAAAATGTTTCTATTGCGATGCAAAAAATGAAACACTCTTTTGAAATAAATCAAAACCTACCTCAGGTAGATTGCCATCTTTGCGGTTATCCTTCGTGCAAATCATTGGCTGATGCCGTGGTTAATAATGAAGCTGAAATAAATCAATGTATATTTGTTCAACGAGCTATGGAACAGTGCGAACTTCTTACACCTCAAGAAGCTCATAAAATTGCAACTAAAATTTGGGGCACAAAAAAAACAGATCCTTCTCTTGCTAAAAAATTCAACCTTTAATATTTTATGAACTCTCTTACTGATTCTTTCCTTACTATCCTATTCGAATCTTTTACTGAATCTATTGAAGTATCTGCATTAGTGTTACTAATAATGCTCTTAGTAGAACTTTTTAATATTTCAACTATAAGTAACTATTTTAATAAGATTCATGGCAAACCAATTCTTGAAATACTTCTTTCGTGTGCACTTGGAGCTGTGCCTGGATGTGCGGGTGGTTTTATTTTAGTTACAATGTACTCAAGAAATATGCTCTCTCTCGCAGCTCTTTGCGCTGGTATGACCGCAACTTTCGGTGATGAAGCTATTTTCCTTTTTACTCAGAACCCCAAAATTGCCATTCTACTCACAACTACACTCTTTATTCTCGGAGTTGCTATAGGAATAACCCTCCATATAATCTCCCCGCAAAAATATTCAATAAAATCAAATCTATCTGATGATATCTGCCTAAACCACTATAATGAAAACTTAACTTTGAAAGATAAAATCGTACATTTTGCTAAAGAACATCTTTGGAACCACATAATCAAAGAACACGCATTGAAAATATTTCTTTATATCTTCCTAACTCTTTTGACTGTAGGATTTCTGAATCTCTCTGTAGATATTGATTCTCTTTTACAAAACAACTCAACTGCATTATGGTTAGCTCTTCTGTTAGCTGTTTCTATTGGTATCATGCCTATTTCTGGCCCCCATCTCGTTTTTGTAGTTCTTTTCCTTCAAGGCTCTATACCTTTTTCTATTTTACTTGCTAACTCTATTTCACAAAATGGTCATGCAGGAATTCCTCTCGTTGAACACTCGAAAAATACATTTTTTATAATAAAAATAATTACTGCCATTTTCGGCTTTTTAGTAGGTTCTATTGGTTTATTGGTTGTTTAACCGCTTCCTTTACACTATACTAAATATTGGTCCGCTAAAACTCCCAAATGAAAGTTTTTGTAGTAAATCGTCATGATGCCGTTATAAGCTCTGATTGCAATATATGTTCTGTTCAGGAAAAAAGCTCCCGCTCTACCCT
>CADBTU010000109.1 GCA_902797625.1 uncultured Bacteroidota bacterium | reverse complement strand
AAATGTGTTGATACTATTACCGAGGCCTCATACGCAAAGTTGACTTCAGAGTTACTCTCGAATATGGGGAATTATTATGAAAGTTTGATTTGTCAAGAAGGTGTAAATCAGGAAGTTATATCTCTTTATATTAGTGAGATTGTTAGAACAAAGAATGATATGGACGAACTTCTTGATAGAGGCGAATTAAGTACTGAAGGTGTTTTATTGTATTTGGTAACAGCTATATATAGTCTTGATAATCAAGATAATGAGTTTATGTTTATGGTTAATCCAGATAAGAAAACATTGCACACATTGGATCCATTTGGTGATAATCTTTTGTATAAGGAGTAGTTTGTTATGAGTAGAGGTTTTGTTAAAGAGGGCGACCAAGAGGAGGTTCCGTTAGTTACAGCGAGAGCTTTTTTACCAGTAGGAGTTGAGAATTTTGTTACACCAGAAGGTTTTCAGGAATTGAAAGATGAGCGCGAATCTATGATTTCTGAACGTCGTCAATATGAAGGAGTTGACAGTGCTGATGCGCGAGTGAATGCAAACTACATAACAGCCAAAATAAAACAAATAGACGAGCGAATTTTCTCAGCCAGAGTTACCTCTTTTGATTCTCAAAAACAATTTGAAGTTGCTTTTGGTTCAACAGTAAAGTTTAAGAACTTGCGCAACAATGCGGTGGCTCAATATCGAATTGTAGGCGTTGATGAAGCTGCTATTATAAAAGGTAAAATCTCGTTTCTTTCACCATTAGCAAAAGCTATTCTAAATCATAAGGTTGGCGATGTTGTTAATTTTGAAACGCCACAAGGAGTTATGGAAATTAAAATAATAGAAATCTCATAATAAAATCGCTCGTAATGTCTTGGCATAATTTTTGTATATTTGCCAAAAATTTTGCACTAACTATTACAGATTTTTATGAATATAAATTACTCTGAAGAGATGAAATACATACTGGCTGAATCTCAAGAGTTAGCTAAGATGTATAATTCGCAACAAGTAGGTATTGAGCATTTTATGGTTTGTTTGTTGCGTTATCCTGGTGAAAGTCTTACACACAATATCCTAAATATTTTCAGTATCGACCTCGATGCGATGCGAACAAGAATAGAACAATTATTAGAAATTCCTGAGTCTAAGTCGGATCAAGAATTAGAAAAAATACCACTGAGTGTACAAGCGCAAGGTCGTCTTAATCTTTCGGTTTTATATTCTAAGCAATATAGAAGTGAAACAGTTGAGGCTCACCATCTTATGTTGGCAATTCTTAAACAAGCTCAAGACGATTCTTCAAATCCTGTGAAAATAATGCTTAAAAATGCAGGAATCTCTTTTCAATCCTTTGAAGATGAGTTGAATAGAGCGCTCAATATAGAATCTTCATCTTCGTTACCTATTGGAGGAGATGACGAGGAAGAACAGGATTCTCGTAGAATGACAGCGAAAAAAGGCAAAAATTCCAATGCTAATTCTACACCTATGTTGGATAGTTTTGGAAAAGATCTAACTAAAATGGCTACGGAGGGAAAAATTGACCCTCTCGTGGGTAGAACAAAAGAGTTAGAACGCATCGCTCAAATATTGTGTCGAAGAAAAAAAAATAATCCCGTGCTGATTGGTGAGCCAGGTGTCGGCAAGTCGGCTCTTGCTGAAGGTCTCGCATCGCAGATTGTATCAGGAAACGTTTCGAGGACCCTTTTACATAAGCGCATTGTGAGTCTTGACATGGCATCATTGGTGGCTGGAACTAAATATCGCGGTCAGTTTGAGGAACGTGTAAAAGCTATTCTTGAGGAGTTAGAAAAAAATGAAAATGTTATACTTTTTATAGATGAACTTCATACACTTGTTGGAGCAGGAAACTCTCAAGGAGGAATGGATGCCTCAAACCTTTTCAAACCAGCTCTTGCACGTGGAGAACTCCAATGTATTGGTGCAACAACATTAGACGAATACCGAGAATTTATAGAACACGATGGAGCTTTAGAACGTCGTTTCCAAAAAATAATTCTTGAACCTGCTACACCAGAAGAAACTCTCGATATACTATCAAATATTAAAGATAAGTATGAAGATCATCACTTTGTAAGATTTAGCGATGAAGCTGTAAAAGCTTGTGTTGCAATGTCTAATAGATATATTTCGGATCGTTGTTTGCCAGATAAAGCTATTGATGTTATGGATGAAGCTGGTGCACGACTGCATATCAGATCTATCAGTGTACCAACTGAAATGACTGATATTGAGGCTACTATTGCAGAACAAGAGAAATTGAAAGTAAAAGCTATCAAAGATCAGCAGTATGATGAAGCCGCACGAATTCGCGATATGATTAAAGAGTTGGAAACGGAGAAGGCTAAAATTCAGGAAAAATGGGATAAACAAGTTGACGAAAATCGCCCTTTAGTAACTGAAGATACTGTGGCTGAGGTTATTGCAATGATGACAGGTGTTCCAGTTCAAAGAATTGCTAAGAATGAAAGTGAACGACTACTGAAAATGTCGCAAGAACTCCAAGGTGTTGTTATTGGACAAGATGAAGCTCTAAATAAAATCACAAAAGCTATTCGCCGCAATCGTGCAGGACTTAAAGATCCCAATAAACCAATAGGAACGTTCATATTTATGGGGCCTACAGGTGTAGGTAAAACATATCTTGCAAAAGTTCTCGCAGAATATCTTTTCTCATCTCAAGATTCTATTATAAGAGTTGATATGAGTGAATATATGGAGAAACATACTGTGTCGCGCCTTATTGGTGCACCTCCAGGCTATGTTGGCTACGGCGAAGGTGGTCAACTTACCGAAAAAGTGCGCCGTAAACCATATTCAATAGTTCTTCTCGATGAAATTGAAAAGGCACATCCAGATATATATAACGTTCTGCTACAAGTTTTTGATGAAGGTTGTCTTACAGATGGAAATGGTCGTAAAGTGGACTTCAAAAACACGATTATAATTATGACTTCAAATGTTGGTGCACGTGAATTAAAAGACTCTGGTTCTGGTATGGGCTTTAGCACCGATAATACTAAAAATGATGAGAAAAAACGCGCTCAAGGCATATTGGACAAGGCACTAAAAGCCACTTTTGCCCCAGAATTTCTTAATAGAATAGATGACATAATTTATTTTAATAACCTTGAAAAAGATGATATTTCTAAGATTATTGATGTTGAACTTAAAAAACTCCTCGAAAGAGTGCAAAATCTTAATCTTAATATCTCAATTTCTGAAAAAGCTAAAGACTTTCTCGTTGAAAATGGATGGGATGCTAATTATGGCGCACGTCCTCTAAAACGTACTATCCAGAGATATGTGGAAGACGTACTTGCTGAAGAGATCCTAAATATGAATGTCATAGCCGGTGATACTATCACGTTAGATTATGACGATCTTAAAGAGGAGATGTTTGTTGTTAAAGAAAATTCTTTGCCTAAGGAGAGCGAATCCGTTAAGGAGAAAGAAAATTAACACTTAAATTGAACTCTATGAGCGGAAAAGTAGTGATTTTATCGGCTCCATCTGGCGCGGGAAAGACATCAATAGTTAAACATATTCTCAACTTTCTTCCTGAGTTGACTTTTTCTACATCTGCAACAACTCGCTCTCAACGTGAAGGTGAAGTTGATGGCAAAGATTACCATTTTATGTCTGTTGACGATTTTAAGAAAGGCGTTGAAAATCACGATTTTCTTGAGTGGGAAGAGGTGTATGAAAATCAATTTTATGGTACTCTTAAAAGCGAAATTGAGAAAATATGGAATTCTGGAAAAACTGTTATCTTTGATGTTGATGTTAAAGGCGGTTTGAATATTAAGAATTATTTTGGAGATAATGCCATCGCAATTTTTATCGAACCTCCAACTATCGAAGAACTTAGCCGCAGATTACGTAAACGTGGTACAGAAAGTGAAGATTCTCTAAAAAAGAGGGTCGAAAAGGCTGAATATGAACTAACTTTTGCTCCTCGTTTTGATAAGGTGGTTCTAAACGATAACCTCGAAACAGCCCGACAAGAAGTTATCGATGTTGTTAGAGATTTTCTAAATCCTAAACAATAAAATGAGTTTCAAGAAAGTTGCAATTATTGGAGCTGGTGCCTCAGGACTCTTTCTGGCGCACCTTTTGTCTGAAAATGAATGTTTTAAGGTTTCATTATTTGAAAAAAAATCTCAAATAGCCTCTAAAGTTCGTGCTTCTGGTGGAGGCAGAGCTAATATTTTTAACAGAGTTATTAGGCCAACAGACTACAATAACGCAGCTTTTATAGAAAAGTTGCTCGCAAAGGTTTCTCCAGCATCTATAGAAAAAAAATTTCATCAATTTGGATTGTTGACAATTTCAGATTCTGAAGGGAGAGTCTATCCTGTTACTCAATTTTCACAAACAATTGTGGATGTACTTTCCAATTTTTCTAATAACAATGTAAATGTTTTTACAGAAACAGCTGTATCTTCTATTAAAACGGATGGCAATAATTGGATAATAAACAATACTTATATTTTCGACTTTGTAGTACTTGCAACTGGCTCACCAGCAAATTTGTTACAAAAATTCCAAAAAGGATATTCTTCACATCTTGATTCGTTAAGATTGAATATTAAACCTTTTAAATCGTCTTTGACAGGTTTTCAGCTTAGAAATTATCCTAAAAGTCTTTCAGGTTGCCGCACAAAAGCAATAGCATCACTCTTTCAGGGCGATAAACTCATACATAAAGAGAGCGGAGAAGTTGTTTTTAAAGATGATGGAATATCAGGAATTGTTGTAATGAATCTTTCATCATATTATAGAAGATTAGAATCTACAAATAATTGTTCATTGAGGCTTAATCTAACTTATTGGGATGAAAATTTTGATGTTAAGGAGTATTTGGTTAATAATAATTCGCTTGTGGGTATTATTCATCCGAAGTTGAGTGCATTATTCGAGAAACAACATTTTGATATTCAAAATTTTAAGTTTGAAATTTTGGATACATATCCCATTTCATCTGCACAGGTTTGCTGTGGCGGTGTGGATGTAACCGAAATTGATGATTTTTTTGCTGCTAAAAAATACAGGAATTTGTATATTTTAGGTGAGATGCTTGATATAGATGGACTTTGCGGAGGCTATAATCTTTTCTTTGCCTTTGCTTCAGCAATGGTTGCTGGCCAAAAATTGTTAGATACTATCTAATTTCTGATTATTCTAACTTTCCCAGAAGCACTATTTTCTATTCCGTTGTAGTTGAAGAAGAATTCATAGTTGTAAGATCCTTCATTACAATTAGCACCATTCCAATCGTTTTGATAATTTGAATTTTGGTAGATAATTTTTCCTGTTCGGTCGCGCACAACGAGTTTAGTGTTGCTGTAATTTTCTGCACCTTCAATTACGAAAGTGTCGTTAACTCCGTCTCCATTAGGTGTGAAAAGATTAGGAATTTTAAGACTGATTGGGGATTCAAACGAGATCTCTTCTCCTGACATGTTTTTAAGAACAGGATCACTTTGTAATTGTCGTGCTAAAGTGGAATTTGCAGGAATTACAACTTGTTCAATATTCGTTTTTTTATTGGTTGTAAAAGGTCTGTTTTCGACAGTTTGTCTGTTTTCAGAAGAGCGTTT
>CADBTU010000108.1 GCA_902797625.1 uncultured Bacteroidota bacterium | reverse complement strand
TGGCGCGAAATAGTTGTTCGCGATGGTCTGAAAATCCGTATAGGCAGATGGCAAATTGTAGGTTCTCCAGTTGTTATTCTTGTGGATTTTACAAGTTTTTTTGAAAAGAAAAACGAGATTCTTACTAAATTTTGGCTCAATTTTAAATTAGATTCTATTTCTGGTCAATGGGATTACATAGAACCAGCACTTTTTGGTTACGCTGCAGGAAGAGTTATAGAGAGTTTTTATAACTTCTACTGTAATTCAATGGATAAGATTGTTGCCCATTTTCACGAGTGGATGACAGGAACAGGAATTTTGTATTTAGAGTCTGTAGCACCACAAATAGCTACAGTTTTTACAACACATGCCACAGTGCTCGGCAGATGTATAGCGGGCAACGGTCTCCCTCTATATTCTAATACTAAACAATACAACCCGTTAGAAATAGCTCAACGCTTTGGAGTTCAATCAAAATATTCTTTAGAGTCGTTGTCAGCAAAGCACGCTGACGCTTATACTACTGTGAGTGAGATTACAAACCAAGAGTGTGGTGCATTCTTCGAGAAACCCGCAGATGTGATTACTATTAACGGATTCGAGAATGCTTTTGTTCCTCAAGGGGAAAATTTTGAAAATAAACGCAAAAAAGCACGCGAGAAATTATTGCAAGTAGCTTCAACACTCACCCAAACCCAAATATCCGATGATGCATTTTTGATTATAAATAGCGGTCGCTATGAATTTAAAAACAAAGGTATTGATGTTTTTGTGAAGAGTCTCGCTAATATAGCTCAATCAAATTCAAGTCGTGAGATAGTAGCCTTTATTACTGTTCCTGCTGGACAATCTGGCAGAAATGAGGAACTCGCAGCACAAATGAATATGGCGGTTAGTGGAGTTCCAATGCCCGACCGCTTCTTAACACATAATCTTAACGACCCTTATCACGACCCAATACTCGCTGAACTAAGCAATAATGGTCTTCATAATGGTGCCGACCAAAAGATAAAAATCGTGTATGCTCCAATCTATCTTGATGGTGATGATGGTATCTTCAATATGAAATACTATGATTTGTTGATAGGTTTCGATCTTTCGGTATTTCCTTCATATTACGAACCTTGGGGTTATACTCCTTTAGAGAGCATAGCTTTTGGAATCCCCACTATCACAACTTCACTTGCAGGATTTGGTGCGTGGATTAAGGAGAATTTTTCAAATCAACAGAGTGTTACTGTGATAAATCGAGACGATGATAATGATGCTGAGGTGGTTTCTTCTATATCAGAAAGAATTCTTTTCTATGCACAATGTACCTCCCAAGCTATTCAAGAAATTCGCGATATGGCAATTAGAATTTCAGAAAAAGCACTCTGGAAACATCTTTTTGATAATTATGAAAAAACATATAGCATAGCGTTAGAAAAGACAAAAACACGATATTCTCAATATCAAAATAAGACTTCCAATATGGATGTTATGGTTGAAGAAATTAGAGCCGAAAAACCTAAGTGGCATCGTATATCTATAAAATCTCAACTTCCAGAGTCTCTAAGTCAGTTAGAAAAATTATCTGAAAACCTTTGGTGGAGCTGGAATTTTGAAGCACGAGAATTATTTGAAGAGATAGCTGGTTATGAGCTTTGGAAAGAATGTGAAGAAAATCCAGTGCACGTTTTACAATTGTTGCCACTTCAAAGTATTGAGAAATTTTCCAATAATTCCGATTATATTGAAAAACTTAATAGAGTATATGATAAATTTGTGAAATATATGGCAGCCCCTCGCTCAACAAAAGAGGATCGTATTGCATATTTCAGTATGGAGTTTGGAATTAGTAACGAACTCAAAATCTTCTCTGGCGGTTTAGGAATGTTAGCTGGCGATTATCTGAAGGAAGCCAGCGATTGCAATGTTAATATGATAGGCGTTGGTTTACTTTATAGATACGGGTATTTTCAACAACAAATTTCAGCATACGGCGAGCAAGTTAACTTATATCCTCCTCAGAGTTTTTCAAAACTACCTATAAAACCATATAAGGATGATGATGGTAATTGGATAACTATAAGTATTCCAATGCCTGGAAGAAACTTGTACGCTCGAATATGGAGAGTGGATGTGGGTAGAATACCTCTTTATCTATTGGATACAGATTTTGATAAAAATTGGCAAGAGGATAGAGAAGTAACCGCAACTCTCTATGGTGGTGATGTTGAAAATCGTTTGAAACAAGAAATATTACTTGGTATAGGAGGCGTGAGAATGCTAAAAGCTATCGGTGAAAAACCAAATATCTTTCATCTTAACGAAGGGCACGCAGCATTCCTCAACCTTGAACGTATTTGCCAAGTTATGCAAAATGAACATGTTAACAGACAAATTGCTACAGAGTTTGTGAAATCATCATCTCTATACACTACTCATACTCCTGTTCCCGCAGGTCATGATACTTTTACAGAAGACCTTATGCGAATATATTTCGCAAATTATAGTCAACAACTTGGTATTAGTTGGGAGTCGTTTATGGCTTTAGGTCGAAAAAGTGATAAAAATACTTTTGATAAGTTCTCGATGAGTATTCTTGCTTGTAAGTTCTCTCAAGAAATTAACGGAGTAAGCCGCATACACGGTCGTGTGTCGCAGGAGATGTTCGCAGATTTATATGACGGACATTTTCCACAAGAATCTCATATCGGATATGTTACGAATGGTGTTCACTATCCGACCTGGACACATAAAAAATGGCAATCACTACACTTAGAAGTATTCGGTCAAGAATTTTTAAATGATGTTTCTGATTCAAAAAAATGGAGTAAAATAAGCAAAGTTAGCGATTCTAAAATTTGGGGATTGAAACAAGAACTCCGTAAAGAAATGATAGAAGAAATAAAAATGCTTCTTTCTGAGCAGATGCGAAATAGAAATGAGTCTCCAGCTTTAATTGAAGAGACGTTAAAGTCGCTTCGCGATGATGTTCTTACAATAGGTTTTGCCCGTCGTTTTGCAACATATAAGCGCGCACATCTTCTATTTATGAACGAAGGAAAATTGAAAAAAATCCTTAACAATCCTCAAAAACCTATTCAGTTTATTTTTGCGGGTAAAGCACACCCTCACGATAAAGCTGGACAAGATCTTATCAAGCGTATTATTGAACTTAGCCGTAAACCAGAATTTGTTGGTAAGATTGTTTTCGTAGAGAATTACAACATGATTTTAGCTAAAAAGTTAGTCTCAGGTTGCGATGTTTGGATGAACACTCCAACGCGCCCACTCGAAGCTTCTGGTACCAGTGGCGAAAAAGCTGTTATGAACGGAGTTTTGAATCTTAGCGTTCTCGACGGTTGGTGGGCTGAAGGATATGTTCCTAATGCTGGTTGGGCATTGAAAGAGGATGCAACCTATAATGATAATAGAATGCAAGATGAACTCGATGCTGAAACTCTCTATAATTTGATAAATGAAGAAATATCTCAAACTTTCTATAACAGAAATTCAGAAAACGTTCCTACCGAATGGACATCTATGATGAAAAATTGTTTTATGCAAATATCTCCTAATTTCACTATGAAACGCCAACTTGATGACTACTATTCGAGATTTTATAATAAATTGATTCACAGACATCAGGTTCTTTCTGAAAATAGTTGTGAGAATATCAAAAAATTACTCAAATGGGAAGAAAATATTCTCTCAGAGTGGAATAATATTGAGTGTGTGTCAATACAACATACGAAAAATGACAAAAATACTTATATCGTAGGAGAAAATATAAATTATAAAATAACACTTCGTATAGGAAATTTGAATCCTGAAGATCTAAAGTTAGAGATGATTTTTGTAGCACCAAACGAGCACGGCGGCAAGGTGAATTTACTTCACAAATTTCCATTTGACTTGGAAAAAGTGGAAGATGGTTTGGTTACTTATAGTTGCAATAAGGTAACTAACAATATAGGAATTTACGACTATGCAGTTAGGGTTATTCCTCAAAACGACCTTCTGCCACACGATCTTGATTTCAATATTGTTAAATGGATTTAGTTAAGTCAGTAGCTTCTTTTTGGGAACGCGAATTTAATAAAATAGATACTATCATCGTAGGAAACGGAGATGTTTCTTCTTCTGAAGAATCACTGTCTCTATTGAAATCTAATAAACAAATAATATCCTGTGATGGAGCACTGAAAAATCTTATCTCTCTAAGAGTGAAGCCTGATTTTGTGGTTGGAGATGGCGATTCGTTAGATTTTGCAGACCTGAAATTTGCGAATATTCCGTATATACAAGATACATCTCAAGATTATAACGATTTACAAAAGGCCTTTAAATTTTGTCTAAAAAAAGGCTTTGATAATATAGCTTTGCTTGGATGTGGAGGATTACGAGAAGACCATTTTTTGGCAAATTTAAGCATTATGACTATGTTTTCAGAAAAGTTTAACTATGTTATGATGCTTACGGAATATGGAATTTTCAATGTTTTTAATAGAAGTGCAGAGTATGACTCTTTGGAAGGAATGCAAATTTCTGTTTTTGTGAAGAATGAAAAACTAAAATTGTCTTTCTCAGGATTAAAATATCCAGTCTTAAATCGTTCTTTTAACTGGTTTTGGGAAGGTAGTTTGAATGAATCTTTAGGTAACTCTTTTCAAATTTCATCAAATGGTGATGAACCTATTTTGCTATTTCGATCAAAAATGATAAAAAATAGATAAAGCATCAAAAGAATGATTATTGCAGAAAGTTAAAGGTTGTAATTTATAAAAATCAATATAATTTACAGGGATTCAGGTGTATATAAAGTAGGATGACAAGAGTTTGGTTACACAAAAAGAGTAAAGATAGTGCGAAATTAGATAATGACAGGTTTTAATAAAATTTCAAACTTGTTTTATAAAAAATCGACCACAATATAATACTGTGAAAAATATTTCAGTAGATACTACTTTTTTTGTATATTTGCGACCTTGTTAATTTTAGGCAAAGAAAAATTATAAATATTTAAAAATCAAATAATTAATAGAAAGAAAGATGAAAAACAAAGGACTGATTTTATTCTTTACAATTCTAATCGCCTTGGTTTGTGTCTATTGTTTATCATTCTCATTTGCAACTTGGAGAGTTGAAAACAAGGCAGAAGGATATGCCAATGACCAAACAGCCATCGCAGAAGTCAAGGAAGCAGCCAATGGAGATGTTATGCTTGAGAAACATCTAACAGATTCTCTCATTGAAGCTCGCACACGTCAGTATTTGACAAACATGAACGATTCAACTGTTTACTTAGGAAATACTTATAAACAGTGTAAGTATAAAGAGTTGAATCTTGGTCTTGATTTGAAAGGCGGTATGAACGTTACCCTTGAAATTTCAATGCCTGATGCTGTGAAAAGTTTAGCTGTCAATACTGATGACCAACTTTTTAAGAATGCGTTTGAAAAAGCTCAAAAGGAGTATGAAAACACTATTAATGGCGATTTTGTTGATATTTTTGTAAAGAGTTTCAACTCCGAAAAAAAAGCGTTGAATCTTAACAATGCCAATTTGCGCACTTATTTCGGAGAACGTTCAGGAATTAAGAATGCAACAGATGACCAAATAGTTAGTTTTATTAAGAAAGAGAGCACAGAAATTGTTGACCGTACATTCAAGATTTTACGTACTCGTATTGACCGTTTCGGAGTAGCTCAGCCAAACTTACAAATGCTGCAAGGAGGAAGAATTCTAGTAGAATTGCCTGGTGTTAAAGAGCCAGAACGTGTAACAGACCTCTTGAAGAGCACCGCAAAATTGGAATTTTGGGAAGTTTATAATGAGTTAGCTGGTGGAAAAAATATTCAGCAACGTTTTGCTGAAGCCGATGCTAAACTTGCTCAACAACTTAAAAATCAAAAATCTGCATCACCAGAAGAACCAACTGTTGTGGATTCTGCACTCGTAGCATTAAATGCAAGTGCAACAGATACCGAAGATGAAGAAGATGATGATGAAGAAGAAACTATAGGCGAAGGTGCAATACTTAGCCATGCCGCTGTGATGTTTAATGGTGGTATTGCCGTTGCTTACTTTAAGGAATCTGATATTCCTGTTGTTGATAAACTTCTTCCTGAACTTCAAAAAATACTTGCTGATCCTAATATTGTTTTCTATTGGGGTTCTCCTGAAAAAGAGTATGGTAATGCTTATCCTCTCTATCCTCTTAAGAGAAAGAATGAACGTTTTGGTCCACTGTTGAGTTCAGAAACTATCGGTGGTAATCGTGTGGTTCGCACAGCTCGTCAAGATGTTGACCAAAACAACCGCGTTGTTGTTACTATGTCTATGGAAGACCAAGCAGCTGATGAATGGCGTAAGATTACTCGCGAAGCTGCTAATAATAGCAATAATAAACTCACTTGCATAGCTATTGTTCTCGACCAATTTGTATATTCTGCACCAACAGTAAGATCTGAAATTCCAAATGGTAATTCTGAAATCTCAGGTAACTTTAGCATTGAGGAAGCCAAAGACCTTGCAACAGTTCTCAACTCTGGTAACCTTGAAGCAGCTGTGAACATAGTACAATCGGAAATCGTTGGTCCAACATTAGGTAAAGAGTCTATTCGTTCGGGTCTTTTCTCGTTCTTGGGAGCGTTCCTATTGATAGTACTTTATATGATATTCTATTATAACCGTGCTGGTATGGTTGCGGATTTAGCATTGCTACTGAATGTGTTCTTCATCATAGGTATTTTAGCTTCAATGGGTGCAGTTCTAACATTGCCTGGTATCGCTGGTATAGTTCTGACATTAGGTATGGCCGTCGATGCTAATGTGATTATATATGAACGTGTTAGAGAAGAATTGCGCGCAGGTAAAGGTATACGCGTGGCAATTGATGAAGGTTTTAAACACTCATATTCAGCAATCCTCGATGGTAATATCACAACATTGATAACTGCTATTGTTCTTTATATTTTCGGTTCTGGACCTATCCAAGGTTTTGCAACAACTCTTATCATTGGTATCCTATCATCGCTATTTACGGCAATTCTTGTGTCAAGAATTATTATTGAAACTCGCTTGAAGAAAGGTAAAGAGTTTACAGTTGGTAACTCAATGACTCTCGCTGCATTTACTAATACTCGCTTCGACTTTTTGAAATTTAGAAAAGTATGTTATGGTATTTCTGCAGCTTTGATGCTTGTTTCTATAATATCTTTCTTAACACTAAAGTTGCAACCTGGTGTTGATTTTACTGGTGGTAGAAGTTATGTTGTTCGTTTCGATAAGGATGTTGCAACTAAGGATGTTCGTGAAGCAATAATTAAAGAGTTTGGCGGTTCTCCTGAAGTTAAAACTTTCGGTAGTAACAATCAAGTCCGTATCGTAACTAATTTCAGAATCGAAAGCAACGATGTTAAAGATGACGCTCTTTGTGAGCAAAAACTCTATAATGCTTTAAAAGGTTTCTATGCGAAGAAAGATTTATCAGAATACGACTTTACACATCTTACTAATGATGTTCGTGGTATTCAATCTTCATCTAAGATTCAACCTACAGTGGCTCGCGAGTTGCTTACAAATGCAATTTGGGCAGTATTGGCATCTTTGGTGCTGATATTTATCTACATTGCTATTCGTTTTAGAAACTGGCAGTTTGGTATGGCTGGCGTCTTTGCTTTGTTCCACGACTCTTTCCTAACAATCGGTATGTTCTCTTTACTGTATAAGATTATGCCGTTTACTATGGAAATAGATCAAAATTTTATAGCAGCAATTCTTACAGTGATAGGTTACTCTATCAATAACGTTGTTGTAATTTTTGATCGTGTTCGCGAAAATATGACTTTATACCCGAAACGTACTAATTACGATAATTTTAATGCGGCTATCAACGGAACTTTAGGACGTAACTTTAATACCGCTTTGACTACTTTGGTAACATTGCTCGTTATCTTTATCTTTGGTGGTGAAGTTATTCGCGGATTTATTTTTGCAATGTTCCTCGGTATCGCATTTGGTACATATTCTGGTATTTTCGTTTCTAATCCATTAGCATTCGATTTACTATCTCTTAAGAAAGATAAAAATGCGAAAACTGCTGATTTGAAATAGTAAATTATTAGTATTGACTATCCCTAAATAACCGTTATAGTTTTTTGGGGATGCAAGAATAAAATTTTAACAACACGAGTCCGACTAAAAAGTGATTTTTAGTCGGACTCGTGTTTTGTTTATTCGGAAGTATTGCTGTCCGCTAAAACCTAAAAAGGAAATTTTTGTAGCAAATCGTCATTATGCCGTTATAAGATCTAACTGCAATATATGTTCGGTTCAGAAAAAAAGCTCCCGCTCTGCTCCGCACATGACCATCTGCGGGACGCAGATGGCTCCAAAGAAATCAACTAATAAACAATGAAAACAAAAGTCGTTCAACAAAACCAGGTATTCTTCCTGAACCAAAAACAATTTCGAAAATAGTTGGAATTCTAATTTCAGGGGGGGGCTTGGATTTGTCAGTAGAAATTGTTCACTCTGATTTACAGAGGGTTACGGTTGTAGAAAATTCATTTTTTATTTTTAGCGGACAGTAATAATTTAAAATAGACGCTATTTGTATTTCACTTCTACGCCCATGTTAAAGAAGATGAACGAGAAGATGTCAACGGCTTCTTCTATGGTCTTATCAAGAGGTTTGCCGGCGCCGTGTCCTGCATTGCTCTCAACGCGAATAAGGTGTGGTTTATTGCCGATGTTGCTGTTTTGCAAGGCTGCTGCGTATTTAAACGAATGTGCAGGAACAACGCGGTCATCGTGGTCGGCGGTGGTTATTAAAATAGATGGATATTTTTTGTTGCTTTGTATAGAGTGCATAGGTGAGTATTTGTATAAGTATTCGAACATTTCCTTGCTATCTTCGCTGGTGCCGTAATCTATTGCCCAATAGCGGCCTATAGTAAATTTATGATAGCGTAACATATCCATAACGCCAACTTGAGGAATGGCTACGGCAAAGAGTTCGGGACGCTGGTTAATAACAGCACCTACCAATAGTCCTCCATTAGATCCGCCTTGTAGCGCAAGTTTGTCATTGCTGGTATAACCTTGCGCAATCAGAAATTCTGCTGCAGCAATGCAGTCGTCGAATACGTTCTGCTTCATCATCTTCGTACCAGCCTCGTGCCATTTTTTGCCATATTCGCCGCCGCCGCGCAGATTAGCTACCGCCAGTACGCCGCCTTGCTCTAACCAGGCGATACGTGTTGCGCTAAATCCTGGTGTGAGAGATACGTTGAAACCTCCGTAACCATAAAGCAAAGTGGGGTTGCTTCCGTCCATTTTGATGCCCTTTTTGTGGGTTATGAACATTGGTACTTTGGTGCCATCTTTTGAAGCGAAAAATTTCTGTTCTGTAATGTATTCGTCAGAATCAAAATTGATTTCTGATTTTTTGTAGAGTGTAGATTTGTTCTGATCGATATTGTATCTGTAGATAGTGGCAGGCGTGATATAGGAGGTTACAGTATAGAATGTTTCGGTGTCGTCAGATTCACCATCAAAGCCGCTGATAGTACCAATAACTTCGTTGTCGAGGTTTCCGAGAAATTTACCGTTCTCATTGAAAATCTTTACGAGTGAGTGGGCATCTTTGGTGTAATTAACAATTAAACGTTTACCGATGTGGCTAACGTTAGTGAGCACCTTGTCTGATGCAGGAATTAGGTCCTTCCATTTGGATGGTGCAGGGTTGTCTATCGGAATACTGATGACTTTGTATTCAGGTGCATCGTGATTAGTCATCACAATGAAATGGCCATCTATTTCATCCACTACAGAATAATCATTTTCAAAATTGCTAACAACCTTAACAAAAGAGTTGTTTTCTTTGTCTAAATCTTTGAAATAAAAGCAATTGCCAGATGTTGATTCGCTGCCATAAATCACAAGATAACGTTTGTTGACTACTTCGGCTGAAAAGCTAAGATTAGGATTGGTACAATCTTCGTATGCTAACTTATCGTCTTTTTGGTCGGTGCCTACTTTATGATAATAAAGTTTACCATTTTCGTTCACGCCAGAGAGTTCGTTTTTAGGTTCGGGAAAGCGGCTGTAGAAGAAGCCGTCGTCTTTCCAGGCGATGCCTGAAAATTTAACCCAAACGAGATGGTCGCTCAGCACTTCGCCAGTGGTTATATTCTTGACGTAGATTTCCTGCCAGTCGCTACCGTTACGCGAGATAGCATAGCCTATATAGTTGCCATCATCTGAAATACCTATAGCCGAGAGGGCAACAGTGCCATCATCGGATAGTTTGTTTGGGTTGAGTAATTCCACTACCTCGCAGTCTAAGGAGTTTTTGTAATATAGTACGCTTTGGTTTTGTAAGCCGTCGTTGCGATAGAAAAAATAACGTTGGCCTTTTTTATACGGTGCACTCTCTTTCGGGTAATTGATAATTTCCATCAAATGTTTTTTCATCTGATTACGATATGGAATCTGCGACAAAAATTTTTGTGTTACAGAGTTTTGCGCTTTTACCCAGTTAGCTGTTTCTTCAGAGTAGTCGTCTTCGAGCCAGCGATAAGGGTCAGGTACTGCAGTACCGAAGTAG
Organism: uncultured Bacteroidota bacterium; assembly: GCA_902797625.1. GTDB lineage: Bacteria > Bacteroidota > Bacteroidia > Bacteroidales > WCHB1-69 > F23-D06. The sequence goes on along the minus strand of CADBTU010000108.1, from coordinate 13,822 downwards.
TAGTCTATGGTATCGCATTTTTTGGTCTCTGGGTATATGACAGACTCAATTTTATTTTTTTGATGACAAGAGGTAAGCATAATTATTATACTTAAAATGAGAATGCTAAAACTTATTTTTTTCATTGTATATTGTTTTTATTTGAGGTTGCAAAAATAATAGCGTCAATTTTCATCGTTGTTGCGTCTGTTTCTGATTATTGGTTTTGTGAAAATGTCTTCATATTTATATGGCCTATATTCATCTAACCAGATAAAACCTTTTAATATTCTTTCGTTTTCGTGAATCTGTTCATCAGGAAATATTTGTCCATCGGGTGCATCATAATATCTAATTTGATGGATTTGATTACTATCTAACATTATAAACATTCTACTTGTTATAGAAGTGTTTATTCCAACAAGTGTACTATCTTCTTCTTGAAGAAAGTAAACACATTCGGCGTTACCATCAATATCTACACTTTTCAAGTGCTTATCTTCTATATATCCAACAATATTCAATCCTTTAATTTGATTAAATTCTGTGGCTTGATAGATTCCACCTATGATAAATCCAGAGTTAGATAACTCAATTTTCGATTTTGTTGAATCTATGCTTGAGAAACGTATTGTGTCGGCTGTCATTTGGTAGTTATCTGTCCATAAAACAGGGTTATGGAACATCGTTAGAGTAGAGTCTGCCACAACGTATGAGATGGAATCGCAGGCGCCTTGCATATCTTTATGAAAGAATTTAGCATGGTTAAAAGCTCTAAAAAGAACAACGTTACCAGATGTGTCGAAATCAACTAAGAGAGTATCACAATGTAGATATAGAGAATCTCTATTTTCATCAATAATTACTAACATATTGCTATCAGTAACTATAGAAGTTCCTCCGTTTTCGTGGTGTTCCATATAATTGCCTTTAACAATAATATTGTTAGAAGTGTCAATGTAGGTAACGTTATACCAAGCTCTACCAAAACGGAGATTTTTGTCGTAAAACACACTATCGGCAAGCAAGGATTGATTTTTGTCAACTAAGCGAACTTGCCCAGAAAGAATAGTTTTGTTGGTTTCAGTGTTATAGAATCCGTTTGTAGTAAATATTTCGTTATCCTTTCCAATCATTTTTGTTGGGGATATGAAATAAGCAGTTTTTTCTATGGTGTTGTATCTTAGAGAATCGCAGAAGGCTTTGTAGTCGTTACTTCGAAGAAGAACATCATTATTTAGATAAGCGTTATCGGAGCGTGTGAAGTATCTACCAATTAAACTATAAAGTGTATCTTCTCCGTTGTATATTGTTCCGCCAGAGTTATAATATCCGCAATCTGTGTTGAGATTAAAAAATAGACTATCTGTTAGCAGATACGCTAATCCTTTTTCAAGTTTTACGTTGTTTTCTATTGATGCAATGTGCTCGTTACCATCGTATGTTGCGTTTTTACCGAAAATAACTACAGAGTCGCCAACAGTGATTTTTACAGGATTGCCGAAAGCGATAATATAATTATCAGCATCGTAGAGATAAGCGCTATCGCAATATCCAATTACATTGTCTTGAGCAAATTTCACATTGCCGATAAGTCGCTGCGCACCAGGAAGAAAAATTTCGTCATAATATCCCATATCAGCCCGATAGCGAATCTTACGTTCACCTTGAGAATAGACGCACGGAAGCGACAGCAAGAATAGCAATATCAATGTAAAACTCTTTCTCATCAGTTACTTACAAACGTTGAATCAATTTTCTCGTTTATTATTCTATCAGCTTTAAATTCTATTTCCTTGTATATTTGTCCAGAAGTGGTATAAAAAGTCTCTTTACCATCTTTTTGATTGTTAGCAAAGTGAGTGATTCGCTCTAACTCTCCTGTTGGATAATAGGATGACACGGAGCCTGTACCATTTTCAAACTTTCCTTCCCCAACTAATACTCCGCGTTCATCATAAAATTTCCAATCTCCATCAAACATATCATTTACGAATCCACCTTCAATTTTCACACTACCATCAATATGAAAGGCGGTGTGCGGACCATTTTTCTTGCCGTCTTTGTAATTTGTAATTTGAGTTTTTGTACCATTTGCGAGGTACATAATTTCACAACCTTCAATTAGGTCGTCTTTATATGTGCATTGAGTATCTAAATATCCGTTGATAAAATATCTACGAAATTGGCCATTGCGCTTGCCGTTGCGCATTTCAACTTCGATTTCTACAGTGTTAGGATGATTGTAAAAATATACACTCTTTCCGTGTTCCTTATTGCCTTTGTAGTGTATTATAGATTGAATAGCTCCGTTTGGATAATAATTTTTCTCTACTTTTGTGCAAGAAATAAAAAAAAGCAGTGATAATAATATTAGTGAAAGTTTTACTTTGGACATTATATTTTAATTTTAGGCGCAAAAATACTCAAAAAAACTATACTAAATTTGATATTATTCACCTTAGAATTTTGGAATAAAAAGAATATTAGAACTAAGGATTTTTATTCTTACGTAATTGTTTGATTCTCTGTTTATTTTCTTTTTTTTCAGCGAAGAAGAATATATGTTGATCGGCGCGTTCTTGCTTACTTTTTGCTACGTGTATTTTTTTATTTGTGTAAGGGTCGTATCCTAAAAAATACATTGCTGTTGCATAAGTCATAGGAGTAGGAGTAAAATCTTGAATTTGTTCAGTTTTAAGATTGAATTTACGAGTAATTTTACATAGTTCGTTCATCTTATTTATAGTACATCCAGGGTGAGAAGCGATGAAATATGGAATCAGTTGCTGATTTTTACCACATTTCTTATTCTCACTATTAAAATTTTCTAAAAATTTAATGAAGTGGTGAAAAGAAGGTTTTCGCATAAGTTCAAGAACTTCAGAATCAGTGTGTTCTGGTGCAACTTTTAGTCTGCCAGAGACATGATGGCGAACAACTTGACGCAGGTAATCATCTAATCCGAAAGCATTACGTTCATTATTATTATCGGTTAATAACATATCGTATCGTATTCCACTTCCTATAGTGATGTGTTTAACATTTTGAATATCATCAACTTTCTGATATAATTCAGTAATAGGTTTATGATTAAATTGGAGGTTAGGGCATTTTTTAGGAACGAGGCAGGAGGCTTTGCTGCATTTTTCACACTTTTTAATATCAAGGCCATGCATTTTATACATATTAGCAGATGGACCGCCGAGGTCGCTGATATGTCCTTTGAAATAGTCCCTTTTTACTAAGTTAGCAACTTCATCAAGAATTGATTTCTCAGATCGAGAAGATATATGTTTGCCTTGATGGGCAGCAATAGCGCAGAAACTGCAGCCTCCGAAGCAACCGCGGTGTATAGTGATAGAGTTTTTTATCATTTCAAAGGCGGGTATATCGCCACGTTTTTTATATTTTGGATGTGGAGCATTACTCATCCTATCAAACAAGGCAAAACTATCCATCTCTTCTTCTGTAGCTACTGGAAAAGGAGGATTTATTATTACAAATTTATCTTTATAAGGTTGAATTATAATACGTTGTGTTCTTTTGTTAGATTCTTTTTCTATTAAAACAAAATCATCACCATATCTTTTTTTATCTTTAAGTTCTTCATGATAATCATGGAGAACGATAGGATTTAGAGATTTATATTTTTCAATGTTTTTATCTATATAAGCAATTTGCTGACATTCAGAGAGATGTTCTTTCCAATTACTATTTTTGAAGAGTTGTGCCAACTTCACTATAGGGCGTTCTCCCATTCCGTAGATTAGAACATCGGCTTCGCTTTCCAATAGTATTGAAGGTTTTAGAGTATCACTCCAATAGTCATAATGAGATAATCTACGCATAGAAGCCTCAATGCCACCTATTACGATAGGAGTATCTGGGTATAGTTTGCGAAGAATTTGCGAATAAATAGTAGTTGCATAATCTGGGCGGAACCCATGTTTACCTCCAGGAGTATAGGCGTCATCACTGCGTAATCTTTTGTTGGCAGTGTAATGGTTCACCATAGAATCCATATTTCCAGAGGTAACACCAAAAAAGAGTCGTGGTTTGCCAAATTTTTTAAAATCGCGAAGATCGTCTTGCCAATTTGGTTGAGGAATCATAGCAACTCTTAAGCCTTCACGTTCTAAAATTCTACCTATAACAGCACCTGCAAATGAAGGATGGTCAACGTAAGCATCACCATTCACAATTATAACATCTACATAATCCCACCCTAAAAAATCAGTCTCTTTTTTAGTGATAGGCAAGAAAGGTAAAGCGCCTTCCATAGTTTGTAAGCTTGCAGATGTAGTTCTCGGTTAAAGTTTTATTTTTTTAAACATTCTGTTAAAGCGAATTTTTCTTTTGTCGCCCCAATTTTTGAATTTATCAAGGGAAAGCCATACAATAGAGGCTTTACCTACAATATGGTCTTCTGGAACAAAACCCCAGAATCTGGAATCAGCGGAGTTGTGTCTATTATCACCCATCATAAAATAATAGTCCATAGCAAAGGTGTAAGAGTTAGCAATTTTTCCATCTATAAGCACTTTATCATCTTTAATGCTAATAGAGTGACCTTCGTAATTATGGATTACCTTTTCATAGAGAGCTATATTGTCAATAGAAATATCCACAGTAGTACCTTTAGCGGGAATAGTAAGAGGACCGAAGAAATCTTTATTCCATTTGAAATTAGAGTCGTGAGGAAAAATGTCTGAAGAATATTCGCCTTCTTTTTCGGATAGGATCACTATATCGTAGCCTTTCTTTTTAATTAGTTCTTGTTGTTTAGAATTCAATCTATATATGAATCTATTCAAATCCACTTGTTGAATATCCTCTTCATTGATATTCAATGATTTTCTGTCTTTGTTAGAGAGTTGAAATCCATTAGGGTGAGAAACTAAGCAAGCGAATTGCAATCTATCAGGGTTAGTAGCTTTTTGTCCATTGATATAAACTTGGCGGTCGATAATTTGAAGAACGTCACCAGGTGTTGCGATGCAACGTTTTACATAATTTTCGCGTTTATCAACAGGTCGAGCAATAACTTGATATTCATTCCAAACGGCAGCACGACCGTTACCAAATTTATAATTTCCACCGTATTTAGAAAGCATTTTGCTAATAAATTCAGGAGAGTAACGTGCATATACAGAATTTTTTTCTGCTACAGATGCGTTAGGGTTGAGCATAGCTTCAAATTCGCGAACTATTGCATAGTAACTTTCAGCTTGTCGTTCAGCCACCACAGTATCTCCATCTGGGTAATTGAAAACCACCACATCGTTACGTTTAATAGGTTTGAGGGCTTTAGTGCGAAGATAAGGAAGTTTTATAATCTCAGAGTAAGATCTTGTTGCTTTGGTTAGAGGAAGTTTGTTATGTATAAAAGGTATGGCTACAGGAGTTTGAGGAGCGCGCACGCCGTATGTTATTTTGCTAACAGAAAGAAAATCTCCAATCATTAAAGAACTTTCCATCGATGAGGTGGGGATAGTGTAGAGCTCAAACCAGCAAGCGCGAATAATGTAGGCTGCTGCTACAGCGAAAATTATAGCATCACCCCAAGAACGTGCAGCTGATTTTTCTTTTTTCTCAAGATGTTCAGGGGAGATGTATTGCTCTTTTTTTGAAAACCCAAGATATGGAAGGTAAAGAGGAAAAAATGCAGTTCCGAAAATCAGAGGAATATAGTTGTCTTTGTTAAATTGTCGAATAGTTTCCCAAATGATATAGAAAAACATAAAAATTCCTAAAAAAGGAATCAAAAATAGTACCATCCACCACCATTTTCTACCAATAACTTTGATAATCCAAAGCCAGATATTGTAGAGAGGAATGAGAGAAATCCAAGGTTTAATACCTGCTTTTTTGAAAATTCCCCATAAGCCAATTTGCCAGCCTATGAAACTGATAATAAGTAAAATGGTGAGTGTGATACTGGAAAGGTACATCTGTAAATATTATGATTTGTAATTATTTTATTAGCAATGACAACGAAAAAAATGTTGTTTTATTGTATATTGTCAAAAATTTGACTAAACTCGTAGATACCACAAGGCTTATCTAATAGCCACCGAGCAGCGAGAATAGCACCCTGAGCAAAGCCTTCACGACTATAAGCAGTGTGTTTTATCTCAATCTGATCAACATTTGAAGTCCAGAAAATTTCGTGTGTTCCAGGAATGTCGTCTTTACGAACCGCAGTTATAGGGATAATATTATTGTTGTTATTTTCGTAAGTGTCGTTAACAAGTTTCCAATTATCAAGGTTTTTACTGTTGTTGATGATGTTTTGTGCGATGTGGATAGCTGTACCACTTGGGGCATCTTTTTTATGAATATGGTGAATTTCACGCATTGAGACTTGATAATTACTATAATTATTCATTAGTTTAGTTAGATGATTGTTTAATTTGAAGAGAATATTCACCCCGATACTGAAATTAGCACCGTAGAGAATTTTTCCAGATTTATTATTACACTCTGTCTCAATTTCATTAAGATTGTCGAGCCATCCAGTAGTTCCTATAACTATAGGAATATTGAGTTTCAAAGTTCTTTTGATATTATTTACTGCTACAGAAGGCATAGAAAAATCGATAGCGACATCAACTTTCTGAAAATCATCAATTTTTCTAATCCAATCATCTTCGTTATCAATTATAACAGTAATTTCATAACCTGATTTAATAGCAACTTTTTCAATCAGGTGTCCCATTTTGCCGTAGCCTAAAATAGCGATTTTCATATCACAGTTTTTTACAAAGTGTCGCCAGTTTCATTTTCTCCTGCTTGGGCTTTCTTTTCGAGTTCCATTTTACCGAAGCGCAAAGTAATACCAGCAGAAATATAACGACTATTGAGCATTTTGTTAGTATTATCGCTAAGGAAGTATGGATTAGTATTTATAGAGCCAGAGCCATAACGACCGCCCCAGTTGAAGATGTCTTGAACATTTACAAATATTGATAATTTGCGTTTGAAGAGGTCGCTACGTAATCCAAAATTCAAGGAGTAGCGGGCTTTACTTTCACTCATCAAGCTGAGTCGTGGCGAGTTATAATGACCTGAGGCTGTGATTTGTAGCCAATCGAAAGCTTTTGCCCAGAAGTTAAGGCGTACGCTCCACGACCATTTGTCGCGTTTGTCGATTTGATATACACCATTACGGTTGTATTCCATTTTGTAGCCGTAATCATAAACGTTAGCATACAAACGAAGATTGATAAACCCTGTTGGTCGATAGGTTGTGTTTAAAGATGCTCCATAACGCCAAGATGTTCCTATGTTGTAAGGCATAGAATAGCTGATAATACGGTCTAAGTATTGATCGTATTCAGAATCGGTGAGTGAGCTAATTTGGTTGTTACTAAGTCTTCCATAAAGTTCTACTCCAATGTTACCGAATCTATTAAAATATTTTTGCCATCCAGCTTCAAGACTGTGGGTGAGAGCACTTTTAAGTCCGTTAGGATTACCTGTAGAGTAGTTGTTTTCACCATAACGTCGGAATGTGCTAATATCTTCTTCATCAGGTGAAGACATACGCATAGAATAGTTAAGTTTAATATTGTGCATACTTTTAGTGCGATACGAGAGATGTACAGAAGGATTTGCAGTAAAAACATAGTGGACGTTAGAATCTGCGAATGGCATATCGCTGATATATTCAAAAGCATCGCGATGGACACCTAAACCTATACCAGTGCTAAGCGTGAATCCGCCCCAACGATGTGTCCAGTTAACGTCTGCTTTAACGTTGGTTTCTCCTCCGTTGAAATGATAGGTTCGTAAAGAGTCTATTAGGTTACCAATAGTATCATTATAACGTTTATAATCATTATTCATTTGAAAATGGCTGCCACGAAGTCCGTAACTCATCTCACCGTTTTCATTGTAAGGTCTATTATATCTCGCATCTAAATCGGCTCCGTATCGAAAATTCTTTGTAAGCAAATAGCGGTGTTCGTTTAAGTCGTAATAAGTGTCGTATAATCTGTTGTACCACTGTTCGCTTGCATTGTGAGAAAAGCGTGAGTTTAGTCCAATTTTTAAATTATGCCCTTTTTTATCAAATTTTTTGGTGTAATCAATACCGAAATGGCTAAAAATAGACATACCTTTGGTTCTGCTATTAGTGCTGTCGATGTATTGAATGGGGCCTAAAAGTTCATTGTCAAGGTTATAGTATGTTTGATCTTGAGATTTAAAAAGAGTACTTCCGCTGTAATTGTAGAATCCTCCGCAATCAAAAGATAGTTCGTTAGTAGAATCTATCTCGTAGTTTACGCCAAGGAAGAAATTTCCACTACCATTTTTGTTGATGTCGTTTTGTGAAGTGTGGGATTCCCAAGTAGTATCATAGGCGTTAGGGATGATTTCTCCGTTTAAAACGGCATCTTGACGCTTGTATGAATTAACTTCAGAGGCGTTTTTACGATTACTATAACGACCAGACACGAAGAGGTTTAAACTTACTTTGTCTTTAGTCCACATATAACTAATCCAAGGGGAAATAAATGGTTGATTAGAGCCATTGATTCCAAAACTTACGAATTGGTTACTTTTTACGTGAGCAGATGTTATGATATTGATAACAGCTTCAGCTTCTGTTGCATATTTTGCTGATGGATTTGTTATGGTTTCAATGCGTTCTAACGCGTTTGCTGGCAGAGTTTGAAGGTATGTTTTCAGGTTTTCTTCTGTTAGTTTGGAAGGCTTGTCGTTTATCCAAATTTCAACGCTTGAAACACCGCGCAATGTGATATTTCCCTCAACGTCAACCTCCACGCCTGGAGCGTTTTGAAGTGCATCTTCTGAAGTTCCTGTTTGTATAGAAGGATCTTCACTAACGTTATAAACGAGCTTTTCACCATCCATAGCATAAATAGGTTTTTCAGATTTTATTGTAACTTCGCCCAAAGATGTTGAAATAGGCATAAGTCGTATGGTGCCTAAGTTAGTATTGTTGCTGACTTTGAAAGGAACGAGTCGTGGAGTATAGTTGAAAGTCCAGATACGAAGTAAGCAACCGCCCTGTGGAATACCATCAAGTTCAAAATAGCCGTTTGAATTTGCTGATGTTCCTTTTATCAGAAGTGAATCTTCGGCATCAAGAATTGCTACATTGGCGTATGCGAGTGGAGTTCCAGCTATAGAGTCTCTAAGCAATCCTACAACTTTGCAAGTAGAACCCTCACGAACCTTCTTTTTTGGCTTAACGGTGTTATAGTTATTGTTGTTTTGCTCTTGATACCAATTGTTGCGATCTCCCATTGGTGGTCTTCCCCCAGGATAGCGGCCTCCTGGATGACCTCCGCCAGGTGGCTGAGCTATTACGTTTGCTATATAGAACAATATTGCGAATGTTAGTGAAAATTTTAGCACTTTGTTTAGTGTCGTCTTAGTCATTGGTTTAATCTTATTTATTAAAAAAATATTAAAAATAGAATGTTGTTGACTGAATATTCAGGTTTGAAGTTTAACGTTCGTTAAAAATTTATAAAATCGCGAAAATACGAAAAAAATAATAATTTCGCTGCTGATTATATTGTGTCTATTTTTGTTTATAAGTATCACATAATCAAAATATTATTATTATTTTCAGTCGAATATTGAGATGAAAACTCAGACAAAATCTTCGGAGAATATTTCCAAAAGAGTTTCTAAAAAAAAGATTAGTTTTGCAAAGTTATGGAAATACCTCAAGGTAAAAGGTAAAATATATCTTGTTTTTATTCATCTATTTGCATTAGTAGGATTTGCGATAATTGGAGCTTGGGCGTTTTATGAAATGGGTTTTACTAAGAATAGAGGGGGAGTAGATAAAAACAATCGTTATCTCTCAAATAATACTTATAATGAGATGTATAGAGATACTTTTTATGGTCGAGGTGAGATTCTTTCGGATTATCTTTCAATAGCTGTTTTAAGAAATTTTTATCCTAAAAACGCAGATTTAATTTTCAAAGCGGCACAATGTAGTGATCGACCTACCGCGGTTAAGGAGATGTTGTTCGCTGCAGAAATGTATATGAAAGACGATCCTAAAAGTAACTCTTATTATTCTCTGCTTGATAATATAAATCGGAATTTCAAAACTCAAAATATCTCAAATAATGATAAGAATCTTATTTCATGGATGAACGATACAGCTTGGCTCGCTTTAAAAGGTGCTATCTTGCGCGATACAGCTGTTATTGAAGAGGCTGCACGACTAACAGGTGTGGAACCCCGAATGATCGTAGCTTGTTTAGTCGGTGAGCAAGTTCGACTTTTTAACAGTAAACGAGAAATGTTTAAACGCTATCTTGGTCCTATGAAAGTACTTTCTGTGCAATCTCAATTTTCATTGGGAGTTAATGGAATAAAAGACTTTACTGCCATGAAAGTGGAACAGAATTTAGTTGATACTGCTTCAATATTCTATATGGGTAAGAAATATGAACATATTCTTGATTTTCAGACAGATGACATAACAAATGAGCGAATCAATAGACTAACAAATTACAGCAATCATCTCTATTCTTACATTTATACAGGATGTATCTTACATCAGACAATGCTTCAGTGGCGTCGTTCAGGCTATGAAATTCAAAATCGTCCAGACATATTGTTTACGCTTTTTAATTTAGGTTTTGCAGCATCTAAGCCAGGACCGAATCCGCAGTGCGGGGGGTCGCACATAAACGTAGGAGATGAAGTATATACCTTTGGTGTGATATGTAATGATTTTTATTATTCTGGTGAGTTAGCAGAATATTTTCCATTAAAAGCACAACGTTTTGTTGAATAAGATTGAATTACTAATACCAGCCCGCGATTTGCAATGCGGGAAAATTGCTATCAACCACGGAGCTGATGCAGTTTACATTGGAGCACCTGCCTTTGGTGCCCGACAGGCAGCTACTAATTCACTTCGAGATATTGAGGCACTTGTGAATTATGCTCATATTTTTGGTGCAAAAGTGCACGTAACAGTAAATACTTTACTTTTTGATGCTGATTTAGATTCTGTTCAAAAGTTATTATATTCGCTTTATGAAATAGGTGTTGATGCTGTCTTGATTCAAGATTTAGGAGTATTAAAGTTAGATTTGCCACCGATAACATTTCACGCGAGTACACAATGCCATAACAATACCCTCGAAAGAGTACTATTTTTAGAGAAACTTGGTTTTTCACGTGTTGTGCTTGCGCGTGAAACAGATTTGGAAAATATTAAGAAAATTAGGAGTAGTTCTAGTGTAGAACTTGAAGCTTTTATTCACGGGGCGTTGTGTGTAAGCTATAGCGGACAATGTTACATTAGTCAAATGTTATCAGGAAGAAGTGGGAATCGTGGTGAATGTGCGCAGATATGTCGCACACGTTTCGATTTGTTGGATGCAAATGGTAAAAAACTTGTTTCCAATAAATATTTACTTTCCCTTCACGATATGTGCCGCGCTGATTTTATTGGTGAGATGGTCTCTGCGGGAATAGTCTCTTTTAAAGTTGAAGGTCGTTTGAAAAATGAGTATTATGTGAAAAACATCACTGCTTTCTATCGAGAGAAAATAGATAGCTATCTCAACGAAAATAATTCAAAGTCTCGTAGCAGTAGTGGAAAAACTGTATTTTTCTTTACTCCTGATGAAAAAAAGAGTTTTAATAGAGGATTTACTTCTTATTTTATCAATTCAAAGCGAGAAAAAATTGCTTCGTTTGATACTCCAAAAGCAAAAGGTGAAAAAATAGGCAAACTCATCTGTTTGAATAGTTTATATTTTTACAAAGGTAAAGATGAAATTTCTAACGGTGATGGCCTTTGTTTTGTTGATAATAGTGGTGAATTGGTTGGTTTTCAGGTTAATAAAGTTGTGGATGATAGAATATATCCTCACAAAGCTTTGCCCTATTTTTCAGAAGTGGATTTATATAGAAATATTGATAAGAAATTTGAGAAGATTCTTGAAGGAAAAACCGCAGAACGAAAAATTGAGATCGATATAAGTTTTATAGTTGATGAAAATAAATATAGTATCACTGTTCAAGATGAAGACGGAGTTGAGGTACAAATATCTGATAAACATTCTTTTGAGTTTGCTTTAAAGCAAGAAAAGATAGAAAAAACACTTTATGAAGCTTTATCAAAATTAGGCAATACCTATTTTATAGCCCGAAGAATAAAAGTTGACAATAGATATTTTATACACTCTGGTTTTGTTAATAAACTGAAAAGCGATATAATAGATTTACTTATTAAAAAGCGTATTGAACATTTTAGACCATTAAATAGTAATTCGGAATACAATTCGGAGAAGATTTTTGATAGCGTAGATTATTTGAAAAATATAATCAACGAAAAACACAGAGAGGTTTATGAAGATTTCGGAGCAAGACAGATAGAGTATGGTTTAGATAAGACACGCGATTTCGCAGGGAAGTCTGTTATGACTTGCAAATACTGTATAAGATATGAATTAGGTTGGTGCAGTCGGGAAAGCGGCAAATGTCCACCACCGCGACCTTTGCAACTTATTTCAGGAAAGCAAAAATTTGACTTAGAGTTTGATTGTAAGAACTGCGAGATGAAAATAAAGGTTCGTTAAATCAGCGAAAATAAGACATACAGCCAATGAGCTGAAATTCCAGCTATAAGTCCGCCGATAGTGTGTGCGCTGATGGCTTTAGAGATAAGCGGGCGAAATCCCAAAGAGTCGAGCATACCAGTATGAGTGCTAAGATAACCGCTCCAACACATGCCCATCGCGGTGAAAACAGCAACAGCATTGTTGTCGATAAAACCAGAAGCATCAAAGGCAGGTACTAATCCAATGGCAGCCCCAACAGCTCCTAATGCAGTAATAGGGAAAGCTATGAGTTCAGGATGTGTAAAACCGAACAGCCATTCAAACAGAAAATCTACTTTTGAGGCTAACCAGGGTAATAATGGAATACCTTCGTAGGCGGCACCAGAGTATCCTGTTTCGGAAGAAGGACCGAAGGTTATCATCATAACAATTGTTGAAATGATAAGAACACCAGGTATAATAGACAACCCTATTTCAACACCACTTTTTCCTCCGTCAAGCATAGCATTTAGGGTGCGGAGGAACGCCCCCTGTTTTTCATCTTCTTGAGTTTTTTTGTTAGGTTGTAGTTTAGTATCGTAGCTATCGTCTATATCAGTGATTGCCATAGGTGAATTCAATTCTGGGTATTGTTTAAGTGTGAACCGTTGCATTAAACGGGTGCTGACAATACTACCGATAAATGCGCCTGCTAAGCCAATGAGAGCTCCCGTGCCGTAGCCGCGCCCAGTCATGAAGGCTACAACCACCAACCCCATACCAAAAGAGGTTCCGAAGTTTGTGAGTGAGGCTATTTGATATTGCTTAAAAAACTTGCTAAATGTTTTATCTTTCGATAGAGTAATAATAGCTGGATTGTCGCTCAAAAATGTCATAACAGCACCTAAAGATGCAACACCTGGAAGATTGTATAAAGGCTTCATTAGTGGTTTAAGCATCTTTTCTAACAAAATTACAACGCCAAATTCAACAAATAACTTGCTTATAGCACCAGTCATGACAGTAATAGCCATTATGTAAAAAACAGTGTCAATAAGTAACTTATATGCGGTGTTCATAAAGGTGTTGAGCATATTAGGTAGGCCCATCTTGAGTGATAATCCTACGAAAAATCCTAAGAATAGAACGAGAAATAATATAAGCTCACCAGTTCTGCTATAGGCCTTGCGAAGGTAGCCCATAACATTATTTCTCGATATGCGAGAAATTTGATGTAGAATATTGTTGTTTTTAAAGTGAAAAATCGGCATAATAAACTATTTTTT
>CADBTU010000107.1 GCA_902797625.1 uncultured Bacteroidota bacterium | reverse complement strand
TCAAAACTTTGGTTATCAGTTGCATAATTTTTTAGAAAATGAACATGTTTTCCTAATACATAGAAATTCAGCACATCAACCTTGCCGTCTCCATCAACATCATCAATTACGGGATAATCATCTGGTGAAGCATACAAGTTAACATATCCATTATAATAATATGCCGTTAAAGTATTCTCAAGGAGATGAAAATTCAATCCGTTATTATTTGAATTGTTTTCAAACACTTTAATACCCGCAAGGCCGTATGTAAATATATCTGGTTTTCCGTCGTTATTATAATCTTTCAAAATTGCCCAATCGTGGAGTTTTGGGAAAGATTTAGAGTACTGAGGGGCAAAGATTAGTTTTTCGCCATCGTTTATGAAAGTAAGAATTTTATTTCCATGTTTTTCAAATGCAAAAAGATCACTATTTCCATCAAAATTAAGATCAATTTCTGAAAATCGCACAGAATTAAGTCCACCGCACCACGGCATAAAGAGGGACAAGTCATTTTCTATAACTTTTATCTCTTGATTTCTTAAAAATCCAAAATCGTAGAAACTATCATCTTGAGCATTTAATTCAAGAAATAATAAAAAAATGATTATAAAAGAAAAATGTCGTTTGAACATAGTCTAACGTACGCGCAAACGTTGTCCTTCACGAATATTATCGCTTCTAAGATTGTTAAGTTTTTTGAGTTTAGCTACGGTAGTATGATATTTTCGTGCGATAGAACCAAGATATTCACCTCGTCTAACCCTATGATAGGTTGGAGAAGATGTTAGAGTGGTTGTTTTGGCATTATCAACACCTTGTGTGGGATTAGGAATTGATACCGTGTAACCTGAAATATATAGAGTATCGTATTTAAGTTTGAAATTATCAAAATCGATAATTCTACTTGGGTTTATATCGTTTCCTAAATAGCGTACTTCAAAGTGAAGGTGTGAACCATACGAGCGTCCTGTATTGCCGCCAAGTCCGATAATATCTCCAGCTTTAACTAATTGTCCAGGATTAACGAGGCGGCGAGAGAGGTGGGCGTAGTAGGTTTCAAGTCCGTTATCGTGCCTAATAACCACCAAATTTCCATATCCACCAGTGTTAGCTGTTCCTTTGGATATTCGCACTATTCCGTCAAAAGCTGCCGAAACTGGCGTTCCTTCTGGGTAACCGAGATCAACACCGCGGTGCATTCTTCTATGGCGGAAACCATAGTTGGAAGTTACACGATAATTTGCAGGGTGATGGTAACCACTAAGAACAATAGTATCGCGGGCGGCAGAACCTTGATGTTTATAATGAATTGTTATCACATCAAAATTTTGATACAAATTATACCCTGGCATCCAATTGAAATAGGTAAAAAGCATACCATTGCCATGATCAACATTATCAAAGTTTGCATCGTAAAAGGAATTTATCATATTACCTAAGGAATCTTCTTCAATAACTCCCTCAATTTTAGCGGTATCGTTCACAACGTTAAAGCGCACGTAGTTCTCTTGAGCAAACATATTTGAAAAAATAGCCAAAGAGAAATATATGTATAGAAATACTCTTTTATTCATAAATTAGTTTTTGTACTTTTTCTTTTTAGGAGGTTTTGGTGGCACAGGAACCTCACTCGGACGACGTTTCGTGTAGTGTTTTTTTATGTAGTAAGTTGTATTACTTGAAGTAGATGCATTCCAGTGACGTTTATATTTAGTGCGTTGTTTAGAATATTTGGATGATTTTTGTGTGCTTTTTTTTGATGATTGGCAAGAAGTTGCTACCATAGCCACAAAACAAAGAGCAAATAAAAGCAATTTATGAAAATATATTTTCTTGACACTCATTTTCTAACTATTTAAACTTGTGGAACCGCAAATATACACTTTTTTTTAACTTCTTATATTTACAAAAAAATCTTTAAGGATTTTTGCAGATTGTTCAGCCAGCACACCTTTCACTATTTCTGCTTTAGAAGGGAATTTATCAAGAAAAGTAGAATATCCTTTTTTGGGGTCTGAGGCTCCAAAAACAACTCTTTGAATATGGGCGTGTGCAATGGCTGCTGCGCACATTAAGCAAGGCTCTAATGTAACGTAAATTGTACATTCTGGAAGATATTTTGCACCGAGAGCATTCTCTGCAGCAGTTATAGCAAGAACTTCTGCGTGTGCAGTAACATCTTTTAGTGTTTCGGTTAGATTGTGTGCTTTCGCTATAATTTTTCCATCACTTACAATCACGGCTCCAACAGGTATTTCATCTTCACTATAAGCATCTTCCGCCTCCGCTAAAGCCATCTGCATAAAATATTTATCATCTAACACGTCGTTTTTCATCTTGTTGTTTTTGATGTTGCAAAAATAATCTTTTCTTAAAAGGATTTGCAAAAATAGTGTGTAGGCTTGACTTTTTTATTCAACACATATAAAATTCGAAAATTTTATGTATGTTTGCCGATTCAATTCTAAGAATCTTAGTTAAGAGTGTTTTTTGCATGAAAAGCAATAGTGTACATAACATTTCAACAATTCGCGAATGTGAAACTTTTACTATGAATAGCACAGGTATTACTTCTTTGCTATTGATGGAATCGGCTGGAATTGCGTGTACTGAGCATATTATATCTATTATCCAATTATATAGCATTTGCGATGTTTTTATTTTTTGTGGAACAGGTAACAACGGTGGCGACGGTGCTGTTATCGCACGCCAACTAATATACAAATTCAACTTTTCTCATAATGTAACATTAGTAAATTGTTCTGATAACACCTCAAAGAGATCTAAAGAAAATAGTTACAATATTGAACTTTGGAAAGATATTACTGCGCATCACACTAATGCTCACTACATAGATATTGAAAATTTTAATTTTTCAATTGTTAAACAAAACGATTTAATCATAGATTCTTTATTTGGCATTGGATTAACAAGACAACTCTCTGGGCTATATGCCGAAATTGTAGAAAACATTAACAAAACTAATGTTTTTGTAGTTTCTATTGATATTCCTTCTGGACTTTATGTTGATTCACACACGCCTTCTAACAACAATGTAGTCATTGCAAATATTACTCTCACCATACAATTTGCAAAACTCGGACTACTACTTCCTGAGAATTATAAGTACTTTGGAAGAGTTGAAATTATTGACATTGGCATAGAGGAACCATTAGAGTTACTTGAAAAAGCAAAGATAAAATTAGTTGATAGATTAACATTCGGTAACGATTGGAATAATTATTACCAATATGCTCACAAGGGAAATTATGGTCATGGTTTCCTTATTGCAGGGTCTTCAACAATGCCTGGCGCGGCTATATTAAGTGCAACTGCGGCTATGAGAGGTGGTTTGGGGAAATTAACCGTTCATTCAACAAAGGAGGTATTATCCATTATGACCTCTTCTCTACCTGAGGCAATTTATGATATTGATGAAGATAAAAACTGCGTAAGTAAAATAAATTGGGACTCTCTTCCTAAAAATATCACAGCTATTGCAATAGGACCTGGTTTGGGAAATTCAAAAAAAACGGAATCTGCTATTAAAGATACCCTCGACACCGTTACTTCTCCTATCATCCTTGATGCTGATGCTTTAAACTTTCTCGCTAAAAATAAAACTCGATTGGCTTATTTACCTAAGAACAGCATACTCACACCTCATTTTAAGGAGTTTGAAAGACTTGTTGGTAAAGTTGAAAATGATTTTGAAAGAGTAAAAAAAGCCCGCGAATTTGCTACAAGATATTCTGTTATACTAATCCTAAAAGGATACAATACACTAATATCCATGCCTGATGGATTTCAATTTTTTAACACAACTGGAAATCCAGGTATGGCAACAGCAGGCAGTGGTGACGTGCTTACTGGCTTACTTCTTTCTCTGCTTGCGCAAGGCTTCAATCCGCAATTCGCAGCTTTGTTGGGTGTTTATATTCACGGTGCTGCTGGAGATGCCTACACCTCTGAACACTCTTATAAAACACTTATCGCTTCTGACATTTATAAATATTTTGATAAAGCATTTAACAATCTTCTTTTTTCTGAATCCAAACCGAAATAATTAAACTAATAATAAATGAAAAAAATAACGCTTTTACTGTTTTGTATCGCAACTTTACAATTTTGCTTTTCTCAGGCAACAATTAAAATTACTTTCATAGATAAAGAGTGTGATTCTGTTTTCATTAAGGGATTTGCAAAACATCAAACAACTCAAGTACTAAAAGCCCCTTTCAGCAAAAATGTCGTTCTTAAAGATGCTAAATCACTATTGCCTGGCATGTACAATATTCTCACTGATAGCACATCTGTAGGTGTTATACTTATCTCATCTGAGAAAAATCAAAATTTCTCAATAACTATTAAAAATGATGATGTTTCTTTTCTTAATTCTACTGAAAATACAGCTTATTATGAATATATTAAAAACATCAGAAAATTTAATAGCAAACTTGATTCTCTAAATAGGATGTTCAACGATGCACAAAAATCTATGCCGCAATATATGTTGAAAGTATTCGTTGACTCTCTATCTGCTTCTGCAAGAAGAATAAACAATGATATGCGAAATTACCAAATAGATATTGCTAAAGCTAACTCTAAAATCCTCCTCGGTTCTATTGTTGGAACTTCTACGTATTTGCAAGACCCTCCAGAAAATGTGGTTGGAAACAGACGACTCTTCCAAAAATATTATATTGAACATTTCTTCGATAATTTCACATTTAATGACCATAGAATATTTAACACACCTATCGCAGAAGAAAAACTTTCAGAATTCTGTAATCTTATCTATCAACTTGACGACCCCGAATTGGATACTTTCGTTGTTGCCGCTCTAAATAAAGCCAAGGTTAATAAAACATCCTACGAATACTTCTTTGATGCTTTAGAAAGAATATTAGGTAAAAATATATCTCCTTATAAAGTTGAACATACATATATTGCAATGCTCAAAGATGCGCTCACTTACCCTAAATTAGATGAAGATAGAGAAAGACGACATAAAAGAGAACTTGGTTATATAGACAAAAACCTGAATGGTTCTATTATACCTAACTTTAATTTTGTTACCTCTTCTGGAGATAGCACTTCCATATACGATATAAACAGTGAGTACACCCTACTATATCTTCAACATCCTACCTGTCCAACTTGCCATCAAGTACGTAATAGAATGAAAGATTTCGACCTTCTTAACAAAGCTATTAAATCTGGTAAAATGACAGTAGTGATGATCTATTTTGAAGACGATCCACAGGTTTGGGATAATTACATACACTCTTCCGAAATAAATCTAAATTACTTACAAGGTTGGAATTACGACCAAACTATTGATGAAAACAATCTTTTTGATACACGCACCATTCCTTTTATGTTCCTATTAGATAAAGATAAGAAAGTTGTAAAAAAGGATATTCTTGTGAACGAAATAGAACCCTTTATTGAACACTATCACATCTATTAAACAAACTTTTTATAAATTTACTGCTTCAAATAAACAATTATAAAACCAACTGAGTATGTACAACATCGAAAATGGTCTTTATGTTGCACATTGCAATAATGGTGCAATATCTATAGTAGGAAAAATGGCTAATCGCCATGGTTTAATAGCTGGAGCCACTGGCACAGGTAAAACTGTTTCTCTCCAAGTTTTAGCTGAAACATTCTCACAAGCTGGTGTGCCTTGCTTTATGGCAGATATGAAAGGAGACCTTTCTGGAATTAGTCAAAAAGGCTCTCTATCTGGATTTATTGAAAAACGTATGCATGAATTTGGCATAGAAAACCCCACATTCGATGGTTGCCCAACTATATTTTTCGATGTTTTTGGAGAACAAGGGCACCCTATAAGGGCTACAATATCTCAAATGGGACCACAACTCTTATCCCGACTTCTGAACCTAAATGAAACTCAAGACGGAGTTCTCAATATTGTTTTTAAAATTGCAGACGACAAAGGTTTACAAATTTTGGATATGAAAGATTTGAGAGCCATTCTTGATTTTGTATCTAAACATTCAAAAGAATATACAACCCTTTACGGTAATATTTCTACTGCAACTATTGGAGCTATTCAGCGTTCACTTCTGCAATTGGAAAATCAAGGTGCTAATAATTTTTTCGGAGAACCAAGTTTCAATATTCACGACTTTATTCAAAAAGATAATGGAAAAGGAGTTATGAATGTTCTCGCAGCCGATAAACTAATTGAGAACCCAAAACTTTATAGTACATTTCTACTCTGGCTTCTCTCTGAATTATATTCATCTCTTCCTGAAGTGGGAGACCTCGATATGCCGAAATTTGTCTTTTTCTTCGATGAAGCACATACTCTTTTTGAAGATACCTCTAAGACATTAATAGATAAAATCGAAAAAGTTATTAGACTTATCCGCAGTAAAGGTGTTGGTATATATTTCATAACTCAATATCCATCTGATATTCCTGAGAAAATTTTGGGTCAGTTAGGTAACAGAATACAACACGCTTTACGAGCTTATACTCCTAAAGACCAAAAAGCTGTTCGCGCCGCTGCTGATACTTTTAGAGCCAACCCAGAATTTAAAACTGATGATGCTATCACTAATCTTGAAACAGGTGAAGCTCTCGTAAGTTTCTTAGACGAAAAAGGTGCTCCTAATGTTGTTCAAAAAGCAAAAATCCTATTTCCTCTTTCAAAAATAGGACCAATAGAACCATCGGAACGCAATGCGAAAATTCGTCAAAGTAGTATCTATGGTAAATATGACACAATGATTGATAGCATCAGTGCTTTCGAGATTCTAACTAAAGAATACGAAAACGGCGATGTTTCATCTAATGATTCTGGTTCTCTTGCTAAGAATGAAAAATCATTAGAGAGAAGAACATCTGAAAAAAAATCGAAGAATACAATATTTTCTAAAGTATTGAAAGCGATATTTACCGCAATAACTGCAACTGTTGCAACGGCAGTGGGAACAGCAGTGTCTGATAAAGTTAGCGGCAAAAAAACAAAATCTTCTAAATCTACTAAGGAAAAAATCGTCAAAAACACAACATCCGCTGCTACGCGCACAATAACACGCGAAATCACAAGAGATATTTTGGGAAATATTATGAAATAGACCGCACTTCACTATCTTACAAATCGTGCCACTTGAGGAGTATTTCCTTTTTTAATACAACTTAATGTAAGTTTTCTCTAATATTATCTATTGTCAGATAATAGCTTTGCGTATTCTCAGAAGCTTTTCAAGAAGTTCTTTCATTTGAGCAAGAGGAAGCATATTTGCTCCGTCAGATAGAGCATTTTTAGGATCAGGATGTGTTTCCATGAATAAACCATCAAAACCTACTGCTACACCAGCTTTTGCGATAATCTCAATTAAATCAGGGCGTCCGCCAGTAACACCTGAAGTTTGGTTAGGTTGCTGAAGAGAGTGAGTACAGTCAAGTACTATTGGGCATCCAAATTCTTTCATAGCTTTGATACCACGAAAATCAACTACGAGGTCTGTGTAACCAAAAGATGTACCACGCTCGGTAATCATAACATTATTGTTGTTAGAATTTTTGATCTTTTCAACCGCAAAGCGCATCGCTTCGGGAGACATAAACTGTCCTTTTTTAACATTTACACATTTTCCAGTTTTAGCGGCGGCGAGTAAAAGGTCTGTTTGCCTACAAAGAAAGGCGGGAATTTGAAGCACATCAGCAACATTTGCTGCCCAAACAGCCTCTTCTGCAGAATGAATATCAGTTACAATAGGTACCGAAAATTCATCCTTTACTTTGCGTAAAATTTCTAAGGCTTCATCGTTTCCAATGCCAGTAAAAGAACTCAGCGACGATCTATTTGCCTTTTTGTAAGAGGCTTTAAATAGAAAAGGGAGTTCAAGATTATCACAAATAGATTTCAGTTCTTCTGCAATAGTTTTTGTAATTTCTTCGTTTTCAACAACGCAAGGACCAGCAATCAGAAAGAAATTATCATTTTTTGATATAATATCTTCAACTTTAAATTCCATAAGGAGCAAAAAACGTTAAATAGACCTATATTAAAAAAACACCCTGACTGATTTTCGCCAAGGTGTTTTTTATTTTGAAAATTACTTTTTATGTCTTTTTTTACGGGCAAGGTCGTTAGGTTCAAGCGACATAGTCTCGCCGTGCAGCAATGAAGCGACGCCTTCAACATGTTTTTCTTCTTGTGAAACACCACAAGTATGGTCTTGATAGTCTGTTGGCTCTGTATAGGTTGTTATTACACCTTCATAGTTGCGAAGAATAACTTTATTAGGACTTTGAGAGATGACATAGTTAGGCATTACAGGGATTTTTCCACCGCCACCAGGAGCATCAACAACGAAAGTAGGAACGCAATATCCTGATGTATGTCCACGAAGATTTTCAATAATTTCTATACCTTTAGAGACAGGTGTACGGAAATGTTCAAGTCCCATCGAGAGGTCGCACTGATAAATATAATAAGGGCGAACACGCATACGAACAAGGTTATGCACAAGATCCTTCATAATTTGTGTATCATCGTTAACACCACGAAGAAGAACTGTTTGGTTACCCAACGGAACACCAGCATCAGCGAGTTTTGCACAAGCAGCCATCGCTTCTGGAGTAACCTCATTTGAATGGTTAAAATGAGTATTTAACCACACTGGATGGTATTTTTTGAGCATATTAACAAGATCGTCTGTAATACGTTGTGGACAAACAACAGGTGTTCTACTGCCAATACGGATTATCTCAACATGAGGTATTGCACGCAAACGTTGTATTATAGACTCTAACATTTTATCGCCAACCATTAAAGCATCGCCACCTGAAAGAAGTACATCGCGAACCTCTGGTGTACGTGCAATGTAATCAATAGCACCTTGTATGCGTTCTGATGGTGATTCGCAGTCGTGCTGCCCAGCAAAACGACGACGAGTGCAATGGCGACAATACATTGAACATTGGTCGGTAATCAAAAACAAAACCCTATCTGGGTAACGATGTGTTAAACCTGGAACTGGTGAATCTTCGTCCTCATGAAGCGGGTCAAGAAGATCCGCATCTGAACGATGAACTTCAGAGCCTGTAGGGATTGCTTGCTTTCTGATCGGACAATTGGGATTTGAAGGGTCAATTAAGCTAAGATAGTATGGAGTAATCGCCATACGTAAAGTTTCTAACGACTTCTTAACACCCTCTTCTTCTTCTGGTGTAAGATCTATATATCTCTTTAACTCATCAAGAGTTTCAACTCTATTACGGACTTGCCATCTCCAATCATTCCACTCTGCGTCAGTAACATTTGGAAACATTTCATTTCTTCTGCTTACCATATTTATAAAATTTATTTTATAAAAAAACTTTGCAAAAGTACAAAAAAAATTATTGCTATCCACTTTAAATTCAAGATGGAATATCAAGAAAATATCATATTAAAGAATATGTATTCACAATCAGAAACAAACAACTATTCTTTTTCTTTCACACAACGAATACTATAAGCTGAACCAATTTTAGGACTATCTTCCATCACACTATCGCAAGAATAACGTGTGCAGAAAGTGTACACCTTGATATTTTCGCCCGTTCCCTCCACTGACCAGAACCAACTTTCAGAAAGCAATCCCTCGAAACGAGTTGTTGCACCGTTATATCTTCCTGCTGGCAACAAAGAGAAACCTGTACTGTTGTTTCCACCACCGTCTATCCAATATTCGGCAGTCTTCAGCGTTCTTGCGTCCATACTCATAAGAGTTGAATATTGCTCATAAGTGGGCAGATGCCACCCGTCAGGACAGGCTCCCTGAACGTGACCATAGCCATTGTCGGCGCTGTCTTTTACTGCTGAAGCAAAATCATACAATCTGCCGAAAGTAGCTATGTTGACATTGGCATCAGGGTACATTAACGACTCATATCCCTTAGCCCAAGCAATAGAGGAGTTATCAGCATAAGTTATTGACTCAAGGTTGCGCTTCGTCCAACAGTCGCAACCTATGCGCACACTCTCATAAGTATTGCCATCAACATCAGTTGCTTTAGGACAATCTGGGAGTATCACGGTTACTTTCTGTGTGCATGACGCCGAATTGCCACAGCGGTCGGTAGCTATCCACACCACAGTATTTTCACCAGCGGCAAGCATACTGTCTGTAGGCAACTGCGCGTTCACCTCTAACGGCCAGTCTATCGAGTGGTTGGCCGTAGCCTCCTCAAGAGTTGTTGGGGTAACAATAAGGGAACATTCGGAGAAATTAAGCGTTTCTTTTATCTCAGCAGGACAATTAACCGTGATTATTACTGAAACGGGGGTAATAGCTGAGATATTCAATGTGTCTGTTGGAGAATTGTTTGTGCAGACATCGTCTCTAACTTGTAGTAAATATACTTTGCTAAAACCTGAAAGATTTCTAACTGTATCTAACAATGTTTCTCCATTTAACAAATTAACATTATTTTTTTCATACAATCTACTGTTAGTATTATCCGTATAAACATAACTAAAATACACATTGTTTGTAGTATTTTGACTATGTGCCGTGAAGGTTACAATCGTGTCGTTAGCAAAACATTCTGCAACATCTTGTGTTATTGAAATTAATGGAGACTTCTTTACTGTAAGATATATACTGTCAACCATAGGAGATGGACAACCTGTGTTTGAGATCTCAACCTTGTACCAACCTGATTCAGCACCTTTATTCACCTCCACTATCGATTTATGACTATTGGAAGTAAAAGCATTAGGACCGCTCCATTTGTAATGAAACAGTTCGCCATTTCCTAACGCATTGATTCCTATGGTGTTCCCTTCGCATATTGCGGCACTATCTAAACCTCCGTCAAACCAAGCTTTGCGCATATTTGCCATAGTTGAAGGATAGATATTGTTTGAATAATACGAACTGCAGGCATCAACTACTTTATACGACAAAGTATCTCTTATAGTCATTAGTATATTGTTGAAAACCCCAATGTCGTTGGCCGCTAAAACAGCCCCATGATTATCAGGTTTGCTAAAAACTGTGATGTTATATGGTTCTACACCACCTAATGGTTTAACATATACATGCCCTATTGTAGATAAAGAGTCGCAAAGTATTGCTAAATTTTCACTGTGACGCAACGTTTCCCCTGTATATTTAATTGTATCATAATAACTTATAAAGTCGCATGGGTTATAATAGTCTGGGTGCTGCGGATAAATATTAACTATATATTACCCTGGCATCGTTAATCTTATTTCCTCATTTACATAATATTCTCTGTTTTGATAACCTCCTGTAGGACCTTTCACCACTTTAAATTTTGCATCATAATCTTCGTAAGCAACAAGCTGTTCAAGTCCTGTGTTTTTATCTGTATTGTATTTATCACGTCTGAATTTACCGTTGGTATATGTAATATATTTACCATAACAATTTTGATATTCAGTATATTTTATATCCTCCGACAAACCCATAACATAAGTATCAAGAAAATCTGCTACTATGCCCAATTTATATATTTTGCCGCATGTCATCTCTATTTCAAAATTGTATTTACCTGACGGTAAACAGAAGTCTTTTATTTCCAGCATACGT
>CADBTU010000106.1 GCA_902797625.1 uncultured Bacteroidota bacterium | reverse complement strand
TTTGCATCACTTTGTATAAACTGCTTCCGCTCGAGAACGAAAACAAGTTTTCTTTCTCCTCGCTTATCCGCAGTTTTCTTTGGGGTCTTCAAAGAAAGTGATATAAATATGGCTTAACTAAACCCAGTGTTTTAATGTTACATCTGCACATAAATTAAAAAGGCGAAGATTTTTTTTAATCTTCGCCTTAAAATTATGATGTTTTTAATAATTATTTACCTTCTTTTTCTAAATCTTCTTTCAAAGATTGAAGAACATTTAAATCTCCGAGAGTTGCTTTTTCAACATTACTTTCATTAACTTTTTGAATATCACGTTCTTTTTGTTTATCTTCGTCAGATTTAGATTTTTCTTCAGACTCTTTGTCAGGTTGCCAAGTCTTTGTGTGTGAAAGATGGATTTTTTTAGCATCTTTTGAGAAATCAACAACCATAAATGGAAGAGTTTCACCTTCTTTAACTTGAGTTTTATCTTCCTTAGCGAGGTGGCGACTAAATGCAAAACCTTCGATATTGTTCGGCAACATTATTGTAGCACCTTTGTCGTTGATAGAAGTAACAGTGCCTTCGTGAACTGATCCTACTGTAAATATTGTTTCATACACATCCCATGGATTTTCTTCGAGTTGTTTATGTCCGAGGCTCAAACGGCGATTTTCAGTATCCACTTCAAGAACAACAACCTCGATTGATTCTCCAACTTTAGTAAATTCAGCTGGGTGTTTGATTTTCTTGGACCAAGAGAGGTCTGAGATATGAATCAAACCATCAACACCTTCTTCTAATTCAACAAAGATACCGAAAGTTGTGAAGTTGCGAACAGTTGCAGTGTGTTTTGAACCAACAGGATATTTTTCAAGGATATTAGCCCATGGGTCTGGGATGAGTTGTTTGATGCCCAAAGACATTTTCTGTCCTTCGCGGTCAAGAGTAAGCACAACAGCTTCAATTTCATCTCCAACTTTAAGGAAATCGTGAGCTGTGCGAAGATGCTGAGACCAAGACATTTCAGAAACGTGAATAAGTCCTTCAACGCCAGGCATAATCTCAACAAATGCACCGTAGTCTGTGATAACCACAACTTTACCTGTAACTCTATCGCCAACTTTAAGGTTTGGATCAAGTTTTTCCCAAGGTTGTGGAGTAAGTTGTTTTAGACCTAGAGCAATACGTTTTTTACCTTCTTCGAAATTAAGGATAACAACGTTAACTTTTTGGTCAAGTTCAACAACTTCTGATGGGTGATTTATACGTCCCCATGAAAGGTCGGTGATATGGATAAGTCCGTCTAAGCCGCCAAGGTCAACGAATGCACCGTAAGAAACGATATTCTTAACTGTACCTTCAAGGATTTGACCAACTTCGAGTTTGCTAATAATTTCAGCTTTTTGGGCTTCGATTTCAGCCTCAATAAGAGCTTTATGAGAAACAACAACATTTTTATAGTCGTGATTAATTTTAACGACTTTGAATTCCATTGTTTTTCCTAAATAGATGTCATAATCGCGAATTTGCTTAACATCAATTTGTGAACCGGGCAAAAATGCTTCGATTCCGAAAACATCAACGATAAGTCCACCTTTGGTTTTACCTTTAACATAACCAGTAATAATTTCTTGGTTGTCATAAGCTTCGTTAACACGTTGCCAAGATTTAAGGATAAGTGCGCGCTTATGAGAAAGCTGCATTTGTCCATTCGCATCTTCTTGACTTTCAACATAGACTTCAATTTCGTCGCCAATCTTAAGGTCGTGGTTATAACGAAGCTCTGAAGCATTGATAACACCATCTGATTTAAAGCCAATGTTAATAACAACTTCACGTTCGTTAATCGAAACTATCTTACCTTTTATTACATCATCCTGGTCGATTGACTTAAAAGATTTTGTGTAAAGGTCTTCTAAACGAGCTTGCTCATCTTTAGAGTAGCGATCGTTATGATCAGAAACTTTATCCCAATCAAATTTTTCCATTGCTTCAGCGTAAGCACTCGTAAAATCGTGAAGTTTTCTTTCTTTTTTAGGAGCCACTTCTACTTCAGGAGTAGTGTTTTCAGCGGTTTGCTCAACATTTTGTTCAAGTTCTTGGGTTTCTTCAGGAGCATTTAATAATTCTTCTGACATGTTAAAATCTTCATTAAGCCGAAGAGTAAGGCTTTTTTTAAGTTAAACATCGAGGTTAATTGTTTGACAGTCAAATGAAGAGCCTCTTTCAAAAGACGGCCGCAAAGATACAAAAAAATAAATACACTTACATTTAAAATTTCATATTTTCCTAAAACAAAATAAATACCGTATCAACATATTGAAAATAAAGTAAAAAGTGTATAATTCAACATATATGATAATGTTTTAAAAGAAGAGATAATTCTACATTTCTAAGAAAATTCCGTATGTTAAGTGAATAAATATTGTATTTTTGCGGTTCAAATTAAGGAAAGTTTATTAACATAAAAAGATAATACAATGGCAAGAGTACTTATTATTGGAGCTGGCGGCGTAGGAGCCGTAGTTGCACACAAATGCGCTTCTGTACCAGAAGTTTTCACTGAAATAATGTTAGCGTCGCGCACAAAATCCAAATGCGATGCTATAGCAGCTCAGATTGGTGGCAACAAAATAAAAACTGCACAAGTTGATGCTGATAATGTTGAGGAGACCATACGTCTTTTAGAAAGTTATAAACCAGACCTCCTGATTAACGTTGCTCTACCCTATCAGGATCTTCCTTTAATGGATGCCTGTTTAGCAACTCATACTAATTATATGGATACTGCCAACTACGAACCCCGCGACCAAGCAAAGTTTGAATATAGTTGGCAATGGGCTTACCACGACCGTTTTAGAGATGCTGGCATTATGGCACTGCTTGGTTGCGGTTTCGACCCAGGAGTTACAAGCATCTATACTGCTTATGCGGCAAAACATCACTTCGATGAAATTCATTATTTAGACATTGTGGATTGTAATGCTGGAGACCATGGTAAAGCTTTCGCCACAAACTTCAACCCAGAAATAAATATCCGCGAAATAACTCAACGCGGTAAATATTGGGAAAATGGTCAATGGGTAGAAATCGACCCTATGTCTATTCATCGCCCAGTAAATTATCCTAACATTGGAGAACGTGAATCTTACCTACTTTATCATGAAGAACTTGAATCTTTAGTAAAGAGTTATCCAAGTATAAAAAGAGCTCGCTTCTGGATGACTTTCGGACAAAAATATCTCACTGTTCTAAATGTTTTGCAAGAGATAGGAATGACAAGCATAAAACCTATAAATTATAATGGTGTAGAAATAGTTCCATTACAATTTTTGAAAGCCGTATTACCTGAACCATCTTCACTTGGAGAAGGCTATCATGGTCAAACTTCCATAGGTTGTCAAATAAAAGGAATAAAAGATGGAAAAGAGCGCACTTACTATATTTGGAACAACTGTGACCACGCAATTTGTTTTAAGGAAGTTGGTGCTCAAGCTGTTTCATACACAACTGGCGTACCTGCAATGCTCTGCGCTAAAATGATACTAACTAAAACATGGCAAGGTAATGGTGTTTTCAATGTTGAGCAATTCGACCCAGATCCATTTATGAAAGAAATCGGTGGATACGGTCTCCCTTGGAACGAACAAATAGACCAACCTCTACCTGTCTATAAATACGAATAAAAATACTATTTTTAGACATTTAGTAAGAGAATTTTACGTCATAAAACCTATTCTCTACTATTACTAACACACAGTTTTGAAGTGTTATAAATGATATTTTTATCTGCTTATTTGCAGAATTAATATAGAAATAGTTAACAAAATCTTTAAAATTGTTAAAAATGCTGTTGCCTATTGACAACAGCATTTTTTTGTAGTATATTTGCATTCTGAAAACAAATTATTAATCAACCTAACTAAAAACTATGAAAAACAAATTTAACTATTTTTTATTATTATTTTTATTTCTAACTGTTTGTCAGTATGTTAAATCTCAAGATTCTGAAAAGGTTGCAGAAATATTTAATAAATTTGACAAAAAGCAAGAAAAACTTTTACTTAATAACTATTACTTAGTTAGAGACTATTTTGAAGAAGCTTACGAAAAATATCCAAATATTCCGAGGGGAATAATAGAAGCTGTATCGTTCCAATATTCACGATTTTGTAGAGAAACAACAACGAAAGAACTCGCAGAAGATGGTAACGAGCACGGAATGCCCATAGCTTATTCTATAATGGGATTGACTATTGAAGGAAAAGGAGTTTTTAGGGAAAATGGAAAATTGATTTCTACATTATCAGGCTATTCTGTTAGTGAAATTATTGAAGATAATAGAAAAGCTGTAATCGCGTATGCTGCAGCTTTCTCTCAGTTGCAGGCAAAGTACAATCTATATTCAGATTCTTTAGAAAAATATATACCAATTCTGGTGGATTTATGTGAATTGCCTAATGATAAGGATGACGACAACTTTGCATTAAATAGTTTCTTGTATATCGTATATTCATTTCTAAGTGAGAAAAATGCTGCAACATACGGATTTCCTGTAAGAAAAATTGATTTGAAAAAAATTTTTGGTGCAGAGTTAAATAGATTGCAATCATCAGTCATTAGAATATCTATTGATGATGAAAATAGAAAAATAAACACCTGCGATTATTCTGGTGCAATATATAATCCAGCTGCAACTTGCAATTACACATCAGGACGTGGAGGTGTTGCTATTAGCTCAATAACGATACATTATACACAAGGTAGTTACTCTGGATCTATTGCTTGGTTTAAGAACTGCGCCTCTAAAGTTTCTGCTCATTATATTATTCGTTCTTTTGATGGACAAGTTACGCAGATGGTTAGAGAGTCGGATAAGGCTTGGCACGTGGGCGCAGCAAACAGTTATACTATTGGGATAGAGCACGAAGCAATGGGCGACATCATATCTTATTTTACATCAAACATGTATCAAGCTTCCGCCGAATTAGTTAGAGATATATGCGTTCGTAGAAATATAAATCCACATAGGGTCTTTTATCGAGATACATTAGACAACGGAACTGTTCTGAACGAAGGAATACATAATCTCGGTGGAATTAATGCTTGTACACAGATTAGAGGTCATCAACACTATCCCAACCAAACCCATGTTGATCCAGGAAAATATTGGGATTGGAATTTGTATTATAAATTAATTAATCCTAATCCACAAGTTGTAATTTCAACTGATTCTTCGGGAATATTTACCGATAGTGGTGGAGCGTTTGGTGATTATAGCAATGACCAACGAAAATTATTCGCAATTCACGTTGATGGCGCAGACAGTATAGAATTGAATTTTAGTCAGTTTGAGTTAGAGCCCGATTATGATTTTATGTGGATCTATAATGGTAATTCCGTGTTTAGTCCACTTATTGGTCGCTGGAACACTCAATCACCTGGAAATGTCATAGCAAAGGGAGAAGATTTATTAGTTGAATTTCGTTCAGATTGCGCTACAACTGCACCAGGTTGGTACGCAACTTGGAAAGCATACAAAGGTGATAATACTTCTGATTATGAAAATCAAGAGTTAACCGAAGATATTGAAGAGGAACTACTCGATGATGACAGTGATGCCTATCCTAATGATAACAATAGTCCTTCAACAGCAATAAATATAAATTCTAATGATTGGATAACTAAAAATTTCACTGTAAATTTCTCTGACAACGATAATATAGGAATAAAGTGGAGGTTTTATCAAGTTATTGAATCAGATGGTTTAACTTGGTCAGCAAATCATAAAGATGGTTTTATCTGCGATAATTTTGATAATTCACTTAACCAAGAAATATGGGTAAATAATTATACAAATCCTTGGCAAATTGTAAATGGTACATTGTGTCAAAATAATTCATCAACTGATTATTCTGGAATTGCTGCACGAATAAACGGTTCTTCACATAATGCCTATTTGTATGATTTCTACTTAAAATTCAACTCCCAAGGTAGTTGTTCTTTCTTATTTAATTGTAACAATGCTCCTTCATTAACAACCTATTTTTCTGGTTATGAAATTTGTTTTAATAAAACAGATAAAACTATTAGTATTTACAGGATAATATTAGGTGCTAAAAGATTATTGAAAAAGGTTGACAATATTGCATATTTAGATAATACAAGCTATTTATATAGAATAATATTTGATAACGAAAGTGGTGAAATTTTATTGAAGCGACATGGAAACAGAATCTTTAAAATTACTGATGGAGTTTTATCTACAACACCATATTCTTATATAGGATTTGTTACT
>CADBTU010000105.1 GCA_902797625.1 uncultured Bacteroidota bacterium | reverse complement strand
TTTTCGTGTTCCAGCTGGGATTCGAACCCAGGACCCCATCCTTAAAAGGGATGTGCTCTACCTGCTGAGCTACTGAAACATCTCCCTCATTTGAGGTTGCAAAAATACACTTTTTTTTATTATATAACCAACTCTATAAAAAAAATCGGACTTTTTTTATAAAAATCTGAAAATACGCTACTTACGAAATATTTTTTTTCTGTTA
This sequence comes from uncultured Bacteroidota bacterium, assembly GCA_902797625.1. Classification (GTDB taxonomy): domain Bacteria; phylum Bacteroidota; class Bacteroidia; order Bacteroidales; family WCHB1-69; genus F23-D06. The sequence continues at coordinate 14,767 of CADBTU010000105.1, read as the reverse complement.
TTTCTTTTGAAATTTAAAAATAAAAGATTATATTTGCATTGTATTAATCTGATTATAAAGATGTTAAAAAGAATTTAAAGACATTAAACCACAAATCATGAATAAGCATAAAAGACGTAGTTAATTGCACAATTGTGTCAGAAAAATCAAAAAGTTATAGAAAAAGATATAAAACTAAGAAGAATGAAAAAACTAATTTTACTGCCAAAAAAAGACACCATTACAATTTGTTTACCAGAAAACTGGGTTGGTAAGCCATTGGAATGTATTTTGCGACATCCTGAAGAAAAAAGTGCATATCCTGAAGATTTGGAGATTGTTTCAGAAGTAAGAGAGGAAAGAGTCTTATACCATGCTGAACAATACCATAGAAGTAGCAACAGAAAAAAAAGATTAAGAAAAAGAATGAAAACTCTTTAGTGCAGATCTGCGCCTATTAAGTGCATAAACTCCTGTCGAGTATTTTCATTTTTAAGAAACGCGCCAGTAAATTCTGAAGTTGTAGTTACAGAATTCTGTTTTTGAATGCCTCGCATCGACATACAAAGGTGCTGAGCTTCTATTACAACTGCAACACCAAGAGGATTAAGAACATCTTGCAGACAATCTTTTATTTGGGAGGTAAGGCGTTCTTGAAGTTGTAAACGTCGTGCAAAACACTCGACAACGCGTGGAATCTTGCTCAAACCAACAATAGTACCATTAGGAATGTATCCTATATGTGCTTTCCCAAAAAATGGCAATATATGATGCTCGCACAATGAATATATTTCAATATCTTTTACAACTACTATTTGTTTATAATCTTCGTGAAATAAAGCACTTTCTAAAATAGATTTAGGATCTTGACGATAACCATGTGTTAAGAAATCCATTGCTTTTGCCACTCTCATAGGAGTTTTCACCAAACCTTCTCTATCAGGATCTTCGCCTAAACCTATCAATATTTCTCTATAACTTTTAGATAATTTTTCTAATGTTTCTTCTGGGAGAACAGGAACTTTACTCATATATTATATGCTGTTAATATTTCTTAAAATTTTCTATCGAATATATGTATTGTGTTTTCTTTCATTGCCAACAGTTGTTTTGTCGCCGTGTCCTGATAAAATAGTAACATTATCGTCTAAAGTCATGATTTTTTCTCGAATGCTTTGTTGTAAGAGATTTTCGTTGCCTGTAGGCAGATCGCTGCGCCCAATACAATGTTCAAAAATTACATCACCTGTAAAAATAATTTTTTCATCTTTGTTATAGAGACAGATACTACCATCGCAATGTCCTGGTGTATAAAACACAGTAAACGAGGTGTTTCCAAAACGAATCTCATCTCCATCTTGAAGCAATATTTTAGGTTGTGGCATCTCTTTCACTGACATTCCAAAGGCAATAGCATACGCATAAGCTTTGTTATAAATAGCAAGACCTGCACCATGAATATAAATTGGAGCATTGTAAGCGGTTGCACAACAAGGATTTCCTGCTATATGGTCAATGTGTGGATGAGTATTTACAATGAATTTAATATTTATGTTTTGCGATTTTATATACTCTTTTAATCTTTCATCTTCTACAGAATTACAATTACCAGGATCGATTATTATACCCTCGCCTGTTTCATCAGAAACAACGTATGTGTTTACAAGAATGGGATTGAAACCAAATGTTCGAATATTCATTTTGATAAGTTTTAATTTTGATTGTTTTAGTAGTTCAGACAATGAATTTCTTTTTTTCATCACATTAAAAAGGAGTTTTCTTAGAATCGGTTGCGAATATTTCTTTCACTTTGCGCCCATTTTCAAAAATTGCGCTATAATAGAGTTTGCCTTCAGGTGTCCAGCATGACCATTTACCGTGTCTTAACCTATTTTTATAGCTACCTTGGAAATGTTTAACTCCATTATCATAATATTCTGTAAAAGGACCATCTGCAACATTATGTACAAAATTTTGTTCGCGAATTTTTTTGTCGTGCATATTAAAAAAAATCCACTTTCCCTCTTTCAAATCATTAGAATATTTACCCTTTGACACTAAATGTCCATTTTGAGCAAACTCATTCCAAGATCCCACTTTCATATTATTAACATATTTTCCGCTTTTTGATTTTTTACCAGTTTCTTCCCAATAATATGTTGAAAGTCCATTAAGCACACCAATTTTGTAATTGTTTTCATATTTTTTATATCCATTTTCGTACCATCCTTCCCAAAAACCGTCTAATTGTGCATTTTTGAAAGTTCCTTGATCTTTAACGCGGCCGTTTTCATAATAAGAGATCCATTTCCCATTTTCTAAATCGTTTTGGAAAGAACCTTCACGTTGAAGTTTTCCGTTTTCATACCAAGCTTTCCATTCTCCTACACGTTTACCTCTTACGTAATTACCTTTTTTCCAAATACTTCCATCCTCATAGTAGTATGTCCACATTCCATTTTGCAAACCTTTTTCAAAATTTCCTTCACTACCTACATTTCCTTTTTGGTCATAGAATTTCCACTTTCCTTCTTGCATATCGTGAACAAGTTCACCGTCCATTTCTTTTGTGCCACCGCGGTTCCACCAGCAGGCATAACCTTCTAATAATCCAGAAATATAAGTTCCTTCAAAAAACTTTTCTCCATTATCGAAATATTCAATCACATGTCCTTCGATATTATCGTCTATATAATTTACTCTTTTATGAAGTTGTCCATTAGAATGGTAGAATACCCATTCACCATTGCGCTTACGGTTTTTAAATTGACCTAAGGCCTCTTCTTTTCCAGATTCATACCAGCTTTTGAAAGGACCATCAATAGCATTATATTCTTGTCCTAACTTACCGTTATCATACCAAACTCTCCAAATTCCGACCTTTTCACCATTTAAATATTCGCCTTCTGTCCACTTTTTACCATTATTGTGATAATAAATCCAATGTCCTTCTTCTTTTCCATTTTTCATTATACCGACAGACATCAGTTTATTATTATTTTTCCAATAATTTTTTACGGTATCTTGTGCTATAAGCGACGAAAATAATGTACAAGCGACAAAAATTAGGAATAACTTTTTCATAATGGTTATTTTTTTCTAAAATAAATCTCAATTGGAACACCTGAAAAGTCCCAATGTTTACGAATTTGATTTTCCAAAAATCTTTTGTAAGGTTCGATCACATATTGTGGTAGATTACAGAAAAAAGCAAAAGCAGGGTAAGCTATAGGTAATTGGGTAACATATTTTATTCTAATAACCTTATCTTTGTTCATTGGAGGCGGTGTATTAGCAATAATAGGCAAGAGAGTGTCATTTAGTTCTGATGTTGAAATTCTGCGTTGGCGGTTTTTAAAAACATTTATTGCAGATTCAACAACTTTGTATATTCTCTGTTTTTCGGTAACAGAGGTAAAAATAATTGGGACATCCGAAAAAGGGGCAATTTTATTTTTGACAAAATTCTCATAGTTTTTGTGAGTATGAGTATCTTTTTCTACAAGGTCCCACTTATTCATTACTACTACAACACCTTTATGATTTCTGGCTATTAGTCCAAAAATATTTAGGTCTTGAGCATCAAAACCTTGCGATGAGTCTGTCATAAGAATGCAAACATCAGAATTTTCTATAGAGCGGACAGCACGCATCACAGAATAAAACTCCAAATTTTCTTCAACTTTTCGTTTTTTTCTAAGTCCAGCTGTATCAATCAAATAAAAATCGAAGCCAAAATTATTGTATCGAGTAAAGTTTGTGTCACGAGTTGTTCCAGCAAGCGGAGTTACGATATGTCTATCTTCGCCTAAGAAAGCATTTATGATAGAAGATTTTCCTGCATTTGGTTTTCCCACGATTGCGATACGTGGAAGGTCATCAGGAATTTCATCTGATTCTTTAGAAAAATGTGTAACAACAGCATCAAGAAGGTCTCCAGTTCCGCTACCAGAAGTTGCTGAAATTGGGAATATTTCACCTATGCCGAGAGCATAAAATTCTGTATAGTCCAAGTAATTAGATGGGCTATCTATCTTATTAACTGCTAAATAGAAAGGTTTTTTAGAACGGCGTAAAATACCTGCAATTTCTTCATCTAAGGGGGTCATACCTTCTCGTCCGTCAACCATAAAAACTATAACATCAGATTCTTCAATTGCGAGAGCCACTTGTTTACGAATTTCCGTCTCAAATATATCATCAGAACCTACCACATATCCACCAGTATCAATAACAGAAAACTCGTAACCGTTCCAATTTGATTTTCCATAATGGCGATCTCGGGTAACCCCAGCAGTAGAATCAACGATAGCTTCGCGAGCTTGGATTAAACGATTAAAAAAAGTTGATTTTCCTACATTCGGACGACCTATAAGCGATAATATATTTCCCATAACTTTACATTCAATAATGAATCCGCAAAGATACAAAAAAAGCAGTGGCAAAGAGAGAGTTAGAAAAGCACTTTTCTGACTTTAATCTCATTTTTCTATATAAACTCTTCTTAAATCAAGCATGTTTATAGGATTAGATTCTATCCCTTTAATGTTTTTGCGCGCGAAACGTACTACTTTGTCGTAATATAAAACAACAAACGGCGCATCTTCCACGAGCATTGCATCCATTTTTGCATAATATTCGTTTCTCATAGAGTCGTTAGTACAGGACTGAGATTTTTCGTACAAAGCATCAAATGTAGGGTTTACATAATGGGTATAGTTAGAGCCATTAGGTTGTAGATTTTTGGAATAAAACAGAGCCATTTGATTTTCTGCATCTGGGTAATCGCTAATCCAGGAACCGCGAAAAAATGGCAGTTGATAGTTTCTCATCATCTCTCTCTGTTGTGCGGCCTGAGCAATATCTAATTTCAGGTTAATACCAATTTTTGAAAGTTCATGTTGAATATATTGACATAAATCCGCATATTGAGCTGATACAGTAAGTGTTATATCAGGAAGTCCTTTGCCATTTGGATAGCCAGCTTCTGATAAAAGTTTCATTGCCTTATGAGGATTATAATCATAACCTCCTGTGCTTTCAGGGTCAAATGATGGCATTCCGCGAGGTATAAAACCTGCTATTCCTGCATAACCCATATCATTTCGGAGATATTTCATCATCTTTTTTCTATCAAACCCATAATTTATTGCTTTTCTTATCCGTTTGTCGAGTAATGGATTTGTAGTGTGGGTAGGTTTCAGATTAAAACCTAAATACTCAGTGTTAAGGTAGGGACCTGTTATCAATTGAATTTTATCTGAATATTCGGGATTCAACGTACCCTCTTTTGTTAGAAGAGCATCTTTATAACTCGGGTCTATTCCAGACATAAAATCAAGAGTTCCTTTCATAAATTCCATAAAAACAGACTGTTTATCAACAATAAATGAAATAGCTACCGCATCTAAATAGGGCAATTGCACGTTGTTCGAATCTGTTTCAAAGTATTTCTGATTTTTTCTAAGAACCAATTTTACGCCTTCTTCCCACATTTTCATCTGAAAAGGTCCTGTTCCTACTGGAAACTTTCTAAAATCTTTACCGTATTTTTCTACCACCTCTTTAGGTACCACTGAACAATATTTCATTGCTAAAATCCCGAGGAAAGGAGGGAAAGATTCCGTCAACTCTATTTGTAAAGTTGTATCGTTAAGAGCTTTAAATGCTGGATTACCATCAGAAGATATTTTTACTTTTCTAAATATCCAAGCACCTGGAGAGGCAATTTCTTTATCTAAAATTCGCGAAAGACTATAAACAAAATCTTGTGCTGTAACATAACGTTCATTCTTAAATTCTGTAAAGTCTGTTTGATGAAATTGGATGTCATTGCGTAAAATAAAAGTATATACTCTGCCATCATCTGATATAGTCCAAGATTTTGCTATAGCGGGAACAATATTAAGATTTTCATCTAAATCTACTAATCCATTGAATAGTTGATTGCATACCCAAATTGCAGATTGACCTGATGCAAAAGCAGGGTCTAAACTTGTAATTCCTGAAGATTCATTGTAGTGAAAAATTTGCTTGTCGTTATTCGTAAACTTGTTGCCACACGCGTAAAAAGTAAAAATTAAAACTAAAAAGATTGAGAATTTAAACGACATTTTCATCTACCTTAAATTATGAAAGTGCTTGATTTATCTTCTTTGAAGATTCTAATAGAGAATTGTATTCTTCAGGAGTAATATCGATATAGAAATAGTAGATAGGATTTACAGGTTGACCGTTTTTTATAACTTCGTAATGTAGATGAGAACCTGAAGACATTCCCGAAGAGCCCACATAGCCAATAAGTTGTCCGCGTTTAACCTTTTGTCCTGGTTTGACAGCAGTTTTTGACATGTGAGCATATAGAGTTTTATACGAATAACCGTGGTTAATAAGTACACATATACCGTAGCCTGAGCCAGGATTTTCACGAGAGACAATACCATCGGCAGTGGCATATATTGGAGTACCTTTAGGTGCGGCAATATCAATACCAGTGTGATTTCGTAAAGTTTTCAATATCGGATGATAGCGTTTTCCAAAACCAGAAGTTATGGTGTACATATTTTTCAGTGGACGAATTGCAGGAATTGCTGCTAACATGTCGGCTTTAGAACTCGCAATTTTTTCTAAAGTATCTAAAGAACGGCTTTGTACAGCGAGGCGAACCATAAGTTGGTCAGCTTTTATGTTCGCGCTTCTCAATAATTTATTGGCATCAGAACGAGAAAGGCTATCAAAACGTGAATCTTCAACTAATAAAGGATAACGTTCTTCTCTTGATACAGGATCTGTTTCAAAAACATTTCTGTATATATTATCATCGCGATCTTCAATATCAGCAAGAACTTCTGAGATTAGGTCTAAACGGTTACTTAAATAATCTACCTCATTCTTTAATTCATTGTTTTCTCTTTCTAATATTTTTACTTTAGGAGAATCCACAAAATAGAATCCAATCCAAACAAAAACAAGTGCAAATGCAACGCCACTTGCAAACACCCACACTATTCGTTTGAAAAGGTGTTTAAAATTAAGTTTTACCTTCTCGTACGTCAGGGTTTTTGGATTGAAATGGTAGAATGATTTAGACATTTTAGTTAGTTACAACCTATGCATATTTTGTCGCCCTCACCGTAACTATTGATATTGCCACTATTTCTTTTTATAAGTATCTTTAACTGAATACCATATTTTTGTGAAATATAGCGATATGTGTCGCCATTTTGCAGTATGTGATAAGGTACTTGAGATTTTGTGCTCTTCATTTCTAAATATATAACCTCGTCCTCAATAGGCTCAGAGCCATCATAAACATCATTAAACAGACGCAAATTTTTCTCTGTCAACTGTAGGGCAGCAGCAAGTTTTTGGTAAGTATCACCAGCTCGAGCTAAAATGAATTTTGTTTTATTGTTTTCATATACTGTGCGACTTGTATAAGGATAATATGCTGATTTATACGGTACTGAATATGGATCTAACACAAAAACGTTCAAACCATTAACTTTTTCTGGAAGTTGTTCAGAAGTCTGACTATTTGAAATTTCTTGATTTTTGGTTGATTCTTGAACTTGAACAGTTTGCGTTATGGGTTTAGTTTCAGTATTTTTAGTAATTTTTCTTTCGGGCTCTGGTTCTGGTTTTTGTTCTACTTTAGGTTCTGGTTTTGCTGAGATATAACTTTCTTGGGTTACTTGCTTTTTTTCTTCTTTAGAATCGTAACGTTCTGGTTTAGGCTTTTGAACTTCTTTCAAGGCTTCAGTATCTCCCATTTTTTGCGCAACTTTTCTGTCGTAATGCATCAAATAATACTTTTCTATTATGGACACGAGAGTATCTGCATACTTTGGATTACCAGAAAAACCAGCTTCTAACAGACCTTTTGCCCAGGATTTATAATCTGTAATAGGATAATAGAAAAGTTTATTATAGCGACTTCTTGTTGATAGGAATAGAGAGTGGTCGCGATAAGATTCTTCATCAGAGCTATATTTTCTATAGCAATTCTCTCTATTTTTATCATTAGGTCGATAAAATGTTTCGCCTTTCCACTCCTGAGTGTGGCACATTATAGCAAAGTGGTTATGACATTCACGCACCAAGTCATTGGTTCCTGCTTGGGAAGAATATATAGCTTGAGCAAGTGTTATACTTGCGGGCACCCCATATTTTTCCATCTCAAGCATAGCAAGATCCTTATAATTGTCTATGTAATCATAGATTCGATCTTCCATGGTATATTGTGAGAAGCTCACAAAAGTCAAACATAACAAAAACAATAATCCAAATATTTTTTTCATCATATTAAATTTATCTTCTTAACAAAATTTGATCTCCAGGTTTAACAAAGGGATTGTCTTCTAACATGTTGTATTTCAATATATAGCGAAGTTGAATCCCATATCTTTGAGCAATATAACGAAGCGTTTCCCCTTCTTGTACAGTGTGTAGGCGCAAAGCATTTCCTCTCGCCTTAGCTTCTACATAAACAATCTCATTTTCAATAGGTTGATCGTTAGGTCCAGCATCATTGAATTTTCGTAAATTTTCAGGCAACACAAGAATATCTTGTCCTATTTTTTCGTATGTATCATCTTTTTGAGCTATAACAAAATACGTGTTATTATTTTTGAATACTTTTCTGTATGTAAAAGGACTTTCATCAGATGAATATTCGCTCCCGATAGCTGTAAAAACCTTTTTTTCAGATTTATTATGAGCTTGAGGCTTAGTTTGTGGAGTGGTTTTATTTTCTTGTGATGTATTATTTTGCACAATTTCTTTTTCTTCCCTAATCACACTTGAATTATAGCGTTGTTGATATAGAGTGTCGATTCGAGCAATATTAAATCTTTCTATAAGACTTATGAGACGTTCTGCATATTGTGGATTAGTAGCGTATCCGTCTTCTTTCAGAGTGCGAGCCCAAGATTTGTAATCCATAATATCTAATAAAAAAAGATTAGAATACCTTTTTCTTGTGGTTAAAAATATTGAGTGATCGGTATAAGATTCTGCTACAGAGGAATATCTCCGGAAACATTCTTGAAGTTCGTCATCATCAACAAGTATAGTATCACCTATCCATTCTGTGTGGCATTTAATACCAAAATGATTATTGCCTTCAGTCGCAAGACGACTTTTTCCACAAGCACTTTCAAAAACTCCTTGAGCAATAGTTATACTTGCAGGAATCTTATATTCATACATTTTTTGGATTGCAACATCAGCGTAGTCTTCTATGTATTTATAGATGTCTTTTTCGTTATATTGTGCAAAAACAGAGAATGTAGTTAAATATAAGGCTCCAACAAAAATTGAGAATCGCTTACAATTATTATTTTGTGTCATAGTTATTTTTTATTTAAGACTTCCTCGATAAGTTTTGTATAAAATTGTTTAATATCGAAGTCGTTAAATTTAACTTGTTCAGGGATTATGCTCAGAGCCGTCATTCCAGGAATAGTATTAATTTCTAGAAAATAAGGGATATTTGTTTTTTCTTCCAAGATAAAATCCACTCGCACAACACCTTTACAATCCAATTTTTGGAAAATCATTTCCGAATATTTTTTAAGAATTTCTTGAGATTCTTGGGTAATGTTGGCTGGTGTGAGTAGTTTATGACCTGCATCAGTATATTTTGCATCATAATCATAAAATTCATTATTAGCAACAACCTCCGTAACGGCTAACATTTTAATTTCACCGTAAACAGAGGTTACTCCGCACGTCATCTCTCTACCATAAACCATTTTTTCAACCACAAGTTGATTATCATATTTGAATGCTTCATCAAAAGCGGCTTTAATCTCTTCTTTGCAACGTACTTTCACAACACCAACACTTGATCCAGAGTTGCACGATTTTACAAAACAGGGATACCCACAAACATCTTCAATTTGATTATAATTAACCTCTTCGTTATCGTAGAAATGAAGAGAAGGTGAAACTGGAATTCCCAATTGCTTAACGGCCAAATTGCAATAGAACTTGTTAAAAGTCAATGCTGAACTAAAGCTACCAGAACCTGTATATGGCATTTTAATCATATCGAAATAACTTTGCAACTTGCCATTTTCTCCAGGTGTACCGTGGATAGCAATAAACACTGCATCAAATTTGATTTTTATCCCTTCTATCTCTAAAGAAAAGTCATTTTTATCTATATGATATTGTTTTCCATTGCTTCCAATATAACACCAATTCGAACCTTTAATAAGAATCAAATATGGGTCAAAAATAGTTCTATCTAATTGATTAAAAATGTTATCGGCTGTTTTCAATGAAATTTCGTATTCACCTGAATCTCCACCAGCAATAACTGCTATTTTATACATAATGATACCTAATTTTATATAAAAGGCAAATATACAGTTATTTGCAATAATTTTTTTAGATAGAATAAATGTTTTTTAACAATCTATTGTGTATTATTAGGATATTTTTTGGGAGGAGTAGAATTTGAAATAATCGCCTTTTTTTTTCATAAGTTGTAAATGAGAACCAATTTCAGAAATTTCTCCGTTTTTAATGAAAACAATTTTGTCGGCATTACGAATTGTACTTAGGCGGTGGGCTATGATTATTGCTGTTTTTCCTTTTAAATATGGAGTAAGAGCTTGCTGAAAAAAAAGTTCAGACTCGTTATCTAATGCTGAAGTAGCTTCGTCTAAAATAACAACTTGAGGATTTCTAAGTATTGCTCGTGCAATACAAATGCGCTGTCGCTGTCCGCCCGACAACCTCATACCTCTATTGCCCACCTCTGTCTGATAGCCATTTTCTAATTCTGTGATAAATGTGTGTGCCTGAGCTATTTTGGCTGCCTCAACAACCTGATCTTCAGTTATATTATCTAACCCAAAAACAATGTTGTTGTAGATAGTGTCATCAAATAAGAATACCTCTTGATTAACAATTCCGAATAATTTGCGTAAATCATTTAAATAATACTCTTTATGGGAAACTCCATTTATAAATATTTCTCCACTATCTACATCATAAAATCTTGGTAATAAATTAACTAACGAAGTTTTTCCTCCTCCAGATGGACCAACAATTGCAACTGTTTCACCTCTCTTTATCTCCAAATTTATATTTTTCAGAATAGGGTAATCGGATTTGTTTTTGTAAGAGAAAGAAACATCTTTCATAAATATAGAATTTCTCAATTCATCAATATGTTTTGGATTTTTTACTTCATCAATCTCTATATCAGCATCTATTATTTCATAAACTCTCTTAGCTGCGCTAATACCCTTTTGGATTTGATAGTATGTTGATGCTAAGGATTTCGCAGGAGGAATCATCCTTGCAAAAACCACGAAAAACAACAATAGAGAGCTCCCTTTAACGGCAAAAGCATTTGGAAAGACGATAAGTCCTACGAGAGATATAACAAGTAGAGTTAAAATACTTAAAAATTCCACCAAAGGTGAACCCGCTTCTTTAATACGTAAAATTTTCTTGTTAAACCTATAAACAGTAAAATTTTCTCTTTGAAACTGTTCTGAGACATACTTTTGAGCGTTGTATCCTTTGATGATCCTGAGCCCGTCAACAGCCTCTTCAAAATAGGAAGTTATTATCCCTATCTTTTCCTGCGCTCGCAACGAGTAGTTTCTGATATTTTTACCTAAAACGGATAGAAATAAACCCATAGTAGGAATAATTAAAATTGCTATTACACTAAGTTTCAGGTTTATAGAAAGGAGAGTTATCAAATAAGCTAACATCAAAAATGGGTCTCTACAAAGAATCATAAAAGATGATATAACCGTCCACTCTACCTCCAAAACATCAGCACTAACACGACTTACTATATCACCTGTTCGGGCTTGAGTGTAGAATGAAAAGGGTAAATGTATCAATTTTTTATAAAATTCATCGCGAATGTTGTATAAAATCCCTGACCTTATCCGAGATAACCAGAAAAGCCCTAAATATCTACAGAGATTTGAAAAAAAAGAGAGTCCTACCATTGAACAAGCAATAAATAATAGAGCTGCTTCTTGACCGCTTTTAGTAATAATTTTACTCATTACAAAGTAAAAAACATCAATAATATAGTTCGCACTTAAACTAAATTCTGGCATATTCAATACCAACTCCGTTTGATTAAACAAAACTTGTAAAAATGGAACAAGAAGTGCAAGAGTGAAAACAGAAAAAAAAGCATACAAAAGTTGCACAAATAGTATCAGTGCGATTTGTAATTTATAGTCTTTTAGATATTTTATTATTCTCTTAAGATTATCCATTGCAAAAATTAGAGCGCAAAATTACATTTTATTCCCAAATTAGGACGAAGTATCTTTATTTCGATTTTAAGATATTGACATTTTTTTTGTATCTTTGCACGCTTAAAAAATGTTAAAATGATAAATGAAATGACATCATCAAGGATAACGCCGCGAAGTAAAAAAGCTCGCGCACGTTACCGTGTTGCGGTAATTGGTAGCGGTAGCTGGGCAACAGCGATTATCAAGATTTTGTCTGTGAATTTAGAACACATACATTGGTGGGTTCGTCAAGAGGAGATTGCAGAGAGTATTATGAAATATGGGCATAACCCCAAATATCTCAGTTCTGTATTTATAAACCCTGATGATGTTAAAGTTAGTACAGATATAAAAAGTACAGTTTCACGTGCCGACTATGTAATAATCGTTACTCCATCAGCATATCTTCATAAGACTCTTGAACCACTGCGAAGGTCGCAACTATCTAAAAAGAAAATAGTGCTTGCAGTGAAGGGTATTGTGCCTGAAACTATGCAACTTATAAGCGATTACATGCAAACGCAATTTAAGGTTCCATTAGAATCTTTGGCAATTATTAGTGGTCCGTCCCACGCTGAGGAAATTGCCCAAGAAAAATTTACTTTCTTAACGGCAGCCTCAACAAACACTGAATTAGCTCAAACAGTTGCAAAATTCTTTACCACACGATATTGTAGAACTTCTGTTACAAACGACGTTATGGGTGCTGAACTTGCTATCGTTCTGAAAAATATTTACGCATTAGGAGCGGGAATATATAGTGGTTTGGGTTATGGTGATAATTTCATTGCTGCATACGTGGCAAATTGCGTAAAAGAGATGAAGTATTTTGTTTCTCAAGTTTATCCAAATAAAAATCGACATATTTCTGATTCTGTGTATCTCGGCGACCTTCTCGTAACTGCTTATTCGACGTTTAGTAGAAATCGATTATTCGGAATAATGATTGGACATGGACTCTCTGTTAGGGTTTCACTCATGGAATTGCGAATGGTTTCTGAAGGTTATACTGCCTGTCGTTGCGTTCATGAAATAAACAAAAAAATAGGTGCAAATATTCCTATAGTTGAGACAATTTACGGTGTTCTTTACGAAAATAATAATGTCTCTTCTGAAATGAAACGAATTGCTGAACACTTTATATAATGATTCGTTTTGTTAAAAATAATGAAATAAACTCACAAAAGTGGAACGAAACTATAGAAAACTCACAATTCCCTACTGTTTTCGCTACTTTTGAACTTCTTAATATTTCTGTCGCTCCCGATAGTTGGTGTGCACTTATCCTTGATGACTATGTGGCTGTGATGCCTCTTCCTTCAAGAAAAAAATGTGGTTTCAATTATATTTATCATCCTTTTTTCGTTCCTCAACTTGGTGTTTTCTCAAAAAAACCTATGTCAGATGAACTTATTTGTTCTTTTTTTAATAAAGTTACTGAATTATATGTTTTGGGAGATTTTGTACTGAACGTAGGAAATTTAGAATTTTCTAAATCATTTCAAACTATCTCATATTATCAACTTAAACTTGATGAACAATATAAGATATTACATCAAAATTTTTCAAAAAATACCAAACGTAACATTAAAAATGCTGAGAGTTTTCAGTTTAATCTAAAATTAGAAAATGATAATATTAAAAGTATAATAAATCTTTTCAAAAATAATCGAGGAGATTGTGTTGAAGTAAGTTTTACAGATGAAGATTATAGAAAATGTATTGAAATTGCAGACTATCTAAATAAAGAGAATCTTATAGAAACATATTCTGCTTACACACGAAATGGAAAACTTTCTGCTGGAGCAATTTTTGTGCACGATGGAAAAAGAGTTTGGTTTTGGTTTTCTGGACGTGATAATACAAATTCTGAAGGAAATCCTATGTTTTTTTTAATAAATGAATTTATAAAAAGACATTCTAATACAGATATTACCTTTGATTTCAACGGTTCGGTAAACCCTGGTGTTGCACGAATGTATAAAAGTTTTGGTGGAACACCGTATAATATTCCTATAGTAAATATTTACAAGAATCGTTTTTGGAAGCTAACTTCGTATTTAAGAAGAATGTTTAAAAACAAAAAAAGACGTAGTTAACTACGCCTTTTTTGATAGTTTTCTATTCTCTGCACAAACTATTCCATGCTAATAGCTTCACATGGACAAACATCCGCACATGCACCACAATCGATGCACAAGTCTGGATTGATTGTGTAAGCTGCACCTTCAGAAATAGCTTCTTGCGGACATTCACCTAAACAGGTACCGCAGGCAGCGCAAAGATCTTCATTAATTTTGTAAGCCATAATGTATTTAATTTGTTGTTTGTTTGGCAGCAAAATTACACTTTTTATTAAAACACTGTTGATTTTTTTTTCTTTTGCGAAAAAAAACAGTAATTGTTTGACAATCAATGTATAACAAGAAAAGATGTTGTTAAAATAGAGTTTAAGATAATCTATTAAATGAAAAACTATAGGATTTTCTTGTGTACCTATTTCA
>CADBTU010000104.1 GCA_902797625.1 uncultured Bacteroidota bacterium | reverse complement strand
GCCCCTACAACGTGGCGTTCCCGATTTTTTCGGATTTTGATGTCATAGACCACCACGAAATGGTTCTGTTTCCAATGCACGATGCAGGGCAACGGTGCTTCACACAGCTGCTGAAACGAAATATGCACGCCAAGGGTGCGGAAGCCGATGCTTTCGGCGGCGGTGCTGATGCCGAGCAAACTCACACCCTCTCTTCCAATATAGCTTTTCTGCCGGAGTGTCTCCAACGAGTAGTGCTTGCCATAATGCTTGGCCACCATCCGCAGGATGATTGGCGAAATCTCGAGCCGTACACTTAAAAACATTACCATTAGGGGCGACAACAATTTGATTACACACATCCGCATAGCATTTGTAAAACGAATTATCTATGTTCGGTTTTAACCTCTTTAATTCCGTAAATTTCTTTCAATTTTAGCTATTCTCGTATTCTTTACCTATTTTTGCGATTGCTTACATTAGTGAGAAACATGTCAGAATAAATACAAATTAAAAACGATAGAATTAACAGTTTCGGTGGGATTTTTTTAATCATCGATTAATTTCGTTCATCTGGACTTGTCGCAACAGCAACACGTTCTATACCTTTTGTAGAGACGCAAAGTTTTGCATCTCTGCGGGAATAGATTTCCTTGAATACACCTGAACTCCAGTGGCGGTTCTGATAAGTCACGGTGGACTTGAACGGAGCCTCGCTGAGGCCCTTGACTATTTTTTTGGGGAGAGTTGCTATTGCTTGCGCGAAAAGTGTTATATTTGCCGCCATAAAGATAAGTTTTTTTTCTCACCGCAAAGGTCGGAAAAAAATCCCGACCTTTGCACTTATCTTTCAAAAAAAATATTTAGGACGCTATTGGATTTTTACTATCTTTGCAAGTTTAGACTAAATATCAAACTTTTAATATATGGTAGAGTATAATACTAAGCGTAATAAGCTGATTATTAGAGAGTATGGTCGTAATATCCAAAAAATGGTAGAGCATTGCGCAACCATTGAGGATAGAAAGAAACGCACAGAAACAGCTCACGCAATAGTTCGTGTTATGGGTGATGTGATAAATTCTAAAGAGCCATCTGAATCACGAAATCGTAATAATGAAGATTTTTGGCATAAATTATGGGATCATCTCTTTATTATGTCTGATTATAAATTGGATATAGACTCGCCATTTCCTAAACCAGATGAAGAGTTTACCCAACATTCCAAAGAAAAACCTTCTTATAATACCAAAAATAAGATTAAATTCAGAACTTATGGTGTAAATATGCAGCATCTTATTGAAAAAGTTGCATCTTATCCTGAAGAGGTTCGTAAAGCATACGCCCCTATTTTAGCTAATCATCTTAAAATGATGTATTTAACATACAATAGAAACTCAGTAAATGATATACTTATTCGCCATCAGATTTCTGAATTATCGAATAATTTAATAGAACTTCCTGAAGATTTTGATTTTACAACTACGAAAGAACTTCTTACCACAGCATCTCAGAATGTACCATCTCAAAATTCAGCACCTGCAAAGAAAAAGAAAAAGAAGAAAAAAAAGAAAACATCTAATGTATGAATATAGTTGAAGTTAAGAATGTTACAAAGCGATTTGATAATCATCTTGCTTTAGAAAATCTCTCACTATCTATACCTCAAGGTCTTGTGTTCGGATTGCTTGGTCCAAATGGAGCTGGTAAAACTACACTGATACGCATTTTAATGAGGATGTCTTATCCCGATGTGGGGGAAATTTTTTTTAAAGGACATAAGTTATCTACAGCAGATACTTCTGAAATGGGATACTTGCCAGAAGAACGTGGACTTTATAAGAAGATGAAAGTAGGTGAACAAGCTATGTATTTCGCACGTCTTAAAGGTCTTGAAAGAAATGAGGCTTATAGTCGTCTTCGTGAAAAGTTTGAACAATTCGGCATTATACAATGGTGGAACCGCCCCGTTGAGGAATTATCTAAGGGTATGCAACAAAAAGTTCAATTTCTTGTTACCATTCTTCATAAACCATCTTTTTTAATTCTTGATGAACCTTTTAGTGGTTTTGACCCTATAAATGCTGAACTTCTTAAATCAGAAGTCCTTGAGCTCAAAAAAAACGGTACAACCATCATTCTCTCAACGCATAATATGTCCTCAGTTGAAGAAATTTGCGACAATATCGCTCTCATCAACAAGTCTCGCAAAGTTCTTGAAGGTGATATTTATGAGATTAAAAATTCGTTTAAAAAACATATATACCAGGTTGAACTGACAGATGTAACGGACGATTTTGAAGAAAAAATAAACCCTAATTACTTTCATTTGCTAAATAAACAAAATTTCCAACATTTTTGTCGCTATGATTTTCAAATATTTGACAATCAACATGTTATGGAATTTATAAAGTTGTGTCTTCAAAATGCAAAATTAAGAGCATTTAACGAAGTTTTACCTACAATGAATGAAATTTTCATAGAGCAAGTTCAAAAATCTAACTCCGAACAATTATGAAAAACAAAACGCTACTTATAATATCACGTGAGTATATCACTCGTATTCAAAAAAAATCTTTTATCATACTCACAATTTTAATGCCTGTTCTTTTGGCAGCGATTATTGTTCTTCCTACAATATTGCTTTTAAAAAGTGAAGAAAAACAATTTTCAAATGTTATTGTTGTTGATGATACCGATATTTTCATAAATAAGTTTACTGATACCGAAAATGTAAATTTTCATTATAAATCTGGCTATATTGAGGATATTAAAAAAGAATATTTAGATAACGATTCTGATATTATTCTTCATATTTTAGATAATTCTCAATCGCTAAAAGCCAATCTTTTCTACAAAAAATCATTGCCCTCGTCTTTGCAATCTATCTTAGAAAGCAGTATGGACGACATTTTTTTTAATCAGATGTTGCAAGATTCTTTGAATGTTCAACCTAAAAAATTCGAACATCTAAAAAATTTAGCTAAAGCTGATATTGCTACTATTCAGATCGACTCAAAAGGGCAGGAGAAAGAGTTAGACTCCGAGGTTAACCAAATGTTTGGTATGATGTGTGGCTTTGTGATTTATATGATAATATTTTTATTTGCTGGTCAAGTATTGCGTGGTGTACTTGAAGAAAAATCTAATAGAGTAGTGGAGGTTCTTATATCATCTGTAAAGCCAACTCAACTTTTAATTGGTAAAATTGTTGGCATAGCTCTTGTTGGTCTTACACAATTGTGCATTTGGATTTTACTTTTATTTGCGATTATAGGTGGAATTCAACTATTACTTCCCGAAGTGGTTTCATCAGCAACTTTACCCCAAGACGTTGCAACAACTCAACAGATGATTCCTGAAAACGTTGCTCAGCAAAGCCCAGAGAATCTCTTTGCCATGATTCAGAATTATTTTTCAATATCATTCGGAGCTATCATTTTCTGTTTTATTTTTTTCTTCATAATGGGATACCTTATTTATTCCACTCTTTTTGCCGCAACGGGATCGGTAGTAGATAATGAAACAGATTCTCAACAATATACATTGCCAATAACATTACCCTTGTTGTTGTCGATAATTTTAGTCCCAGCAATCTCAACTAACCCTAATGGTTCGTTAGCTTTTTGGTTCTCGATGATTCCGTTAACATCTCCAATTGCTATGATGGTGAGACTTCCATCGGGAGTGCCAACCTGGGAGTTGATATTATCAATGGTACTTACGTTAAGCTTTCTGATATTGATAGTCTATGTTTCAGCGAAGATTTATCGTATAGGCATTCTAACATACGGCAAGAAACCTTCATGGAAAACAATTTTTAAATGGTTGAAAGATTAATGCACAGATATTTTTAATTATGTTACAAATAAAAAGTCCTATTGAAAAAGTTTCTGTTTCAAACGAAAAAGCATATTCAGTTTTGAATAATTTAGTGAATAAGAAAATTGAAAATATCCCAGGAATAACAGATTGGAAAGCTATAGATAATGGTTGTAGTTTTTGTGTACAAGGGAATGTAACCTGTGAGGTTTCAATCACAGAGCAAGTGCCGTATTCAAAAGTGGCGTATAAGGTAAACACTGATAAAAAAATTTCAGCAGACGTTGTTTTTACACTCAACACTACTAATGATTTTGCAACAGATATTCAGGCGCAACTTACCGCCGACGTACCGTTTTTTTTACAGCCTATGATTAAGGGTTTAGCGGAACAATTTCTGGGAACAGCTATGCAATATTTGAAAACTGCAATAGAAAAAAGTTAGTATGGAACATTCTATCAATACTGATAAATTAGTAAAAAAATACAAAAATCGAACTGTTGTTAATGAGGTTTCAATAAATTTTAAACAGGGCGAGATAGTAGGGCTTTTAGGACCAAATGGTGCTGGAAAAACCACATCTTTTTATATGATTGTTGGTTTGATAAAACCATTTTCAGGAAAAATATTTCTTGATGATCTTGATATTTCAAATTTACCGATGTATAAACGAGCTCAATTAGGGATAGCTTACCTACCTCAAGAAGCATCGGTTTTTAGGCAGATGACTGTTGAGGAGAATATTATGGCTATATTAGAGTTCAGTAACAAGAGTAAAGCAGAGCAGAAAGCCACTTTAGAGAGTCTGCTTTCTGAGTTTAACATAGAAAAAGTACGTTATAATAAAGGTAATAATCTTTCGGGCGGTGAGCGTCGTAGAGTTGAGATAGCACGCTGTCTTGCTTCAGATCCAAAATTTATACTCCTTGATGAACCATTTGCAGGAGTGGATCCTATTGCCGTTGAGGATATTCAGGAAATAGTAAAAAAACTTAAAAGTAAAAATATTGGTATAGTTATTACAGATCATAATGTTCATGAAACTCTTTCTATTACTGATCGAGCCTATCTTCTTTTCGAAGGAAAAGTGTTGAAATCTGGCACCGCTGAAGAGCTTGCCTCAGATCCAGTAGTAAAGAAATTATATCTCGGAAGTAATTTTGAATTAAGAAAATATTAAAAAAACGATGCATTCACATATATACGAATTTTATAGTATTGCGGTTGAGTGTTTCTGCAACGAGTTTTCTATAGAAGTTATTACTAAATAATACATACGTTATCATCAGTTGCGAACATCCATGCTGTCGCGCAACGCGTTGCCTATTAACATAAAAGATAGTACTAAAAGCATTATGGCAACACCAGGTATCAGAGCTAAATAGGCTTTATCAAGAACGATATAAGCATAGTTTTCTTTCATCATCATACCCCACGAGGGTGTGGGCGGTTGCACCCCAAATCCAAGAAAACTCAATCCCGCTTCCATCAATATTGCTGATGAAAAATTAGAGGCCGCTATCACAATTATCGTTCCCGTGATATTTGGCAAAATATGTTTGAAAATAATTCTTAAATTGCTGTAACCCAGTGCTTTTCCAGATTCAACAAAGTCGTACTCCCGTAAACTCAAAAATTGTCCACGTACAACACGTGCAATATCAACCCACATTGTTAATCCTATCGCTAAGAAAATCTTCCAAAATCCCTTTCCTAAAGCAAAATTTATTGCAAAAACAAGCAAAAGCGTCGGTATAGACCAAACTACATTTATGAAAAATGTTAAGACATCATCAATTTTGCCACGAAAATATCCAGCCGTAGCACCAATTGTGATTCCAATGATAAGTGCGATAAAAATGGATAAAAATCCGACCGATAAACTCACGCGAGAACCTATCATCAACTGACTGAGAACATCTCTACCGTAGCGGTCTGTACCAAGTAGAAAACGTTTTTTCTTAAACATTCTATCCGACAAATCTACTTTATTAAACTCCTCATAATACGGTTGATTGAAGAGTTTTACTCGCACCTTATCCCCCTCGTCTTGTAACGATTCTATAGGTATTGTGTTGTAAAAGTCAGGCTGCCCGAAGAGCATTTTCGTAAATATACTTTTTCTATCTATCTCTTGTTCAGGTTTAACCTCCAAAAGCAATACTGAAAAATTTGGCTTTTGGAGAGCTATTTCAAGTTGTTGATGATTGCAATAAGGAGATTTGTCGGGTGTTATTAGATAACCTAAAACAGCAATAGTTAGAACAAATCCTACAAAAAATAATCCAAATAAACCGTGATAATTCTTTTTAAAGCGCCCCCAAGCCATCTCGTGAAGCGAAACAGCCACAACAGTATCTCTCTTTTTGTGATTTTTAAAAATGCTCATCTGAAAATTTGCGCGAAATTACGATTTTTATCGATGTAAGTGAATTTTATTTACTTTTGCAAAAAAAATAATGCAACATTTTCCGATAACTATATTTGTTGACGATAATCTTTTTGAGATTCATTCTGAGCAAGAATGGAATGATTTTTCAGAAGAATATATCATTATTCATGCTGCAGGTGGAATTGTAAAAGACGATAATGGTAACTTTCTAATGATTTTTAGACTTAATAAATGGGATTTTCCAAAAGGTAAAGTTGAAAATGAGGAATCTTACTCACAAACAGCATTGAGAGAAGTTTATGAAGAGACTAATCTTTCTAACCTTAAACTCATAAGAGAACTTCCTAATACCTTTCATACTTACGAATTAGATTCCAAACAGATTTTAAAGATAACGCATTGGTACTTGATGAGTTGTTTGCAACCTAATGAACTGATACCGCAAAAGGAAGAGGGTATTTCAGATGTTAGATGGATTAAATATTCAGATGTTAGCAATAATTTGAAAAAATCATATCATTCTTTGCGATTTTTGTGGAAAAAATCGCAATCATTACTCTAAATTATGAAAATTAAATCCTTTTTTATTATATTATTTCTTTCTTTACATGTATTGATATTAAAATCTCAATCAATTTATGGTTATTGGGAAGGGAAAATTGCGATTTCTAAAAGTGATTCATTAACGATTGGTTTGAATATTACTCATAAAAGCGATACTATTATTCTTGAGTTAGATAGTCCAGATCAGTTTTTTATAGGGCAAGCAGCGGAGTTTATAAATATAGATAGCTCACAAATTAGTTTTTCAGTTTCTGCATTTGATGTAAATTTTTCAGGTAAACATCTAAATACTAACGTAATAGAAGGAGTTTTTTCTCAGCGCGGTAAAAAATTTCCTCTTCTTTTAAAAAAAGGTAAAGAGAGGAAGCTATTTCTTCGACCACAAACACCTCACCCCCCTTTTGATTACAATATTAGAGAAATCAATTTTAAGGATGTGAAAAATCGTTATAATTTAATATCAGGAACATTAACAATTCCGAAAAACCCGAAGGCTTTAGTGATTTTTATTTCAGGATCTGGCTGGCAAGACCGCGACGAGAGTTGTTTCGGTCATAAACCTTTCGCTGTGCTATCTGATGCTTGTTCGAGAGCTGGTATTGCAACTTTTAGATATGATGATTTTCCTCTGGCTGTTTTTCAGAAATCTACAACTTTTGATTTTTCAGATGCCGTGAATATGATTATAGATTCATTAAAAGCAATTCCTGAGTTAAAAAATCTTAAAAAAGGTCTTATTGGTCATAGTGAAGGTAGTCTTGTAGCTTTCATAGCAGCATCAAAAAATCCAGAAATAGCTTTCACCATACATCTTTCAGGAGTTTCTCAACATATTTACGATATTTTATCTTATCAAATCTATGCTTTGAGTGCTGCAGATTCTTCCGTAAGTGAAGATTTTATCAATAAATCACTTGAAATAAGTCAAGAGTTATATAAGGTTGTTAAAAAAAGTAAAAATGTAAATGTTTGTATAGATGCGCTTATAGAGAGATGGGATAAAATCACTCAAAAATTGTCGGAAGATGAGATAGAAGCGTATAAAATGACGCCAGATAAAAAGTTTTCGTCCATATATTCATTATCAACCCCTTGGTATTTTACGCTTTTTCATATTGAACCAAAAAAATATTTGAAAAATGTTAAATCTCCTGTGCTTGCTATTTCTGGAAATAAAGATTTGCAAATTTGTGCTTCAGATGCTATTTATTTTATGCGTAAATATCTTCCACACAATAATTTAAACAAGTTTATAGTTAAAGATAATCTCAATCACTTGCTACAACCCTGCACAACAGGAACCATTGATGAGTATTCAAAAATAGAAACAACAATATCAGAAAATGTAATAAAAGAGATTTTGATTTGGATTTCCGAAGTTGTTTTAGAAAAATAGTCTATTCTCATAAAATCAAGCTGTTGAATTGTTAATAATGTTATTGAAATCTTGTTGATAAAATGGGTACAAAGAGTGGAGAATTTCACGCTATTTTTATGATATTTGCACTCTGATAGAAATTCAAAAAGATAATTCGTAATTTATGGAAAACGAAAACGTTATAACAACTCGACAATCTCGGCAGATGTCGTACAATCGTGTAGAAAATATCTTAGGCGTAACGGGAAAACTTACACCACAAGCTATTGAATTTGAAGAATCTGTGTTAGGAGCACTTATGATTGACGACAATTCCGTAACAGAAGCTCTCACAATATTAAAGCCAGAAATGTTCTATGTAGAAGCAAATCAACATATTTTTAATGCTATTAAAAAACTTTTTATGGCGTCGCAACCAGTTGATTTGCTGACAGTTTCAAATCAATTAAAAAAAGATAAACTTCTTGATGTTGTTGGAGGAGCTTCATATTTGGCAAGATTAACAAACAGATTGAGTTCGTCGGCTAATATAGAGTATTATGCTCGAGTTGTGATGGAAAAATTTATTCAACGAGAGCTTATAAATAGTTGTAATACAATTATTAACGACTCTTATGATGATTCAAAAGATATTTTAGACCTATTAGATACAGCAGAATCTAAGATTTTTTCAATTGTTGAGAATAATTTTAAGAGAGAGAGTAAAGAGTTAGGCGATATAGTAGAAAAGGCCTTAAACGAATTAACTGAAATCAGGAACTCCGAAGAGGAAATGCAAGGTGTACCATCTGGAATTCGCAAAATAGATGAAAAAACAGGTGGTTGGCAAAAGTCTGATTTAATAATTATAGCTGCGCGTCCTGCTATGGGAAAAACATCATTAGTGCTTTCGGTGGCTAGAAATGCAGCTATCGATTACAATATTCCAGTTGCAATTTTCTCTCTTGAAATGTCAGCCCAACAACTTGTACACCGCCTTTTTTCTATGGAATCTGGAATTCCTTCTGATCATATAGCAAAAGGAAATCTTACAGATGATGAATGGACAAGACTTTGGGAGCATGTAGGAAAGTTGAATAATTCTAACTTATTAATTGACGATACACCTGGCTTAACGGTATTCGATCTTCGTGCAAAATGTCGTCGTTTGAAACACAAGTATGGCATTCAAATGATTGTTGTTGATTATCTTCAACTTATGCAGGCAGGAAATGATAGCTCTAAGCATGGAGGAAACCGAGAGCAAGAGATTGCTTATATTTCTCGTCAACTCAAAATGTTGGCTAAAGAGTTAGATGTTCCTGTGATAGCGTTGTCTCAGTTAAGTCGTGATGTTGAACGAAGAGGGGGTTCGAAGCGTCCTCAACTATCAGATCTTCGAGAATCTGGTTCAATAGAACAAGATGCTGATATGGTGCTATTTATCTATCGTCCAGAAGTTTATCATCTTGAAACTTTTGAAGATGGTCTTACTCCTTCAAAAGGTAAAGCCGATATACAGTTTGAGAAAAACCGACATGGTAGTCCAGGAAATGTTCGTGTAAGATTTGAAAGTGAGTTTACGCGATTTAGTGACATTAGCGACGAGATTTTTGATGAAAACACTACATTTTCAAATCCTAACGATGGTATCAAACCTAATCAATCTTTTACCACATACGAAAGTATGGCAAGTTATGACGATGAACCTCCTGCTAATCCTCTAAATTTTTATAAAGACGATGATTTACCATATACTACGAATTGATGATGAGAAAACTTACAATTGACGAAATGGGGCGAGTAACTCCATCGGAATTCAAGACGCAGTCGAAATTTCCTATTGTATTAGTCTTAGATAATATAAGAAGTATGCACAATGTGGGTGCAGCATTTAGAACCTGCGATGCCTTTAATATAGAAAAGCTGTATTTGTGCGGTATAACAGCAACACCTCCCAATAAGGAAATTGCCAAAACTGCGCTCGGCTCAACAGAAAGTGTTGATTGGCAATATTATGAAGATGTATGTAAGTTAGCTCTCGAACTAAAGGAAGATGGCTATACATTGGTTTTAGTAGAACAGATAGATTCATCATTGTCGTTGGAAACCGTTGATTTTAGTAAATACAAAAAAATAGCCATTTTTGTAGGAAATGAAGTTTTTGGGATAAGCGATGGATTACTCAATAAAGCCGACTTTGCAGTTGAAATACCTCAATTTGGAACAAAACATTCTCTGAATGTCTCTGTCGCTGCAGGAGTTGCCCTTTGGGAAACTATAAAATCTTTTATAAATAATTGATTTTTAGTTTTTTTACGGATAAATCAATATATGTTATTGTATAGACTATACTATACCTACATATTTACGAACTTTTTAGTTTCAAAAAAATCCTTTTTATTACTAATTCGTATGAAATAGGTGCTTTTAGCTAATGAGCTTGTATTTATCATCGTTTCATCTGTAAAAATACCTTCTTTAACTTTTCTCCCTGATAGATCATATATCGTATAAAAATATGTTTCGGGTATAATAGTCTCTTTTTTAACAGAAATGTGTAAATTTGGACCTACTACAACTATTTTTGAATAATGTTCAATAGGTTTAGCAGTTAAATTAATATTTTCATCAGGGATAGAAGTGAGAGCAGAACGCAGACCAGCCTTATTTTCAGCTACTACGCTGAATTTTGGACTATTGTTTGTAACTATATAGCAATGATTACAAGAAGTTAGCAATGAGTTGTTGTTCCAATAAGTAGAGTACAAAATCGGAAAATTCAAATCAATGTGGAGATATTTACTTATTCCTGATTGGTTATCTGATGATTCGCCCCAATTGGCATTAAGATATTTAATAGTTGTACCATTCCCTAAAGAAATTTCTTCTATTTGATAATTTAGGTTGCTAACCTTAGATGGTGGAGTATAGTCTATTTTTAGTTTTTTTTCTACTAAAGATGAAAAATTATATGCTTTATCAACCACTATAGATTTTAATTTTGTATGCGCTATTTCATTTATAGCTTGTGTTCTCAAGTTACACGACTCAT
>CADBTU010000103.1 GCA_902797625.1 uncultured Bacteroidota bacterium | reverse complement strand
TTTAAGCAATGTTTTGTCTCTTTTTTAGAGATTTGTTGAAATGTTAATTTGTCTATAAGACAGTAGGAGCGAACATATATTCGCCCCTACGGATGTGTTTTGTTGAAATATGTAGCATCAGAAAGTTATAATTAGATAAACTTTTCGATCAAACAAAAAGACTTTTAGTATCCAAAAATTTCTTCTAAAGATAACGTTGTTATTTTACCATATTTTTCTAAACCTTTTAGATTAACTTCATTTTGATTTCCTAATACAACAACAACGCGTTTCTGACCTTTGATGTAATTTTTATTGAAGTTAACAACATCATTGATTGTCATCTTCTGAATAGCAGCATAATCAGCTTTAGCTGGATTAGTCTTTAATCCCATTTCTTCACAAATGAGATACTGGTTTATAATACTCATTTTACGGGTACGAGCTGTGCGATAGTTAGAAATTAGAGATGTTTTAGCCAAGTCGAAATTAAGTTCAGAAATAGGCATGTTATCTAATAATTCGTTAAAAGCCTCCATAGCGTCAATCAGTTTGTCATTTTGAGTTCCTATATGTGTCATGTTATAATTGGAAAATCCTTTTTCATTAGGTTCAACGTAGAAAGCAGATGCAGAATAAGCTAAAGAGCGCTTCTCACGAATTTCTTGGAAAACTATAGAATTCATACTACCACCGAAATATTCGTTATAGATTTCAATTTGTGGGCTCAATGTCCAATTTGCAGGGATAGAGGTTGTTAGTTGGCGACACAATGATTGTTTAGCATCGTAGTGAGCAAAATATACTTTATTGTCTTTAGTTGCGAGACGGTCGAAATTTTGGTTCATTTTGATAGGTTTCTTTGCAGGATGAACGCTATGCTTATCAGTAATAACTTTTTGTAAATCGTCAATATTCAAATCTCCATAGTAGCAAATACGTTGAGGTTGAGAAGTCATAGTTTTAATTTGAGAAATTATATCTTTAGCTGATAAATTTTTTAGTTCGTTGTTAGTAACAAAATATTTACGGATATTATCTTTTCCATAAGAGGCGTAGCTTAACATTTTTTGGAAGATATTGTTCTGACGAGATTTAGCGTCTTCGCGGCTTTTCAAAATGTCTGAGATAGAATTTTGTACAGATTCTTCTGAAATTTTTGGATTGTTAAGAATATCTTCAACGATAGCAATAGCTTTATCCATATTTTCACTTAATCCAGAGATATTTACAGTGGTGTATTTATCGCGAAAACGTATGCTGTAACTGCATGCGAGATCGTACATTTCACGGTTAATTTTGCTAAGTGTACGATTTTCACTTTCTAATTGATCCATAAAATCATTCATCACGCTTGCTTTCTTATCATATAATGAACCATACTGATAGCGATAAATTAGCTGGAAGCGTCCATTTTCACTATTTTTTACGTATAGAATTTCATTGCCATTAGACTTTCCTTTTTGCAAATCTCTATTAAAATCAACGAATACAGGCTCTATAGGATTAACCTTCATATTCTTAACATCTTTAAGGAATGTGCTTTCCACATCTCTATTCATTACTACGGGAGTTATTTCAGGTTTATCAACTTTCTGCACATTACGTTGTTCGCCTTGACGTTTATAAACCACAACATAATTGTTGTTCTTGAAAATTCGTTTAGCAAAATCTATAACGTCTTCTTTTGTAACAAGACTCATATTTTCTGTTTCATTAATAACATCTTGCCAGCTTTGGTGTGATAAATAGGCCATAGCCATAGCCATAGCACGATTAGAGTTGCTTTCTAAGGATGTCATATCACGGAGCTTTCGATTATTGATTGCTGCCGTTAAAAGAGTAGCATCCCAATTTCCAGATTTTAAAACTTCAATTTGTTTGAGCAGTAGGTCTTTTAACTCTTCAAGAGTTTGACCCTGTTTAGGCATTCCTACGAGTTGGAAATATGCGTAATCATTCATATCTCCTACGCCAGATGCTGCGTATTGAGCAAGTTGCTTTTGGTTAATGTTTTCATCAATAATACCACAAGAACCATTCATAAGAACTGCGTCAACCATTTCAGCGAGAAGCACGTCGCGAGAGCCAGTTCCTGCATCTATGCGGAAAGCTATACGCACACTTTCAGCTTCTAAACCATAAACATCAACAATTTTTATATCACGAATGGGTTTTTCTTTTACGTATGTAAAATCAGGGATAAATTTAGGTTGAATTTTGCCGAAATATTTGTCAATCAATTTAATAGCTTGATCTGGATCAAAATCACCCGACATAGCTATACAATAATTGTTAGGTACATAATAGGTATTGAAATGTTTGTTTATGTTTTTTAGAGATGGGTTTTTAAGATGTTCTATGGTTCCGATAGTAGTTTGAGTTCCGTATGGGTGGTTTGGAAAGAGAGCTTCATTCATTTTTTCAAATACAGTACGACTATCGTTAGCCATATTCATATTTTTTTCTTCATACACAGCTTCTAACTCAGTGTGGAATAGGCGAAATACAGGATTTGTGAAGCGTTCGCTTTCAATTTTTAACCATCGTTCTAATTCGTTACTTGGTATATCTTCTTGATAAACAGTCATGTCATTTGATGTGAAAGCGTTGGTTCCCTGAGCACCTATCATTGACATCATTTTATCATACTCGTTAGGTATTGCATATTTTGAGGCTTCGTAGGATACTGAGTCTATCAAATGGTAAATAGCCTTACGTTTTGTTGGGTCGGAAGTTTGGTTATAAAGTTCATACAATCTCTCGATTTCTTTTAATTGAACTTGTTCTTTGCTCCAATCAAGAGTTCCGAAGTTACTTGTACCCTTAAACATTAAATGTTCCAAATAGTGGGAAAGTCCTGTTGATTCAGCAGGGTCATTCTTACTACCAACGCGAACCGCAATATAGGTCTGAATTCTTGGTACATCTTTGTTAACTGACATATAAACCTGTAATCCATTATCCAAAGTATAATGGATTACATTCATAGGATCGTTTTTGTAGGCCTCCTTTTGATAACTCTGTGCTTTAGTACTGAAGGTTAGGAGAAATAAAGCCGACAGTAGAACAGCTGAAATAATTCTTTTTGTCATATTTTTTTATTTCAAAATAGGTTTAATTATTCTTTAATAAATTTGTTGGTAAAAGTTCCATTTTCGGTATGAACTCGTATTATGTATATTCCCGAATTAAGAGAAGATATATCAATTTGATTGTCGTAACTATAATTGAAAGTAACAGTTTTGCCTAAAATGTCAAAAACTTCAATCTGTTTTATCTCTTCACAATAAATACTTAGAATATCTTTTGCGGGATTAGGAAAAATTTTTAATTCACTTTCTTTTAACTCTTGAATATTAGTTTCGAGGAAACGAACATCGAATGAGAGAGTGTTACCAAATTCATAGATATTGGTTATTTCAAAACTGTTTTCAGGAGTTCCATCGGCGAGAAAAGGACGAGGATTTGTGTTAGGCCCGAAAGATGTTCTACCACTTTCATGACTAAATGCCGCAGAATATATATTTCCATTTATAGTATCAATATTGCTGTTAGGTCTGAAAATCCAATAACTATGAGGTTTATTATGAAAATCGAACAATCCATTTCCTGAGTCGTACAAATTATTAACATCAACATTATCAAACCACCTGCCAATTATTAAGCCAGATTGAGGAATATTATCCATAAAGTCGTTACAATTTCTATACTCAAATGTGAACCATTGATCAGGATCAATGGAAGACCTGATGAAGTAACAGTTTTCTTTATCAGACGAGGTGTTACTGTTTAGTACATAGTGCCCATCTTCAGTTATTTCAATAGGTTCGTCAACAATACCTAAAAATTTATATTTAAGAATTGTAGAAACTTGTTGAAGGTTACTTTGGGCCATTTGGTCCCAAATACCTACAGGACTTATAGATTCGTAGTTATAGTAATGATAGAAATCGGGAATTCCAAGAGAGTGCCCCATTTCGTGCGAGAAAACATTAGCAGTAAAATAGGGACCTGAGTCAGCAAATTCAAAGTTATAAGCGAGGGGGCTTTTGCCATTTATAGTGGTAGTATATGGAATTTCAGCGTATTCTTGACTAAAAAATTCCATGTGAGGCCAGAGCATATCCCCCCAATCTCCTACATTACCTTTCAACACTATACTGATGTTGTCAATATAACCATCATTATTTCCATCAAGTGAAATATTTTCGTCTATAAGATTTAGTGAATCAATATAACGTAGCGCTCTGTTTATTAACTGCATTTCGCGAGAATATGGGTAGAAATCAGGTTCAGTAGAGTATCCAATAGGGTTAGTAGGACTTTGAGGTTCGTAATATCCACGAGGATGATAATCTTGATAAGAAACAATTGTGGAATTTTGAACGTTATTAGGGTATATTGAGCGGTATTTGATTTTACCATACGTCATTACATCGAAATAATTATACACAGAGACTGCGTATGGAGTAGAATCATTGAACATTTGGTCGATGTATGAAATATCGGTTGTGAACTCTTCGTCATCGGCGAAGCGAATAAAAACCACAAGGTTAGTAAGTTCAAGTGTTTCACCTCGAATGTCTCTAATATTAGGTATTATTGAGAGATTCTTTGGTGGCATAGGCGGCCTTAGACAATTGTTCGTATCAAAAGGAAATGATAATCCTGATAAAAACAACATTGATAATATAGATAACAAAAACCCACGCATAATACATTATTTTTTTAGGCTGCAAATGTACTATTTTCTATCTAAATTTTATCCATAAATCCTTATTACATGATAAAAAATCAATTTGGTTCAAATATTTGACTAACAATCGATAAGAGGTTGAGCATAGGGATGTTGAAGAACATAGAGACCTCCGTCAAGCAGAATACGTTCAGAGATGTATAAACTCGCTAACTATCGCCATAATTTTTTACGCATAGCGCACACGCGCATGTAACTTTTGGCGAGAGAGTAATGTTATAACTCAAGTTTCCATCTTCTGTGGCTCCAAATCCAAAATGCGGGCTCTCTTTTGATAGTTTGTTCTAACAATTCTGAATATCTCTGTGTTATGAAATAAGGTTTTTCATTATTAGGATGTTCCGTAAGAACTTGCATTTCAATGCGATATTTGCCAATTCTTTCTTTAATAACTTCATAATATATCACAGGAATATCATATTTTCTGGCAAAATATTCTGCTCCATATATAAAACCTGTTGTTTGATTTAAAAATTTAGTTATATAGCATTTATTCTTGTTGCTTGGCGATTGATCGCTGAGCATCATATACGCTGCTGGTATATTGTTTTTTTCGTAGTATTCAAACGTTTGTCGTGCGGTGTCTGCAAATACCACTTCGGTGCCATTTCGGGTGCGGGCGAGGTTAACCCACTTTTCAAAAACTTTGTTGCTATTTGCTTTTCCAATACCAATCCCGTGATGAAGAAACATCTCATTCAACGCCACAATCATCCATTCCCAATTGTTATAATGACTCGATATTAGGATTACGCTTTTCCCTTCACGATAAAATTTATTAACTAATTCAGTGTCAACACAGTGATAACGATAACGTAGAGCAAAGCGCGGAATTAACAACATTTTGACCATCTCTATGGCAATTTGTGACAAATGCCAATAGTAGCGGTTTTGAATACGTTTTAATTCTTTAGAACTGAGTTTGGGAAATGAAAGTTTTAGGTTTCTTTTAATCACATTTCGTCTATATCTTACTATATGATTAACAAAAAGATATATAATCGGAAGCAATAAATATAGTACACATAAAGGCAGTGCGGCAAGAGGATAGCAGATAAAAAAAATAAAGAAGAATGTCATATTGTTAAAAGATTAAAAACAATAATTTTTTGCAAAATCAAGCAAATTGCGATAATGTAGAGATGTGATTTTTAGTATTTCATCGAACTCTCCTGCGTGTTTTGCGCCAATGTGCACAGGTTGAATACCAGCATTGACGGCAAATTGCATATCGGTGAGACTGTCGCCAGCCATTATCGAGTTTGAAAAATCTATATCCGGAAAGTCTGATTTGGCTTGAAGTGCCATTCCTATTTCAGGCTTCCTACAACTGCAATGTTCTTCAGCTCGGTGAGGGCAATAATAGATAGCCTCTATAGGAGTCATATTTTCCTTAAACGTAACTATCAAATTTCTATGAATCACATCTATATCCTCTTTTTTACAAATTCTTTTTCCAACGCACTGTTGGTTAGTAACTATTATTATACGTTTAAATTTCGGTCGTAGCCACTGCATTGCGGTGAGCACACCAGGAATCAGTTCAAACTCTTCAGGCTTTCGCACGTAGCCTCCAATTATCTGTACGTTGATCACACCGTCACGGTCAAGAAATAATGTGTCTTTCATATTATCGTAGTTT
Source organism: uncultured Bacteroidota bacterium (assembly GCA_902797625.1). Classification (GTDB taxonomy): domain Bacteria; phylum Bacteroidota; class Bacteroidia; order Bacteroidales; family WCHB1-69; genus F23-D06. The sequence continues at coordinate 1,393 of CADBTU010000103.1, read as the reverse complement.
TATTCAGTCTGGAAAAAGCGTTCTTTATTGCTTTCGTCAAATCATCATCTTTCAACAAATACTTATCCAATGTTTTGATATTTGTTTCCCATATCAGCAAACTTCACATTCTGCGAAAAAACGACGCTTAACTATTGTCTCCATCGCCGAAATTGCTCTTGAATCGGTTTTCTAACGAGGTGAGACGTTGGAGACTGTGGCGTGAGAGCACTAAAAGCAATATAACCGCAATGGCGATGAGCACAATCACCCACTTGGTAAACTTGAAGAAAGTAACCAAAACAGAGAAAACAAAATAAAACACGATTACGAACCTGATGAGCGTCCATACAATCACCACTAACGTGTTGGCTTTATTTTCTTTCATCAAAGTCTGATAAAGTTCGTGCACTTTAGGGCTGTTGCGCACAATGCCAAACAAAAACGGAGAGACGAACAGCAGCGAACCAGCCGCACATATAGTGTTGAACAGCCATGCTGGAATCTTCTCTACGTATGGTATCTCTTGGAAGAACGGTATTAAAAATTCGATTATTAGAAGTAGTATGGCGAGCGAAAGCACAGAATAGATGAGAATGCTGACGATGTTGCTTTTGATTATGCTGCGCCAGTTACGTTTTCCCTCGCCCGATGAACTGAAAAGGGTATATTCGTCGAGTCTGTTTTTTACATCTGGGGAAAGTTTGCGCTCAAGCATATTGTATGCAGGTGTGGCAAGTTTTATCCAATAAGGCGTTGTAAAGGTTGTGATTACTGAAGATGCTATGATGACTGGGTATATATACGATGGCATAACATGCTGCGCCACAGCCACCGATGCAATGATAAATGCAAACTCGCCGATCTGCGACAACGTAAATCCAGTTTTAACAGAGTCCTCCAAATTAGCACCAGCCACTACGGCTGAAAGCGTTGATACCAATGCTTTGACTACCAGCGTTATAATTACTAAAGCGAGTATCAATTTCCAGTATTCTGCAAGCACTTGCGGGTCGATCATCATACCCACAGAGACGAAGAATATAGCCGAGAAGAGATTTTTAATGCTTTCGGTAAGATGTTCTATACGTAAACTTTCATCAGTTTCAGCGAGGATAGAACCTATGACAAACGCGCCTAATGCAGAGGAGAAACCCACGCTGTTGGCTATAATCACCATCGCGAAACAGAGACCTATGGAGATGATGAGCAGATTTTCATTGTTGATATATTTCTTAAATTTGCGCAAGAGAGTGGGTATCAGATAGATGCCTACTACAAACCATAACACCAAGAAGAATACGAGTTTAACAATGCTCAACAGCATCTCTTTACCTGGCATTGAGTTCTTGCTGGCAGCAACGGTTGAGATGAGCACCATCATCACAACGGCAACGATGTCCTGAATAATCAG
>CADBTU010000102.1 GCA_902797625.1 uncultured Bacteroidota bacterium | reverse complement strand
TAATTGTAACTCAGCATTTTAGACAAGCAAAGCAAATACAAGAATTATATTCCAAACCATTAAAATATAATAGTCCCAAACAAATAAATTATCGCAAAAATAAAATTTTGTAGTTGAAACACCTAAAAAATATATTAAATCATTCATTGCAAAAACAACTTGTTGATAAATGTTGATAAATAATTACGTAAATTTCAGCCTACAAAAATACAATGTTTTACTAAAATGTATTTTTATTCTTCCCTCTAAAAACGAAAAATAAATTTTTCGAGACAGCAATCGAATGTGGATTATCATGAGATATTCCGCTTAGCTGCCATTTCTACTGATAAGTACAGACATGAGAAAAGCGAGAACAACTAAACAACTATATTCGGAATATCGTATCATTGCAGCAATATAGTAAAAAAAACGTCATAAACAACACATATAGTGTACACTGCGTAAAAGATTGCTGATTGTTTATAAAAAAAATAAAAAGATAGTTTGAATATTAAAAAAAAGTGTATCTTTGCGGCGTCTTTTTTGAGGACATAGATGGCGATTGTAGCTCAGTTGGTTAGAGTACCGGATTGTGGTTCCGTGGGTCGTCGGTTCGAATCCGACCAGTCGCCCATAATAAAAAGAGCATCTTTTCGATGCTTTTTTTTATTCTCTTATCTCTAACTATGAAACTAAAAAAGATTTACCATTTCTATTTTGATTTTTTAACTATTTTTGCTGACATTACAGACTTAAGGTTTTATCAGATAAAATATTGATAATCAAAATTAAAAACACAGAAATATGAATTTAGAAGGAAGACGAAAAAGTTCAAATGTTGAAGATCGCCGTAGAGTTTCTGGCGGTACTGTTGCTGGCGTAGGTATCGGTGGAACAATCATCGTGGTTCTTTTGTCAATGTTTTTAGGTAGAAATCCTCAAGAAATTCTGCAACAAATTCAATCTCAAAACATTACAACAACTGATAATCAACGTGAATTCACTAAAGAAGAACAAGAACTTGCCGACTTTGCAAGCACAATTCTTGCAAGCACAGAAGATGTTTGGACTGAAGTGTTCAAAAAAATGGGACGAACATATCGCGCCCCAAAGATGGTTCTCTACACTGACGCTGTACATTCAGGTTGTGGTAATGCCACGTCAGCTGTGGGACCATTTTATTGTTCAGCAGACGAATGTCTATACATTGATTTAAGTTTCTTCAGCAATATGAAACAGCAACTTGGTGCTACTGGTGATTTTGCATACGCTTACGTCATCGCGCATGAAGTGGGACATCACGTGCAGCATCTGCTTGGCACGTTGGATCAGGGGCACGCGCAGATGAGTCGCATGAATGAAAAAGACGCTAATAAAGTAAGTGTTCGCATTGAACTGCAAGCTGATTTTTATGCTGGAATATGGGGGTATTACGAAAATAAGACTTTCCAATCTCTTGATGATGGCGATCTGCGCGAAGCTATTGAATGTGCTGCCGTTATTGGCGACGACTACCTTCAAAAGAAAGCCCACGGACATTTTAACCCTGAATCATTCACACACGGTTCAAGCGACCAACGCATGAGATGGCTTAAACGCGGGCTAACCACTGGAGATATGAATCTTGGTGATACATTCTCAATACCTGAAAGTCAACTCTAAAATCCTTTTTTATAATAAATTCAAATACCAAGAAAAATAAATTCATTTTTATATCTGATTTTTCAATTTTTCTTTTGGTACTTTCATATATTTTGATATTTTTGCCCCGTTGAAAATATTTATTAAACGAGAGATTAAGTTGATGTTTATCAAATAGTTACTTGATTTTTCGTTTTTTTATTTTCGCAAAGAGTTATCAAGAATCAAATATTCAAGAAATAAAAAAAGAATTTATGGCATCTACAAGGCAAATTCAAAACAGGGATAATGTCGTCATCAAATTTGTTGGCGACTCTGGAGACGGAATGCAGCTTTCCGGTACCTTATTTTCTGATACAGCTGCGTTAGCGGGAAACGATATAGCAACTTTTCCTGACTATCCAGCCGAAATCAGAGCTCCGCATAACACTGTAGCAGGTGTTTCTGGTTATCAAGTTCACATAGGTGTTGAAACGAGAATTATTGGCGACCAATGCGATGTTCTCGTTGCTATGAACCCAGCGTCTCTAAAGGCTAACCTCAAATGGGTTAAAATGGGCGGCACAATCCTCACCGATGTTGATGCATACGATGAAAAAGCCCTCGAAAAAGCTGGCTATACCTCTAATCCTTTAGAAGACGGCTCTTTGAGTTCATACAACGTTATCAGTCCACATATAACCACAATGGCTCGCGAAACCGCCATGTCGCTGAAAATGGATATGAAGAGTGCTACCAGAACAAAAAATATGTTCTGCTTAGGTATGATATATTACATTTTCGATTTTCAACTCGACACGCCTTTCAAACTTTTAGACAAGCGTTTTGCTAAAAAACTTGACGTTGCAGCCGTTAACAAAGAGGTTATGAAGGCTGGATATATCTTTGCTGAAAATCTCGAACTCATAGATTCTGTATATCATGTAAACACTGTAGAACTTCCTAAAGGACGCTACAGAAATATTACTGGTAACATTGCTACAGCATGGGGTCTTCTTGCTGCTGCTGAACGCTCAGGACACAAGTTGTTCCTCGGCTCATATCCTATCACTCCTGCAACTGATATCCTTATTGAACTTGCAAAACATAAATCTTTAGATGCAAAGGTTTTCCAAGCTGAAGACGAAATAGCAGGTATTTGCTCTGCAATTGGTGCTTCTTTTGCTGGTGCGTTGGCTTGTACCTCAACTTCTGGACCTGGTCTTTCTCTCAAAACTGAGGCTTTGGGTTTGGCTGTTATGACAGAACTTCCACTCGTTGTGATTGACGTTCAACGTGGCGGTCCTTCTACTGGTCTTCCAACAAAATCAGAACAGTCTGATTTGAATATGGCTCTCTTTGGAAGAAACGGTGAAGCTCCATGTATCGTTATTGCCGCTTCATCTCCCAGCGATTGTTTCTATCAGGCCTACAACGCGGCAAAGTTGGCAATGGAAAATATGACTCCGTGCATCCTGCTAACCGACGGCTACATCGGTCAAGGCAGTGAGTTGTTCAGAATCCCTAAAGTTGCCGACCTTCCAGCCATCAATCCTCCTGTTGCTAAACCTAATGACCCTGACTACAAGCCATATCGTCGCGACCTTGAAACGTTGGTTCGTCAATGGGCTATACCTGGAACAGAAGGTCTGCGCCACAGAATCGGCGGTTTGGAGAAAACAGACATCTTCGGTGAAGTTTCAACCGACCCTATCAACCACGCTAAAATGGTACAATACAGAACTGAAAAAGTTCAACGTCTTGCTAATCGTATTCCTAAACAAGAAGTTTATGGAGACCAAGAGGGCGACTTGTTGGTGGTTAGCTGGGGTGGTACGAAAGGACAAGTCAGCACAGCTGTGAAAGAGGCACGCGCTCAAGGTATAAATGTGAGTCATACTCACTTTACGAACATCATGCCTCTTCCTGCAAACACTCAAGATATTCTTAAAAAATTCAAGAACATCTTGGTTTGTGAATTAAACTCTGGTCAATTTGCTAACTATTTACGAATGACATATCCTGAATTCAAATACGAAAAATACAACAAAATACAAGGTCTGCCTTTCACCGTTTCAGAATTGGTAGAAGCCATCAAAAATCAAAAATAAAGGAGGAAAGTTATGAGTTACAATACAATGGAGAGATCCAAAGAGGTTCTCAAGAAAGAAGACTTCGCAAGCGATCAGATGGTGAAATGGTGCCCAGGCTGCGGCAACCACGCCATTTTGGCTGCCGTGGAAAATGTTTTTCCACAAATTGGTTATAAAAAAGAAAACTTCTGCGTAATATCTGGTATCGGTTGCTCTTCTCGCTTCCCTTACTATATGAATACGTACGGTTTTCACAGTATTCACGGGCGTGCTAATCCTATAGCTACAGGTGTACGTCTTTTCAAAGATGACCTCAGCGTGTGGGTGGCAACTGGCGATGGCGACTCACTCGCTATCGGTGGTAACCATTTTATTCACGTGATACGCCGTAATATTGACATCAATATAATGCTCTTTAATAACAAGATTTATGGCTTGACAAAAGGACAATATTCTCCAACTACCCCGATGGGACAAGTTACAAAATCTTCTCCTCAAGGAACAATAGAACATCCTTTTACAGTTGGTGAACTTGTTCTCGGCGCTCAAGGCACATTCTTCGCCCGCGTTCTCGATATGAACCCTCAATTCACAGCTCAAGTTATGCTTGAGGCCGCTAAACACGACGGTACTTCTGTTGTTGAGATGCTTCAAAACTGCGTTATCTTCAACGATGGTGCACATAAACTCATCACCGATAAAGAGACACGCGACGATATGCAACTTTACCTCAAACAAGGTGAGCCAATGATCTTTGGAAAGAATAAAGACAAAGGTCTTATACTCACTGATGGTGGTCTTAAAGTGGTTACAATAGGTGAAGACGGTATCACTAAAGAAGACATACTCGTTCATGATATGTATGCTCGCAACCGCGGTCTGCACCTCATGCTTGCAAAGATGAAACCACCTCACTTCCCGATAGCTCTCGGTGTTATTCGCTCTGTGGAGTCTGAAACCTATGACCAACTTCTTGACAAGCAGATTCAAGAAGCCAAGGCTACCAGCAAAATACAGTGTGTTGACGATTTGCTCAACAGCGGCGACACTTGGGAAATATAACAACTTAAGTGCATTATCTTTAACTATACTAAAAGGTGCAAATATTTTGCACCTTTTTTGTACCAAAATATAATATATTCATCAAAATTAACTTTTATGTATCAATGGGGAGACAGCCGACGGTTTAACTCGTATAGTCGTTTTTGCAAGGCACATTACGGGGGACGTGTGCAACGACTACCTATTGATGCTGGGTTCTCTTGTCCAAATAGGACAAAACGCTCAGAGGGCGGTTGCAGTTATTGTTCAAATACTGCATTTACTCCAAGCTATCTTCGTGAGAACGGAAATATTATAACACAGTTAAATAGAGGCAAAGAATTTTTCAAAAGACGTTATCCGTCAAATAATGGTTATTTCGCTTATTTTCAGGCATTTTCAAATACATTTTGTTCTGTAAATCATTTAATGACTCTTTGTAAAAAAGTTATGGAAGTTCCAGAAATACAAGGAATCATCATCTCCACTCGCCCTGATTGTCTGCCTGACAAAATTTTAGATCTTCTTTCAGATTTAAATAAAATAACAAATCTATGTATTGAGATTGGGGTTGAAAGTTTTCATAATGATACACTCGAACATATAAACCGCGGGCACAACGTTGAATGCTCTTTTAAAGCGTTTGAAATGTTGCGGAAGAGAAATATCCTTGCTTGTGCTCATCTAATTTTCGGACTCCCATACGAAACTCCACATATTTGGATGGAAGATATAAAACTGCTCAATAAACTCAATCCAGATTTCGTAAAATTCCACCAACTTCAGATTCTAAAAGGTACAAAAATAGAATCTGAATACGAAGCTAATCACGACAGTTTTCATACTTTCACAATTGAAGAATATGTAAAATTTATATGCGACTACATTGAACGTTTGTCTCCTAATATCGTTATTGAACGTTTCACTGCTGAAGTACCACAGCGTTTCTTATCAATTTCTCATTTTGGATTTACACGCCACGATGCTCTCGTAAAAATGATTGAAACAGAACTTGCATTTCGTAATTCCTATCAAGGATGTAAAGCATTGTATTAAGATTCAACTCTCTCCTATTCAATAGTTCTTTGTATATTTTCAAAATTCATCAAGAACAAACAAATAAAAAAACTATCTTTGCAGTTTTCACACAATATACAATGTATATTGTATTGTATATATTTTAAAAATTGAATATTATATGAAGAAAACTTTCCTTTTGATAATACTCTGTGCGTTTACAATTTTTCAAGCACAAGCAGTACTTAAAGAGAAAAACTTAGCTCAAACATTGGGTGTGCTTCGTGCTGAACTTGAACTCGCTTACAAAGAACAGAAATCAATGATGAATCGTTTTGAGAAACGCAACACTGAACAACATAACATACTGATTCAAATGTTGCAAAGCAGCAACCAAATAGCTCTGATGCTATATTCTCAAAATAGCGATTTCACTTTCGATATGGCATACGCTTGCCAAGCTGCTACTGAACAGTATCATGCGATTGGACAAAAGCACGCGCCATACAACAAGATAAAAGAGAGAATTTCTACAGAAATAGAACGCTATGACGAACTCATCAAAACTCTTCAAAATCTGCCTCCTCGAATATTACCGAGTGGAGAATTATCTAAAATGCCAGACTCTATTAAACAGATGCTCCCTAAAGTGGTTCTTGATACTGCCGCTAAAAATTTATATATCCTTGATAAACAAGCTCTTGAAGATAGAGAGGCGTGTGTTGAATATGCAACCGCACTTCGCGATAACTTCGTTAAAATTCTTGAAAGAGTAGAACTTGACCAAGAACATTATGAGAGAGTTAGCAAAAGATTGGAAAAACTTAATAATTATGCACTCGCCAAATACGAATCTATTCAAAAAAACATCTTTGTAAATGGTGGAACTAACTATTTTAACACTCTGAAACGCTTTGGATTACACTATTCTGCAGCTCGAAAAGATATTGATGAAAAATATAAATCTTTTGAAAGAGATTCTGAATGGCGCGGTCCCGTAATATTTGGTATAAGTATCTTTATGTTGTTTTATATTCTCGTAGCTAGCTTTCTAAGTTACGTAATTATGCGTTGGCTGCTCCCTAAAAAATGGCGCACACACTTTAATGAAAACAACAAACTTCTCTTTACCACTATAGCTATCGGTGTTGCCATATTTGCTATTTCCATTACAATTGCGCGGTTCTTTGTAAAGCAAAACTTCGTATTGATGTCTATCAGTTTAATGACTTTCTTCGCTTGGCTTGTGGAAGTTATTCTTGTGTCGCTTCTCATCCGGCTTAACGAAAAACAAATTCGTGATGGGGTTAGATCCTACACACCATTTATCCTGATGGCTTTTATTGTAATCATCTTCCGTATTATATTGATACCTAACAACTTAGTAAACCTTATCTACCCTCCTATACTTCTCATTTTCACAATTTGGCAGTTTATCGTAATGAAACGTAGAATCACAAAACTCCCAGATAGCGATATTGTTTACACTGTTATTTCTCTTATTGCAATGGTTGTTTCTTGCATTGCTGCTTGGTTAGGGTTCGCACTTATGGCAGTGCAAATAATGATTTGGTGGGCAATACAATTAGCTGCAATACAGACTATAACATGCTTATACGACTTAGCAAAAATGTACGAAGGTCGTAAACTTATCAACAAAATTGCTAAGAAAAAAAATATTAAATTTAATTCCAAAGCTGAAATGTCGAAATACTACAAAAAAATTCAACCTGATATGATTAAGGGTGAATATATATCTAAAACGTGGTTTTACGACTTAATGTTCAAAGCTCTTTTACCAATTTTGGCGGTTCTGTCTATTCCTGCAAGTATCTATTACGCTGCAAACATATTTGAAATGACATCTTTTTGTAGAAAAATATTCGTTTATGTTTTTCTTAACAAACCAGGAATAGTCCAACTATCATTATTCAAATTATGCTTAGTTCTTGAACTTTTCTTTCTTTTCCGCTATCTAAATTATGCACTAAGAGCATTTTATAAATTGATTAGAAAGCATAAGAAGGCTAAAGATGTACGTGTGCAAGGTAACTCTACTCTCATCAACAATATAATTTCTATACTTGTTTGGGGACTATACCTTGTATCTGCAATGATGATCCTTGAAGTTTCAAGTAGTGGAATTTCAATTGTAATGGCAGGTCTGGCAACTGGTCTTGGTTTTGCTATGAAAGACTTGCTCGAAAATTTCATTTACGGCATTTCCCTTATGGCAGGACGTTTGCGCGTTGGTGATTACATCGAATGTGATGGTGTACAAGGAAAAGTTGAGAGTCTTAATTATCAAAGTACGCAAATTGTAACCCTTGATGGTAGTGTGATAGCTTTTCAAAACGCCGCTCTTTTTCGTAATAACTTTAAAAACTTAACCAGAAATCACGGATATGTTTTTGTTAAAATCCCTGTCGGAGTAGCTTATGGTGTTAATGTTGAAAAGGTTAGAAAAATGTTAATCAAAGAATTAGAACCTCTTAACGAAAAAAATACTTCAGGAAAAAGTATAATAGATTCAAAACAGGGTTTTTCGGTCCTTTTTAGCGATTTCGGAGAAAGTAGTGTTGACCTTTTTGTTACTTGCTGGGTTTTGGTTGAAGAAAAAGCTAAGTTTATAGCTAAAGTAAAGGAAGTTATCTACAACACCTTAAACAAAAATAATATAGAAATTCCATTCCCTCAACAAGACATTTATGTGCGTCATGTGGAAATGCCTTCAAAAAATGAAAAAATAAAGGTTTCTGAAGATAAAAGGACTAAAAATCAGCGAGGGAAATCTAAAGAAAATAACCAATAACCATTCAATTTAAATCCCAACATAGCGAGAGTATATCTCGCCATTGGAGATTTAATTTTTCTGCTATTATTTGCGAACAAAGCCAAGCTTTATATGTATAAATTCCTTGTATTAGGTGCATATTCTTCTGCAGAGCATAGGGTATATTAGGCGAGTGTACAAGAGTTTCTACAATTGGCAATAGTAAAGACGATAAAGCAACATTGAATCCTAAATCTGACAACGATTCTGAGATTATTTTATCTACTAAAGACTCTCCGATTGCATCTTTTAATAAAACTCCAGCAAAAGATACTATTCTCTTGGAATTTAATATTTTGATATATTCTATTGAGAGATTATTTGGTAGTTTTGTTGAAAAAATTATTTTTTCCTGCGGTACAACAATCAATTGCTCTTCTGTGAAAGAATCAAATTTTATAATAATTTTTCCTAATATAGCTAAATCAGGAAATTTATCAACAAATTCTGCACCTGCATCGGCATAATCAGAATCTGAATATGGACTATTAGCTGAGAATCCATATTGAACAAATACTCTAATATTTTGCTCTATCAAATATTTAACTGCAGATGGTGTTAGTGCAACTGCGTTACAAGATGGGTCTTCAGGTTTTATAAGCGAGATAGAGGTTGAGATGTTAGGTATCTCTAACAGTAACTCTTCTTTTTGCGGCTCTAATGAAAAATCATCAATATCCATAATCTGTTAGAAAATAAATTTACGAGAATTATTGTCTAAATGTTCAATTTTTACTGGGATAAAATCATCGCCCAAAAGTGAAACAACATTTTCTGTCCACTCGATAAAGCAGAAACAACCGCTAAACAAATAATCTGGAAAGCCAATGCGCAGGGCGTCATCAGGGCTATCTATCCGATAGAAATCGAAATGATATATTGGCTCTCCTCCTTTTCTGTAATACTCATTAATAATGGCAAAAGTGGGTGAAGTCATATCTCCAACAACTCCTAACTGCCGACAAATTTCCTTGATAATCGTTGTTTTTCCTGCTCCCATCTCCCCAAAAAAACCAAACACACGCTCCTTGGGATATGTTTCCAATATCTCCTTTGCAACAAGTTCCAAATCAGACTCTTGATCTATTATTATCTCTTTCATAATCAGTTAGTAAATAAATTGTGATATTCTATAAGCAGTGGCATCGGGTCTGACACTATTTTACCAATAGTACAATTATGTTGTTTTGCAGCTGCTTTTAAATATGTATCAAAAATGGCAGAGATCGTTCCTGTGAAATTCCAAACAAAGTTCTCGCTATCGTTGTAGTATTTCTTATTAACTCTAAAAAAATCATCAAAAGCTAAGTGTAACAATCTACTAACACACTCTTCAGATTCAAATTCTTTTACAAAAGGAGCCAGCGAAGATAAAAATCTATTAGGATGTTCCTCTTGATAAAGTTTTATCAAAACAATTTCTGGTGTGAGATTAAATCTTTTTTCAAACGAATCAGAAACGTTATCTGACAGATTTAACGATAGATACTCTTTAATAAACATTTTACCTATATATGTTCCACTCGCCTCATCGCCAAGCATAAAACCTAACGAAGGTGCCCGCTTTACCATTGTATTACCGTCATAAAAACAGGATGTGGAACCAGTTCCCAAAATAGAAACTATAGAGCTTTCTTTACCCGACAACGCACGACAAGCAGCAAGAATATCAGAATATACATTTATCTGCGATAAAGGAAAGAAAAGTTGTATAAATCCATATATTTTGGAAGAATTATGAGGCGTTGCACATCCTGCCCCATAATAATATATTTTGGAAATATTAGCTTCTTTGGGTAATTTTGCAACAGCGTCAGAAAAAACAGATAAAATATCTTCGTCTTTAGAATAATTGACATTTATACCTTTAAAAGAAAAATCATCAACTTTGGATTTTTCCTTAAGAATTGCAAAGTGCGTCTTCGTAGCTCCAGCATCTATGATAATAGAAAGAGTATCGTTTTTCATAATTATTCGCCAAGAAGTTCTGTTCGGCTGAAAGAAACTGGATTATTACGTTTATATTCTGAAGAGAAATATCTTTTAATCAAAATATGGTCTTTTAATGTCTCATCGCCTTGAAAATAAGCTGCGAAAATTTTATCAGCCTCAAAATAGTTATCCACGCCAAGTTGTTCGCAGTCGCATGAACTTATTCCCAAACCATCAACAGGAGTCGCATCAATACAAGATTGAAGTGCTTTTTTTTGTTCTTCCACCTCTTCTGAAAGCAAAAAGGTAGAAAGCGCATATATTTCTGTTTTCCAAAGATGCTGCACTGGAGCATAGTCGCCCACATCACCATGTAACGTCCAGAAACCTGTGAGATATTCTGAATAATTATCAGTTGATATAACCATTCCGCGATGTAATTGCGCTAAATCGTATAGTATCATCATCCGCATACGGGCTTTCATATTGCCTTGACGTAGTTTTGATAACATAGAATCATCAAAATTTACAAGTAGTTTTTTATTTTTATAGAAAGTATCCGTAAGGTCTAAATGTTCAAAATCATGACAAAAAGCATTTCCAACGAGGATTGAACGTTCTATCTCATCATCTTTGTTGGTCTCTATAGTAATTGAACGGCCAATCAGTGGAATATTTAGTTTATCACATACGGGGCGTAACAAGGCCGCACAAAGGGCACTGTCAATACCACCAGATATTCCAAGTACAAGCGACTGTAAAGAACTTTTTGTAATATAATCTAACATCTTCTCGCGGATAAGATTCGTAAGTTTTTCGAGTTGTTCATCCTTTGTGATGAATGGAAAATATGATGATTCTGGTATTGTCATACTTTATTTTTTATTATTCGGCTACAAATTTACACAAATTTCTATTTTTGAACAACCATAAAAGTTATCACATTATAAACGATGAACGATTAAGCTTTTTGATGCTCTTTGGGCGGGAAAAATATTGATAAAATTATACTGAAACTTAGTATTGAAAGAATTACAACCAAAGATGTAACAATACCTATTTCAACGCCTATCAAAGGAAGGAACATTTTCACACCTATGAATGTCAACAGCACTGATAGGCCAATACGTAAATATGCAAATTTGTCCATAATACTTTCTAACATAAAAAACATTGAACGCAGTCCGAGAATTGCGAATATGTTAGAAAAAAAGACTATATGAGGATCGTGAGTTACTGAAAAAATGGCTGGAATTGAATCAAAAGCAAAAATAATATCAGAGAACTCAATAATTAAGAGCACTACAAAGAGAGGTGTACAAAGCCAACGACCATCTATTTTTGTAAAAAAATCATGACCATGAAATGAGGAAGTGCTAAGTTTATGTTTAGTCATAAACTTAACCACTGGATGGCGTTCAACGTCAACTGTCTCTTTCTTATTTCTATCTATAAACATTTTTATACCAGAGTATATCAACACAGCTCCGAAAAGTAAAAGCAGCCAATGGAAGCGCTGTATCAACGCAGAAGCCGAAAAAATAAAGATAAATCTAAGCACAATTGCTCCTAAAATTCCATAAAAAAGTACTCTATGATAGTATTGTTTCTCGACACCAAATGACATAAAAATCATAATCATCACAAAAATATTATCTATAGATAACGACAATTCGATAAGATAACCTGTTATGTATTCTAAAGAAAGTTGTTTATTATATTTTTTTAGATTTTCCTCAAAAGTTAATGATTCATCATAATTTACGTGATGTTCATAAAGTTCATTTTGAGAGATTAGTTGGTCTTTATCATGAACGTTAACGACAATATCGCCGTGTGTTCTAAGAAAAATAAAAAAGGAGAGAGAGAGAAAAATCCAAAGAGAGGTCCAGCCCGCAGATTCCTTAAAAGTTACTTCGTGATCTTTCTTATGGAAGACACCAAGGTCTAAAAACATTAGTACAGAAACAAAAATGATGAATATCAGTAAAAATAAATTTTCTGTCATATCGTTAAATTTTCAAGCGCGAAGATAAAAAAATTAAAGACTAAGTATATCAAAATCCAGCAAAACCATAAAAAAGCGGTGGTAGCAACAATATAAATCCAAGAACAACAAGCACTAAGATAAACTTCCATACGAATTTAAACCATATAGAATAGGGAATTTTTGCTACTCCTAACACGCCTATGAGAACGCCAGATGTAGGAGTTATCATATTAGTAAAACCATCTCCAAATTGAAATGCAAGAACGGTCAATTGACGAGGTATTTGCATTAAATCTGACCATTCAGTCATCATTGGAATTGTTAGAGCTGCTTTGGCAGAACCAGAAGGAATAATAAGATTCAGTAGATTTTGCATTGCATACATTGTAGCACTACTTCCTATGCGGCCTGCGCCATCCATTGCATTAGCAATAGCGAAAAGTATAGTGTCAATTATTTTGCCATCTTCCAAAACAACAATTATACCTCCAGCAAGTCCAACTATTAACGCCGCAGAAAGTATATCCTTGCAGCCGCTGATAAATTCTTTAAATATAGTATCAAAATCCATACCGAAAGCAAATCCCGACAATATTCCCATAGTAAAAAACAGACCTGCAATTTCCATCACATACCAACCGTACCCTAAAACACCTGTAACAAGAATCAGAATTGTAAAAAGTAAAATTACAAGTATGAGGTGATGAAGAGATTTTCGCGTTGCAAAGAATCCTAAGAACACAAAGATTGATGCTAAAATTGGAAAAACAACAATACGTTTATTACCTAAACCCACTGAAATATCAGTTTGTGGCATCTTTATAGCAAGGAAAATTAAAACCAACGAAATAGCTATATAAATTATCCAAGCCTTTTTTCCTGATTTTGTTAATGGCTGCGAAATATTGGCTTCGGAGGTCTTTTCTCTCCAAAATTTATCTATCTCAAAAGTCAAAGATTTTTCTGGATTTTTTTTAACATAATTGGCGTAAACTAAGGTAAAAACGATGGCAACAATTGTAAGAACGCACCAACAAAGAAACCTGTAACCAATACCTGAAAATGTAGGTAAACCTGCTAATCCTTGAGCTATTCCTATGGTAAAAGGGTTTAGCATTGCACCCGCAAAGCCTACATGAGCCGCCGCATAACAAATCAACACCCCCGTTATTGAATCATACCCCATTGAAACCGCCAGAGGAACAAATATTACTATAAAAGCTATTGTCTCTTCACTCATTCCAAAAACCGATCCAAACAGACTAAACATTAGCATTATAGCGATGATAAGTATATTGTTAACGCCTATTTTAGATAGAACTTTATTGTGATGAAACCGTTGCATATCGCTTAAAAAGAATCCTATTCCGCGATTTATAGCGTTAGTTTCATTGATAATCCAGAAAGCACCACCAATCATCAATATAAAAACAATTATAGAAGAGGTTCTTTCAAAACCTTTAAAAAATGATGTGAAAATCTGCCATGTTTGTGGTGATTGTTCAACTTTATGATAGGAATTGGGTACAACAACATTACGTTCGTGCCCGTCAACAACAACAGTTTCACGCTCAAATTGCCCGCTATTAAGAATCCAAGTTAGAGCGGCACAAAATGCTATAATTGCAAAAACTATAGTGAAAGTATTTGGAATCTTGAATTTTGTCTTCATTAAGATTTAATTTTTAAGATTAATGAGAGCAGCAGCACCTAAAATTGCAGCATCATTATCGTCTAATTGCGAAAATTCAATAGTTACTGAATTTTCGTATATAAATAGTAGATTATCCTTAAAATATCTTTTTAGTGGGATTAACAGCGGAGCTCCAACTTTAGTTGGTCCTCCCATAAGTATTATTTTTTCGGGATTCGAGAAAGTTACAGCATTTGCTAATCCTATAGCAAGATATTTCGCGGTTATCTCAAATGTTTTTAATGCCAACGGGTTCCCTTCATTTGCAAGTTCACCAATATCTTTGCTCGTAATGTTTTCTGTATTGATATTATCTATATTGTTGCTTTTTTTAGCAAGTTCTTTAAAAGTTTGACATATTCCACGAGCCGATGTATATGTTTCCAGACAGCCGCATCTTCCGCACGAACACTCTCTACCTTCAGGGTAAAGGGTTAAATGTCCTAATTCTCCTGCCATACAATTATGTCCGTGAATAAGATGTCCATCAGCAAAGAAACCGCTCCCCACACCAGTTCCGAGAGTTACTAATATAAAATTACTACAATTTTTGGCACTTCCGTAGATATGTTCGCCTATGGCAGCTGCATCAGCATCGTTAGAAAGAACTGTAGGAACGTTAAGCTCCTTTTCTAAAATCTTGCATATCGGTATCTCCTCTTTAATACGCAGATTTGCTGTATTTGATTCTATGCATCCTGACACAAAATTTGCATTCGGAGCTCCGACACCAACACTTCCGATCTCAACGTCATGAAAACTCTTTAACTTTATTATCGACTTTGCAATATCCATTACAAAAATTGCTCCATCGGTGTAGGTTTGAGTAGCAAGTGTATCACGAGACACAACCTTTCCTTCTTTGTTTACTAAACCTATAACTGTGTTTGTTCCACCAATATCTACACCTATCACGTATTTATCCATCTGTTCCAACATGTTTAAATCTTTGAAAATGCAAACATACATAAAAATCTCTTATGGATATTCACCTCACATTTTTTTACGTGCTATACTGTCCTAAATAAATTTCCCAAAAATATTATTCTCCGATAAATAGGGCATTTGCGGGAGAGAAATCAGAAAATTGAAAATTGAACCCGTTAGTTTGAGGGCTTGTGAGTTCGACAATCTCGTCTATGAGCACATTCTGATGCCTGAC
>CADBTU010000101.1 GCA_902797625.1 uncultured Bacteroidota bacterium | reverse complement strand
TTATTATAATAGCATCTATTTTAATCCCTGCACTCTTGCTTTGCGATATGCGCAATATTTATGTTCTTTTGATGCTGTTTACTACTATATGGTTGGGTATCTTGGGATTCATCGACGATTACATCAAAATCTTTAAGAAAAATAAAGAAGGACTCTCTCCCAAGAAAAAATTGATTGGACAGATTGTTCTTGGACTCGTTGTGGGAAGTGCAATGTATTTTCATCCAAATGTTGTCATCTGCGAAAAAGTTAGCAAACATCCTACTGTATATTCTACAGCTTCGTCTAACGATCTCCTGCAATTTGGAAATCAAGAAAATTCTAATGCACCTAAAATATTTGATAAACCTCACCATTCTTCAAAAACGACTATTCCGTTTGTTAAAAATCATGAACTAGATTACTCTTTCCTTACTCGTTATTTTGGTGATAAAACAGGAAAATGGTCATTCTTACTATTCATACCTTTGATTGTATTCATTATCGCAGCAGTTTCTAATGGTGCAAATCTAACTGATGGATTAGATGGTTTGGCAACTGGAACAACCGCTCCTATGGCAGTTGGAATTGCATTGTTGGCTTATGTGTCTGGTAACGTTGTTTTTGCTGATTACCTGAATATCATGTATATACCAAATTCTGGAGAATTAGCTATTTTCATATCTGCTGTAATCGGCGCCTGTATAGGTTTTTACTGGTGGAATTGCTATCCAGCAAAAGTGTTTATGGGCGATACTGGTAGTCTCACACTCGGTGGAATAATTGCTGTATCTTGCATTATTATACGAAAAGAACTTCTTATTCCTATTCTATGTGGCGTATATTTAGCTCAATCATTATCAGTGATTGTACAAGTTTCATATTTCAAATTTACTAAGAAAAAATATGGCGAAGGAAAACGCGTATTACTTATGTCTCCTCTACATCATCATTTCCAAAAGAAAGGACATCACGAATCTACAATAGTACAAAGATTCATAATTGTTAGTATGCTTTTAGCTGTATTAACACTTGTTACATTAAAAATCAGATAACCAAAACCTATTATAAATTAAAATTAAAACCAAAACCATTATGCCTATTAAAAAAACCAATAGTTTCAGATTGTTTGAACAAGAGAAAGAAGTATCAGGTCCACGCGTTGGTACCCTTTCAGAATCACTTATTAAACTTCGTCAAAAAAACATTGCAGAATCACTCTCCGACTTTGAAGGAAGTGCTCATAAATTGGAGGTTGTGAAAACTTTTTCAGGTGTAACTTTCATTAACGATGCCCGTTCTACAAATGCCAATGCAGTATGGTATTCTTTGCAAACAATGAATAAACCAACCATCTGGATTACTAATATTGACAACCCTGAAACACTCACCGACGACATTATGGCTGAAGTTGCAAAAAAAGTTAAGGCTGTAGTACTTCAAGGTGTTTACAATTTAGATGTATTCCAGAAATTGGCTATTAAAGAAATTCCTGTTGTTATGCAAATGAGTATGGAAGATGCTGTAAATTATGCTTTCTATGCTTGTAAAAAAGATGACGTTGTTCTCTATACCCCTGGCGTACACGGAGATAGCAACATAACATACAGAGAACGTGGCAATATGTTCAAGGCTGCCGTTGCACAATTATAGTTTATGGACAACGATAATAATATCACAACACGAAAAATATTTTTTAAGTCTGATAAGATAATCCCAATAGTTGTTTTGTTTCTAACAGGATTGTCGATTTTGATGGTTTATAGTATGCGCGGCACCGTGGTACTACAACATCTTAAACATCTTCTTTTCGCATATATAGGGATGTTTATATGCTATCAAATAAATTACAAATTTATTGGCGGATTTTCTCCTGTACTTATATTAGTGGCGGGATTTCTGCTGATAACAACCCTTACTTCTCAAACAACACGCGGTATCTCTCTTATGGGAAGAGATGTTCAAACTTTCTACCTTATAGGTTTTATTCTCATTATGTTTATGTCTTACTTCATCGGAAGAAAATATGAGAAAAAGAAGAGAGAAGAACGACCGTTAAACTATATGTGTGAGGACTTTGATTTTGAACTTGACAATAGAACAGCTTGGATAATGTATGGCGTTCTATGTCTATTTTGCCTCTGCATAGCATTGCTTAACATGTCAACATCAATTATTCTTTTTATAACAGGAATAGCTATCCTATTTATAGGAGGAACAAAATTAAAAGAGGTGTGTAAGATGGTCTCAATTGTGGTTGGTTTACTACTTATTGTTGTAATTATTGTGGCTAATATGAGCGAAAACAAAAAAGCTAATATTGGACGAATAGCAACATTCATAAACAGATGGGAGTATTTCATAACTAACGATAATACAGATGGATATGGAGATCAGATGATTCTGGCGCGAACCGCCATCGCCCGCTCTGGATTACACCCCGCTGGACCTGGCAATGGAGTTATTAAAAACAGACTCCCTGAAAAAGAAACAGACTATGCTTTCGCCTCTATGTTTGAAGAAACAGGTATAGTTGTAGGCGTTTTGATAATATTTTCATACTTGATCATCTTCTACCGTGCATGGAATATAGCAAAAAACTCTAAGGGGTTTTATGGAAGACTTTTAGCTTTTGGAATAGGTTTTTGGTTTACCGCTCAAGCTTTTGTACATATTGGGGTGAATTGCGAATTACTACCCGCAACAGGACAAACATTACCATTCATAAGCAGCGGAGGTTCATCCCTTTTTGTATCAGGATGCGCTATGGGAATACTCCTTAATATCGCTAAAATATCTAAAAGTGATGAATTATCTGAAAAACCAATAAATATAATGAAAACTACTATATAATTTCTCTCTTCTTCTATGATTCAAATCAACAAACTTTCAGTCAATTTTACTGGAGATTTTCTATTTAAAGATGTCTCTTTTACGGTCGGAGATAGAGATAGAATTGGACTTGTAGGGCATAATGGGGCGGGAAAATCAACTTTGTTGAAAATTATAAATCGCGATCTTGAACCAGCTTCTGGCTCTATGGTAATTACTTCGGGGTACCGTATCGGATACCTACCTCAGGAGCTTGCTGGCACATCACAACTTACTGTTTGGGACGAGGCTTTGTCGGCCTTCAAAGAACTTAATAGTATTGAAACTGAAATATCAAAATTAACCACCGAACTCTCTAATAGAGACGATTATCATTCTGAAGAATACTCTAAACTGACTCAAAAAATATCAGACTTGAATGATAATTACGTGAATTTAGGAGGCAGTTCAAAAGAGGCTGATACTGAGAAAGTTTTACTTGGTATGGGGTTTCTTAGAGATGAATTTTTCAAGAATATGTCTGAATTTAGCAACGGTTGGCAAATGCGCGTCTGCCTTGCTAAAATCCTTCTTCAAAAACCAGAAATCATTTTACTCGACGAACCAACAAACCACTTGGATATTGAATCTATTCAATGGTTAGAAGATTATTTGGCAACTTACGACGGATGTGTTATTTTAGTATCTCACGACAGAGCTTTCTTAGACAAAGTTACAAACAGAACTATTGAAATAACTTTAGGAAGTATTCAGGATTACAAATGTAGTTATTCTCAATACGTAGAACAACGACTCGAACGTATTGAAAACCAACAATCTGCATACGCAAACCAACAAAAAGAAATCGCACGTATAGAACGTTTTATTGAAAGATTTAGATATAAAGCTACAAAATCTGCTCAGGTTCAAAGTAGAATAAAGATGCTCGAAAAGATGGACCGTGTTGAAGTTGATGATTATGATAACTCCGCAATCTCTTTTAAATTTCCTCCCGCACCACATTCTGGCTTAGTTGTGGTTGAAGCTAAAGAGCTCTCTTTGGGGTATGAATCTAAACCCAACGTGCTAAATAATATAGAGTTTCGATTAGAAAGAGGTGAGCGCGTTGCTTTTGTGGGACGCAACGGAGAGGGAAAATCAACGATGGTTAAAGCAATTGTAGGCTCCCTAATACCTGAAAATGGTTATATTTCATTGGGACACAACGTTGTGTCTGGCTACTACGCCCAAAATCAAGCCCAATTACTAAACCCAGAAAAAACTGTCTTTGAAACTATTGATGACGTCGCTGTAGGCGATATTCGACCTAAGATTAGAACTATGTTGGGAAGCTTTTTATTTGATACGGAAGACACTGAAAAGAAAGTGAAAGTTCTTTCGGGCGGTGAAAAAGCGCGTCTTGCTATTGCTAAACTTCTACTATCTCCTTTTAATCTTCTGATTCTTGATGAGCCTACAAATCACCTCGATATGCCCTCAAAAGATGTTCTAAAAAACGCACTTCTACAATATGAAGGAAGCTTGATTTTGGTTTCACATGATCGTGATTTCCTGCAAGGATTGACCTCTAAAGTCTATGAATTTAAAGAACATAAGATAAATCCTTTCTCAGGTGATGTTTATAACTTTCTTAATCAAAGAAAAATTGAATCTCTTAACGTTCTTTCTGGTAGAAATATTGCAGAAAAAAAACAAACTACAATTAAAAATTCTAATAAAGAACAATGGGAAGAGAAAAAACAACGCGACGCTGAAGATAGAAAAAGAAAAAACAAACTAAAAAAAATAGAAGATGAGATTTTAATTCTTCAGGAAAAATTAAACACATTAGAAGCTCGTCTTGCCGACCCTGAAAATAATGCTGACGATATTGCTTCTGGATTATTATATCAAGAATATCAATCTGTTAAAAATAAGATTGAAGAAAAAGAGACTGAATGGCTCAATTTGAGCGACGAATAGTTGTCATCTTAATAAACAAAAATAATCAAAAACAAACATAGTAACTTAATCTATTGATAAGCTCAGGATATGCATGAGTTATCTCTTGTAACTCATCTAAATCTTTTATTATTCCTTTCGTTTCTCGGTGCTTTAATATCATCTTCGTAAGGTAACTGTCAAGATAAGGATGAGCTACCATCTCTTTATATGATGCTGTGTTAATGTTTATTTTCCTAATTTTTTCACTCTTACAATACAAAAACTCTTTCAGTCGATTTGTATCAATATTTTGTAATATATAAATTTCTTGAAGTTGAGATAGAGAATAGAATCCTCCAAGTCGATCTCTATATTCAACCAATTTTAAAGCTCGTTTTGAACCAAACTGGGGAACGACAACCAAATCGTTTGTATCACAAGTATTAACATCTAACTTTACTATTTCGTACATTTTTTGCTTTGATTTCCTCTCTAATTTTGGCACAGAATCAGTAAAAAATCTACCCTTTAACCTGCTATCTGCAATCGAGTCCTCAATGAATTTTTGAGTTTTAACTATCTCCTCAAAAATCAAAGCATATTCATCCATTTTAACTCCAATTTTTGGATTCGGCTTGTAAAAATAATAGACAATATTGCTTGACAATATTATCACAAGCATAAAAAGAACCGCCATCAATTCTCCTCGAGTAAATCTTAATTTTGTTTTCATTCTGCAAAGATAATATAATAATCATCTTAAAGCAGTAATAAATTTAACTATTTTTTCAACAATCGTTTGTTATTTTTTAACTCTAACAAGTTCTATTCTATTATGATCCATCTTGGCAATTTCGATAGTATAACCCAGAAATTCAAAATAATCTCCCTCTTTTGGGATAGTTTCGAAATGATCTACAGCAAAACCTGCAACTGTTGAATAATCAATTTCATCATAATTTACATCATAATCTTCAATTACGTCTGTAAGAACGTCAATATTAGCATCTCCACGAACTAAGAAAGTTTCATCATCTGACTCAACAACATCTGGTTCAACAACTTCTTCCTCTTCAGGAACATCACCTACAATATTTTCAAGAATATCGTGCATAGTAACAATTCCCGCCAGCTCACCAAACTCATCTACCACAATTCCAAAATAGTATTGTGATTTTCTAAATTCTGTGAGAATATCTTGAGCATCAGTATTTTCAGAGAAGACTAAAGGTATATCTAACATAGAACGTAAATCCACATCATTTTTAAGATACAACTCTTTGAAATAATCTTTCACATTCAGCACACCTATATAGTTTTCTACATGTTTATCACAAACCAATATTTTACTAAAAGAAAAATCATAAAGTTGTTGTATAAAATTATCAAAATCTAAATTAACATCAATCCATTCAATTTCAGACCGATGTGTCATAATATGTATAGCACGTTTATCGGAAAAAGAGAAAATATTTTCATGAAGTTCACTTTGTTCTTCTTCTATTACCTCAGCCTCACCAGCTTCTTTAATAATATCTAAAAGTTCATCTTCTGTTAGGTGTTCATCTATAATTTTAATTCCTAACATTTTATCAATCAGAGATGTGGTAAATGACAAAATTTTTACGATAGGTTTAAAAAGTTTACGTATAAAATTCATCACTGGTGCAACAGCAATAGCAACGCGTTCAGGTTTTGACAACCCGATTGTTTTAGGAACAAGTTCGCCGAGCACTATCGCAAAAAATGTTATGACAGATATGCTCAAAACTATTGCTACAGATTTAGCGGCGGCAACACCAATTCCTGTCAGGAGAAGAAGTGGTTCCAAATAAACAGCTATAGCCGACCCACCAATAAAACCAGTTAAAAGTCCAACCAAAGTAATACAAACTTGTATTGAAGCCAAAAACTCCTCCTGCTTTTCTTGCAATTTATGAGCTATAGCAACCGCTTTCTTATGTTTATCACCATATTTATCAATACGAACTTTCTTGAACGAGACCATAGCAATCTCGCTCATAGAAAAAAAACCGTTGATTAGTATCAAGATAAAAATAATGAGAAGTCGTATCATTGTATCTATTGTGAAGATTTCAAATCGCGGCGATTTTGCCCGATATATTTAAAATACAAAAAAAGATCGAATGAAACTATCAAAAGATTAAATAGGTACAAATAGACCACACAATCGTTACTATATAGCAATTTGTGGATAATACCGAACAGATAACCCACTATAATTATTCCCATAAAGATAGGACTTTTGCCTATAACAACTTTTGTTTTAAGAGCTTTAGCAATTGACACTGGCCAACTACAGGCAAAACACAACAGCATTAAGATTTCAAAAACACTTACATTCATAACGTTTTACAAAACAGCGGCAAAAATACAAATTATTACGAAAAAAAGGCAGCCAATTTCACTTGACTGCCCAAATAATATTTTGTATTAAAATATTTTATCCTCTGAATGGAAATTTCTTACCTGGGTATATTGCCTGTGCTCCGAGCATCTCTTCTATACGCATCAATTGGTTATATTTACATATTCTATCGGTACGACTCGCAGAACCTGTTTTAATTTGACCTGTTCCGAGTGCTACGGCCAAGTCTGCTATTGTTGTGTCTTCTGTTTCGCCTGAACGATGAGACATTACCGCAGTGTACATATTGCGCTGTGCAAGGTTTACGGCATTGATAGTTTCTGTGAGAGTTCCTATCTGGTTAACTTTCACAAGTATTGAGTTGGCAACTTGTTTATCAAGACCCATTTGGAGACGTTTTACATTTGTTACAAACAGATCGTCACCAACTAATTGAATTCTATTTCCAATAGCATCGGTGAGTTGTTTCCAACCATCCCAATCATCTTCTGCCATACCATCTTCAATAGAAATTATAGGATACTTATCACACCAATTTTTCCAATAATCAACCATTTGTGCTGGTGTTAGTTCATCACCTGTTGACCATTTCAATCTATAAACATTCTTCTCTTTATCAAAAAATTCTGAAGAAGCTGGATCTAAGGCAATACAAATATCCTCTTGTGGTTTATAACCAGAGTTTTCAATTGCTTTAAGAATAACTTCAATAGCTTCTTCATTTGATTTTAGATCTGGTGCAAACCCACCTTCATCGCCCACGTTAGTTGAATAGCCACGCTCTTTAAGAACTTTCTTAAGATTATGGAACACTTCAGAACCCATACGAACAGCCTCTCTGAAGGTTGGTGCGCCAATAGGCATAATCATAAATTCTTGAAAATCCACACGGTTATCAGCGTGCGAGCCTCCATTTAGTATATTCATCATTGGAACTGGAAGAACTGTTGCATTACAACCACCCACATATCTAAATAATTCTTGACCTGATTCCATAGCAGCAGCTTTGGCCACCGCTAAAGATATTCCTAACATTGCGTTAGCTCCATAGTTGCTTTTAGTGTCGGTGCCATCCTTTTCTATCATACTCTCATCTATCCCAGCTTGATCACTAACTTCCATACCTTCAACAAGTTCCGCAAGAACAGAATTAACATTCTGAACAGCTTTGAGAACGCCTTTACCCATATATCTCTCGGTTTGGCTATCTCTTAACTCTAAAGCTTCGTGAACGCCAGTTGATGCTCCCGATGGCACTGCAGCGCGCCCAAAGGCACCAGCAGCGGTATATACATCTACTTCTACTGTTGGATTTCCACGTGAATCCAAAATTTCTCTACCTAAAATTTTAATGATTTGACTCATAGTCTTTTCTTCTTAATGTTGATTATATAAAAACGGCGCGAATATACAAAAAAACTATTATTTGAGGATTCGCAAAAGTTCAATTCTATAAACCATAGGAGTATAAGGAGGAATTTTTAACTGTTCGCTACCCAATTCCCCAAAGGCCTTGCGTGACGGTATTACACACGTAACGTCTTCCCCTAATCTTATCTCTTGAATAACTTCTTCTACACCTAATGCTACTTGTCCTTTTCCTATTTCAAAACGACAAGGATTGTTGGGATCTATTACGCTCTCATATTCTCTACCATCAAGAAAATATGAATGATATAAAATCTCTACAGTATTACCCTTACTGGGTTTTTCTCCATCAGTTTTTCTATTTACAATTCTGTAGATTCCATTTTTCTTAAGCTCTATTCTATGCTCTACAACATAGTCTAAAATAATAGAATCTTCAATTTGACGCATTCGTTTTTTATTCTCTTTATAATTCTCCTCAGCAAGTTCAATCTTACTCCGAGACATTACCTTTCGCATCTTAACATCTGCAAAGATAGGTTCATTCCCGTAAGGGTAATCGCCCATATTCAAAAACTCTTCATATAATTTTCTCCCCTTGAATATAAATGTAGCACTATCTCCGAGATGCATTTTCTTCAAAGCTTCATAAAGATCTCCTCTATATAGACTTTCATCAATAGTCATACTATTTAAAGTCATTGGGGAAAGCTCCTGATTTCGAGTATAGAAAGCAATATTTATCTCAACAAAATCTCCTATATCAGGCTTAGGTAAGTCGTTATGCTGCTCATAATGTTTATAATAGAATCCTGATGAATCTTTCTTAAAACCATCATATTTATTACATGAAATCTGAGTAAACCCCAAGATTAACACTATAGATAACAGAGACAACTTGAACAACTTGAACATTATTAAAAAAATTAATCAAAATTAACTATATGAGAAATCTGATTATACTTTGAATTATCAACAACGCTAACAGTCATCACAAGTGGTTGCAAACCAGCAATTTTATCTCCATCACCCGCAACACCATACGCCAGATATGAAGGTATAACCAAAATTGCTGATGCATTTTTTCTTAACTTATGAGAAATTTCGTGCAAAGCATCAATTTCCTCTGATCTATTAACGATAAATGATTTTATGCCAAGAGAGTCAGAATCATATATTTTTTCACCAGAAAGTAGAAATGTAGAATATTTCATAGTAACACGATCGCCTTCTACAAAGGTTTTACCTACACCTTCATCAATAATTTTGTAATACAATCCTGTTCCGCTACGTTCCATTTGAAAACCATATCGAGAAATAAACATCTGCATCTCTTCGTTTTCGCGACGCATAATGTTCTTATTGCCTTCTACGTATGGTGCTGTTTTATCTTCTGATACATTTTCGGAGTCTTTAACCACTACACCTGTTGGATGGTTATTACACGAAATAAGCATAGAAGCACATCCCAAAAATATAACAAAGTATTTTTTAAAGAATTGCTGCATTTTCACGAACTGATTTTTCGAAATGAGCAATAGCTTCTTCCATAGTTCCATGGAAAAACGCACCAGCTGCGTTAGCGTGTCCTCCGCCTTCAAAATATTTGCGAGCAAAAACATTTACATCAACTATACCCTTAGAACGAAATGAAACTCTAATTCTATTATCTCTCTCCGTAAAAAAAGCTGTATAGTGGACTGAGGCTAACGACAAACCATAGTTCACAAATCCTTCTGTGTCGCCAATCTGAAAACCATTTTCTTTAAGGTCTTTCTTTGTAAGATACATATAAGAAACACCTAATTCAGGAATCACCACCAAACGTTGCGACAAAGCAAGTCCTAATAATTTCATCCTACTTTCAGTATAATTATCGTAAACTTTTCTGTGTATTTCCTCTCCATTGATACCTGACGATATAAGTATTCGCAAGACATTATATGATTCTGGATAATCACATGAATACGACATTGAGCCTGTGTCGGTAATTACTCCAACATATAAACACTCAGCTATCTCTTTGGTTATTTTTTTTCGAGGAGAATAGAACTTATACAAAAAGTTAAATACAAGCTCTGATGCTGAAGTTGTCATATTTGTAGAATACATTATATCACACTTTATTTCAGGCTGAACATGGTGATCTATTAAAACTTTAAAAGCATTAGTTTTTACAATAGCATTTTGTAAATCTTGTCCTGCGCGGCGCGGCGAGTTCATATCAACCACAAACAAAATATCAGCATTTTTGATAAGTTTGCGCGCTTCGGTTAAATTCTCTTGCGCAACAACTATCTTGTCTGCACCTGGCATCCATCCTAAAAAACTTGGAAATGGATTTGGCGAAATAACTGAAACTTCGTATTTCGCATCTTTGAAATAATTATATAGTGCCAATGCACTTCCTAATGCGTCTCCATCTGGGTTGAAATGAAAAACAATAGTTATCGTTTTTGTCTTTTTTAGCGCATTCTTAAACTGTTGTATATCTTTAGTATCCAATGCAGAGAATTTTGAAAGCGCAAAGATAAAAAAAATCTTTGTTTTTATTATTTTTGCAGTCCGAATTTATTACGTTTTTTATCAAACTTTTTGATACCAATTTATATGAATAGAATAAAGATACTCTCAATTACATTTTTAACACTTCTTTTAGGCAATTCTAAGATAACTATTGCACAAAACGACTTCGAAATAGCAAAAAACGTTGATATTTTTATTAGTGTTCTCAATGAACTAAACGACAAATATGCCGATGAAATATCTCCTGGAAACTTAACACAAACTGCTATTAAGGCTATGCTAAATAGTTTAGACCCTTACACAGTTTTTTATCCTGAATCAATGGTTGAGGATGCGCGTATTTTTCAATCAAGCGACTATGGCGATATAGATCTCTCTATGGAAAAAATTGGTACCGATTTAGTAATCACTAACTTAACTGAAAATAGCCCCTCGTTAGAAGCTGGTTTGCAAGTTGGTGATATTGTAATCAACGTTAATGGCAAAACAACCAAAAATCGTACTCCAGAAGAGGTAAAAATGTCGCTTAGAGGAGAACCTAACAGCACTTGTAAGGTGGAAATTTTTCGCAAAACCGACAAAACCACACACGTTTTCAGCATAAAACGTAAAAAAATCAAAACTCCTTGTGTGCCATATTCAGGAATTTTAGACAACAATATTGGATATATTAAACTTAGCACTTTTATGGAACCTACTGTAAGCAAAGATGTTTTTGAAGCTTACAACAAACTAAAAGGCGAAGGTATGAAATATCTTATCATTGACCTTCGCGACAACGGCGGCGGACTTCTCAATGAAGCGGTAAATATTGTCAATCTTTTTGTTGACCAAAATATTAAAATAGTTGAAACCAAAGGTAAAATCTCTGAGATGAATAACTCTTACAAAACTCAAAACACGCCTATCGACAAAAACATTCCTATTGTGGTTTTAGTTAATGATAATAGTGCTTCCGCCTCCGAAATCCTTTCAGGGGCTCTTCAAGACCTCGACCGCGCTGTTATAGTAGGAAAGAAAACTTTTGGTAAAGGTTTGGTTCAAAAAGTTTATCCGATGGATTATAACACAAGTATGAAAATCACTGTTTCTAAATACTACATTCCAAGCGGCAGATGCGTGCAGAATATTGAGTACTTTGGTGCTGATACAACAAAAGGTGCTTTTCATATACCTGATTCATTGGCTATTGCTTACAAAACAAAGAATAATCGTGTTGTTTATGATAAAGGTGGTGTAGAACCTGATATTCTCGTAGATGAAAACGAAATGTCTGAAATTCTCGCTTCACTAATCAACTCTTACGCTATTTTCGACTTCGCAAACCTATATTTCTCAAAACATTCTTCAATTAGTGATCCTAATGATTTCTCTATAGATGAAACAACCTATAACGAATTTCTTCAGTTTTTAGAAAATAGAGATTTTAAATTTGAATCCTCAGTGGAAGATATTTATAATCAACTTGTTAAAATAGCTAAAGAGAAAAACCAACTCAATGAACTTAAAAATTCACTTGATGAGCTCAAAAAACAGATTGAACTATTGAAAAACATAGAACTGAAAAAAAATAAAGATGAGATAAAACATTACCTAACTCAAGAAATTGTTTCAAGATATTACTACTCTACTGGTAAACTGATCAATAGTTTGCATAACGACGAGTATATCAAGATTGCAAAAAATATTCTTCTTGATTCAAATCGATACAACAAAATTCTCTCGCCGCAACAATAATGATTTCTCGACAACAGTTTCATCAATCTTTCTACCTTTTAGCAACAATTGTGCTTGCCGCATCGCTACCTTTGTCGCACTTTTTGATGGGACTGTCTTGCTTTATCATATTCTTAAATTGGATAGCAGAGTGGAATTGGAATGAAAAATGGAAAAGAATGGTTAACAATCGCCAATTTCTACTATTTTCCGCTTTCTACATAGTTTTTGCAATAGGACTTTTCAACGCAACGGATTTTAAAGCTGCAAGCAACGAAATGCTTTCTAAGATAACATTTTTATTGGCACCTATTATAATCATCTCATCTAAACAACTAAAAAACAAAGAATTACAAGTAATTCTCACGGTTTTTATCTTAGCTACAATTTTCGGTTGTCTTTGGAATACAATATATGCTTTGACCCATAATTTTTGGGATTTTAGAGCCATTTCAAGATTTATTGACCATATAAGATTTGGTCTATGCGTTGTCATTTCCATTGTTTTTTGCTGTTTCTACGCAATAAAACTCAGAAACTGCAATAAAAAACTTTCACTTTTATACTCTCTTTGCGCATTTTTACTTCTAATTTATCTACTATTCTCACAAACTTTATCAGGAATTGTAATCCTTTTCTTCATAACATTATCTTTTATATTTTATCTATCTTTCAAAATTAAAAACAAAAAAACTAAAACTATTTCCATTACTGCAATCTCTACAATATTATTAGTTTCTTCACTATATTTTTGCTTAATAACAATCAGTTACTTTCGTCCAAAAGAAGCCGTTCCGAACTATTCATCAGTTACTGCTGCAGGAAGGACTTATAATTTCGATAATTCTTCTATAATTGAAAACGGATATTATATAGGATATTATGTTTGTGAAGAAGAATTAAAAACTGCTTGGAATTTTCGCTCTGACTCAACCTATAATAGTGATATTTCCAATACTCTAATAAGATACTTAAACTCCAAAGGTTTACACAAAGATTCTGCCGCAGTAATGAGCCTAACCGATAAGGATATAAAAAATATTGAACAAAAGTTTGCAAACATCGAATATACTAAATTTTTTAGCACTAAAAAAGCTCTCTACCAAACATTTTTTGGGTTTACTTTATACAATAAATACAATATATACACAGAATCTTCTCTGCTTCAGCGCTTTGAACTCTGGAAAGCTTCTTGGGGTTTAATAAAAGAAAACTATATTTTTGGTGTGGGTATAGGCAATCAACGTGCTGCATTAGACAAACGTTTGGAAAAAATAAATTCTCCTATTGCCCACAAAAAAAAGGATCGCGGAAGCCATAATCAATTTATCACTTTCTGGCTTACATCTGGGATACTTACTCTTATTTATTTCGTTTTTATACTTATTTACCCTTTCGTTGGAATACCTGACAAAATCAACTTTGTTTATTTTGCATTGATACTAACTATTATTCTATCTATGATCGTAGAAGATACTCTAAACGCTCAAACAGGCAGATTGCTGTACACAATCTTCGCACCCTTGATATTATTTTCTGAAAAATAAATTGTAATAAATATCGAAACTATGATAAAAAGGACTCTTTTAATTATTTCTGTTATAACTGCTTTCACTTACTCTTTTGGACAAACAGCAGCAAAGTATTGGGTGGAATTTACCGACAAGTATGGAACCCCCTACTCTATCTCAGAACCTGAAAAGTTTCTTTCAAAACGCGCTATTGATTTACGCAATGCTCACAATATTAGCATAGACGAAACAGATCTTCCAGTAAACCCAAATTATATCACTCATATACTTACCTTCGACACTTCTGCAAGATGTTTCACTACCTCTAAATGGTTGAACGGTGCCACAATCTACTCTGAACGAGAAGATTTTATTGAAAATGTATTAAAATTCAAATTTGTTAAACATATTGAACGTACAATACTGATGAGAGAACCTGAACCACCTGTAGAACCTGAGTATAAGTTTCCATATCCTGAAAACAACATACACTTTTCTTATCAATCCGACATTTTAGAAAATGGAGATTTTGACTATGGAAAAGCTGACGCTCAAGTTAGAGCAAACAATGTGCATTGGCTACATCGTTTGGGTTATCGCGGTGAGAATATGCAGATGATGATTTTAGATGGAGGATTTCAAAATGTTGACACTATATCTTGTTTTAAAATTCTTCGTAAAGATAATCGGCTTTTGGGAGCACGCAACATAGTACAACCCAACAAAGACCCTATGCGCCAACACACACACGGAACGATGGTTTTATCGTGTATTGCATCTTATCTCCCTGGTATCCTGGTGGGTACTGCCCCTATGATACAGGTAAACATCTGCCAAACCGAAGACTCTCGCAGTGAAAATCGTATTGAAGAGGATAACTGGGTGGCTGGGTTGGAATATGCAGATAGTCTTGGCTGCCAAATTCTTAACTCTTCTTTAGGTTATACAACATTCGACGATACTGTAAACCAGCGCCGCTATGAAGACCTGAACGGTGTTACAAGCAGAGCATCACGCGCGGCTACTATCGCAGCCTCTAAAGGAATGATTATTTGTAATAGCGCAGGCAACGAAGGAGGTAAAAAATGGAAATTTATCGGAACACCAGCTGATGCTAAAGATATTATCACTGTGGGTGCAGTCAACACTGAACAAAAACGCGCCTACTTTAGCTCTTATGGTCCTACCGCTGATGGACGAACTAAACCTGATGCCTGCGCCGTTGGCCGAAATACTGTTGTCTCAACACCAGCTGGCATTATTACAGTTGCTAACGGAACCTCTTTTTCTTCCCCAATGCTCGCTGGTATGATTGCCTGCCTATGGCAAGCTTTCCCTAATAAATCTAACTACCAAATAATGCAAGCTGTTCGCAAAGCTGGCGACCGCTATCCTGTGAATATCCCTAATATCAAAAATATAAATTTGCCTCTTGATAATGAAAATGGATTGGGGTACGGAATTTCTAACTTCTTGAAAGCCTACA
The DNA here is from genome assembly GCA_902797625.1 of uncultured Bacteroidota bacterium. Taxonomy (GTDB): domain Bacteria; phylum Bacteroidota; class Bacteroidia; order Bacteroidales; family WCHB1-69; genus F23-D06. Next base: position 41,597 of record CADBTU010000101.1, on the reverse strand, counting down.
ATATCTTAAAATATAATAACGCTGACTCTTCTATCATACTGCTGAATAAAAGTCGATCTTATGTTGTGGAAAATAGAATTGACTTCCTTGTTAATGGCAGCCTTAACTCTCAAAACTATAAATCTCTTCAAATTATCATCACTCCTATAGCTTCCGATAATGACAAATCTTTCAATAAAGGTAAAACTACAAAATATAAAAAAGTTTTCGTGAGCAACCCTTCTATTGCTGATAAAGACTATCACCTATTATGGCACAGTTTCGTTCTACCTAATCTTCCTAAACATAAAACATTCCAATTATATAAAGTTGATTTTCACATAGATAACTCGATTAGTAGTTTTATATTTGGACAAGAAAAATGATAAGAAATAAAATTTAATGGCGGGTATCTACATACATATTCCTTTTTGCAGATCAAAGTGTGTTTATTGCGCTTTTTACTCTATTGTATGCAAAAAAAAACACTCTTCTCTCCATAAAACTGCACCTCAACAAAACATCATAGGGGAATATTTACAAACTCTTACAAAAGAATTAACCCTACGAAGCTACGATAATAAGGATTTAAATTTCTCAACAATATACTTTGGTGGAGGCACTCCTTCTCTTTTGAAAATATATGAAATAGAACATGTTATAAAATCAATTAAGGATAATTACAACTCTGAAAATATTATTGAATTTTCATTTGAAGCTAATCCCGAACAACTATCTGAAGTATATTGTAAACAACTGAAACAATTAGGTATAAACAGATTAAGCATAGGAGTACAATCTTTTGATGATAATATTCTCAATTTTCTCGGTAGAAAACACAATTCTAAAGATGCTGCTAATGCCATAAAAAATGCTAAAAAAGCAGGTTTTACAAATATTTCAATAGATTTAATTTACGGGATCAATGAGCGAAACGATACTTTATGGTTACAAGAACTTAACACACTTAAATTACTTGATATCAATCATTTCTCTGCTTACGCACTGACTTTAGAAGAAAATTCAATACTATACAAAAAGGTTAAAAACAAACAACTCGAACCTTTAGATGAAGAACTTGCAAAACGGCAATATGATATTCTTGTTTCTTTTGCTCAACAGTCTGGATTTCAGCATTATGAAATCTCTAATTTCGCAAAATTAGGATTTGAATCTAAACATAACTCTTCATATTGGTTTGGTGTTCCCTACTTAGGATTTGGTGTTTCTGCGCACTCTTTCAACGGACATAAAAGATATTGGAATGCCCCAACTCTGAATGATTATCACAAAAATATTGAAAATAACACCACTTTTAACGATTTTGAGAAACTTTCTCCTAATGAAAAATTCAATGAATATATTCTCTTGCGTCTTAGAACTTCTAAAGGAATTGATTTAAATGAAATGAAAATGCACTTTGAAACAAAAAAAGTTGAATATTTGCAGAATTATTTTAGAACTAAAGTTCGCAATAATTTTTTTAAAACGATAGATAATACAATACATCTAACTTCAGAAGGTTTTTGGTTTGCTGACGGTATAGCTTCTGATATTTTTTTAACTGATTGAATAATAAAATAATAATATTATGAATAAATTTTTTACAATTATTTTGTTAGCTACTGCTCTTTTATTTTGCGGATGTCAAAAAACACTTCCTATTGTAATTGTTCCAGAACCAGTAAAAATTGAGCAAAAATGTGGATATTTTAAAATTGACGAGAATACCTTGTTATGCTTCGGCAACATTAATGATGAAAATCCAGAATTAACAAAACTTATCAGAGATTCTTATGAACACTATTTTAACTTGCGTCCTAATTTAGGCGATGAAGAAAGTGCGGGTAAAAACTCTATCTTACTAACTATTAAAGAGAAAAAATCTAAAGAATTGGGCGATGAGGGCTATACTATCACTGTAAAATCAAAACGAATTATCATAGAAGCGAACACAGGAATCGGTTGTTTATATGGTTTTCAAACACTTTTGCAGATGGCTGGAGAAGATAAAATTGCTGGTGCTAACACTTATCGAATTCCTTGTGCTAATATCACCGATTATCCCAGATTTTCATATCGCGGTGCTCACTTAGATGTATCTCGACACTTTTTTGATACCGCTTTTGTTAAAAAATATATAGATATCTTAGCTTTCTACAAACTTAACAAATTTCATTGGCATCTAACAGATGATCATGGGTGGCGCATCCAAATAGACAAATATCCTCGTCTTACATCTATTGGTGCATGGCGCCCAGAACGAACTTCTTGGGACACCCTTCATCCTGTTTTGTCCGACGAACCGATGACTTATGGTGGATTTTACACAAAAGATCAAGTTCGCGATATTATCAAATATGCTGCTGCTCGCAATATTGATATTATTCCTGAAATCGAAATTCCTGGACACTGTAGCGCTATCCTTGCAGCATATCCTCAATTTGCGTGCGATAACTACCCCTATACAGTAGCTGTTGGTCCTTATTGGCCTCCTAAAGCCATTATGTGCGCAGGTAACGACGACATCTTAACATTCTATAAAGATGTACTTGATGAAGTTGCTGAATTGTTTCCCTATGAATATATACATATCGGAGGAGATGAAGCTTTTAACGACAATTGGCAGGTTTGTCCTAAATGTCAAAAACGTATTGAAGACAAAAAACTCGCTGATGAATTTGAACTTCAACAATGGTTAATGAACCAAATTGAAAAACACCTCAGCACTCTTAACAAAAAAGCTATCATCTGGGATGACATAGTTTCAGAAGATATGGTTAACACTTCCACTATGATGTGCTGGCAAGGCCCAAAAGCAGCTCGCACCGCCGCGAGACATGGCAATGATGTGATTATGTGCCCTACAACGCATTGTTATTACAACTATTATCAATGCAAAGATGCTGATGAACCTCTATGTATGGAGGGCTACGTTTCTCTTGGAAAAGCTTACTCCTTTGAACCTATGCCTGATAGCCTCTGCGACTCTCAACAAAAACATATACTCGGTGCACAATGTAACCTCTGGACAGAATTTATAAATACCCCAGAACAAGCAGAATATATGTTACTTCCACGTCTTTTCGCCTTATCTGAATGCGTTTGGTCGCAAAAAGAGAATAAAAACATTAATAAATTTACTAATAAAGTTGAATTTGAAAGAAATCTTGTGAAAAAATTGGGCTATAACCCCTCTAATAGAACTATAATGAACTTTGAATAAATTCTCTAAAATTTTTTTCAAAAAAAACTAATAAACAATGAAAAAAAAGTACATAATCAGCGGCGGTGGCACTGGAGGACATATTTTTCCAGCACTTGCCATCGCTAACAAAATAAAAAAAGAGAATCCTGAAGCTGAAATACTATTCATCGGTGCTGAAAACAAGATGGAAATGAAACGTATTCCAGACGCAGGATTTAAAATCGAAGGACTTGAAATTTACGGCATTAGTAGAGAATTTTCATTAAATGGTATGCTATGCAACCTTCGACTTCCCTTTGTTATGCTAAAGGCTATGCGCAAAGCTAAAAATATCATTCGGAATTTTAACCCTGACCTCGTAATTGGTGTGGGCGGTTTTGTTAGCGGTCCTGCCCTGACAGCCGCCACTCAACTGAAAATTCCTACTATGCTGCAAGAACAAAACTCCTACCCTGGAGTAACTAATAAAATGCTCTGTAAAGATGCTGATGTTATTTGCGTTGCCTACGATGGCTTGGAAAAATATTTCCCTAAAGAAAAAATAGTTAAAACTGGTAATCCTATTCGCTCTGAAATTCTACAACTGCAACGAAAATCTGAAAACTCTTACAAGTTCTTCGGCTTATCTCCTGAAAAGAAAACAGTTTTAGTTATTGGTGGTAGTTTAGGCGCTCGTACTCTTAATAACACTTTGGCCGCTAATCTACAAGTATTTAGAGATGCTGACCTTCAATTATTATGGCAAACTGGCGAACAATTCTATTCTAATATTGACCAAAAACTTCTCAATGAACAAGACGATAATATAAAAATTGTTCCCTTTATCAAAAATATGAACGACGCCTACGGAATTGCTGATATTATAATCTCTCGCGCTGGTGCTATTGCCCTGTCTGAATTGGCTATTGTAGGTTTACCCACTATCTTGGTTCCTTTCCCTTTCGCAGCTGAAGATCACCAAACTTTCAACGCCAAGGCTCTGTCTTCTAAAGACGCTGCCCTACTAATAAACGATAAAGATGCACCAGAAAAACTTATTCCTGAACTTTTGAAACTTGCTAATAACAATAGTCTGATGTCTATCCTATCTGAAAATATAAAAAAATTCGCCAAACCCGATGCTATAGATTTAATCTATTCTGAAATTGTAAAACTATCTTAATCATTTTATTAACATTGGTTAATAAAAAACATCTATGATATATTGAAAAAAAGAGCTGAAAAGATTACAATTGCAGTTGCTTTCCATTTTTAAGACTATTATCTTAAATATCTATAAATCAAAAAAATATAAATTTTATGGGCGGATTTTTCGGTATTATTTCAAAGAAACCTTGCATTTCAGACTTGTTTTATGGTGTTGATTATCATTCTCACCTTGGCACAAAAAGAGCTGGTTTGGTAACTTTCAACCAAGAAAAAGATATGTTTCGCAGGTCAATTCACAATATTGAGAATTCTTATTTTAGAACAAAATTTGGAGATGACTTAGGTAAATTTGAAGGTAACTCTGGCATTGGAGTAATTAGCGATACTGATGCACAACCTATTGTTGTAAACTCTCATCTTGGTAGATTTGCAATATCTACAGTTGCTAAAATAAACAACATCAAAGAGTTAGAAAAGGAGTGCCTCGATAATAATCAGCAATTCACAGAACTCAGCTCAGGAACTACTAACCAAACAGAACTTATTGCCCTCATTATTACGCGAGGTAAAACTTTTGCAGATGGTATAAAAGATGTCTTTGCTAAAATAAAAGGTTCTTGCTCAATCTTAATTCTCACTGACCATAGTCTTATCGTTGCCCGCGATTTTCTCGGAAGAACTCCTATTGTTATTGGGAAAAATAACGATGGTTTCGTTGCGGTATCTGAAAGTCATAGTTTTGCAAATTTGGACTATCAGACAGAAAAATTTGTCGGACCAGGTGAAATTCTTGAAATTACGCCCAATAATATCACACAACTCTGCCAGCCTAATGAAAAAATGCAAGCCTGCTCGTTTTTGTGGATTTACTACGGCTATCCATCCGTTAACTATGAAGGTATCAATGTTGAAGAAACCCGCTATAGATGCGGTTTTGAAATGGGTAAGACCGATGATGTTGAGGCTGATTTTGTATCAGCTATTCCAGATTCAGGAATCGGAATGGCTTTAGGCTACGCAACAGGTAAAGGAATTCCTTACCAAAGAGGTATTGTAAAATATACTCCTACTTGGTCAAGAAGCTTTATGCCAGCAAACCAAAATATGCGCGAACACGTCGCTAAAATGAAACTCCTACCTAATAAAGCTCTCCTGCAAGGAAAAAGCGTAGTATTCTGCGACGACTCTATTGTTCGAGGAACTCAACTTCGCGACAACGTAAAAAAAATGTACGAATACGGTGCTAAAGAAGTTCACATCAGAATTAGTTGCCCACCTCTACTCTATGGTTGCCATTTTTTGAATTTCTCAGCCTCAAAAACTGAAATGGAACTTATAACACGCCGCGTGATAAATGAACTTGAAGGCAATAATGAAAAAAATTTACATCTATACCTCGATAACTCCACTAAACAATATGCCCAAATGGTTGAAATTATTCGTAAACATCTTGGCGTTCACTCTCTTAAATTCAATACTTTAGACGTAATTGCCGCTGCAATTGGACTCTCAAAAGAACGCATTTGCACTCATTGTTTCGACGGAAACTCTTTCGGTTTTTAATACTCATATCATATAATAATTATGGACGGTAATGTTAATTTCCTACTTCTCGGAAAAAAAAGAAGAATGATCGAGATGCTCCGCCAAAAAGGAATAACTAACGAAAGTGTTTTAACTGCTTTCGAAAAAGTTGACCGACATCTCTTTATGGAGAGTGTACTCTGGCCGAGTGCTTACGAAGATACCGCCCTAACAATAGTTACTGAACAAACTATATCTAAACCATCAACAGTGGCCTACCAAACCCAACTGTTAGAAGTTGCAAAAGGTCATAAAATTTTAGAAATCGGCACTGGCTCTGGATTTCAAGCCGCTATATTAAATGCTATGGGTGCTCGCGTTTTTTCTGTAGAACGACAAATAACTCTGTTTCGTAAAACTTCTAAACTCTTATCCTCTATAGCTCCAAATATTATCACTTACTATGGCGATGGCTTTCAAGGCTATCCAAAATTTGCACCATACGACAGAGTTTTAGTAACCTGCGGCGCTCCTAATATCCCAGAAAAACTATTAGAACAATTGAAAATAGGTGGTATTATGGTAATTCCCGTTGGTGTTGAATCTCAAAAAATGAAAAAGATTGTTAAAATAAGCGAATCCGAATACTCGATAGACGACTATGGCGACTTCCTATTTGTACCTATGCTACACGATAGAGTCAGAAAATGAATCTTTAGTCTATATATTCTGAAACTCCTCCACTCTCAAACCTGTATGCCTTTACTACCTTATATGAACCATCAGCTTTACGCTTTTTTATCCCATATATATACTGATCAGGCGTATCTATATAAGAACAAACCTTCCCTTCATCAATCTTTTTCATCTGATCTTCTATAAATTTTATAGCTTTAGTATCGTTCTCCGCTACTGTCGGACTTTCAAAATTTATCTCTTTATTATAGGAGTCTATATGCTCACCCATATATAAATCAATCTCATGCCACTGCGTATGAGACTCAGCACTCGTACTGTAACCAATACAACCTGTGGTATAAATAGTTACTATCATCTTATCTTCCTTGCAGGCTGTTAATAAAAACACCACAGACAATATACCTAAAAGAATCTTCTTTTTCATAAAAAAACTTAATATCAGAATTTGGCGCAAAAATAAACATAAAATGTACAATTAAATACAATATTTTTGATAGTTAATTAACAACATTTTGTTACTTTTTCAAACTAAAAACTTACAAAAATTCTTGCACTAAACATAGCTACAATATAATTGACATTGATTTTTGAAAATCAATGTCAATTATTCCGAAAAAAAAATAAATTTGCAAAAAAAAATTGATGAAAGTTATTGGATTTATTTTTGCAGCTGGATTTGGAACAAGACTAAAGCCTTATACAAATAGCAAACCTAAAGCATTAGTAAAAATTGATGGTAAAACACTTATTGACAACGCTATAAACAAACTTGTTGAGAATGGTATAAAGAATATAATTGTCAATGTTCATCACTTCTCTGATTTAATTATTAAACACATTAGAAATAACAACTATGATGCCAAGATATTCATCTCAGATGAAAGAGCTTATTTGAGAGAAACTGCTGGTGGGCTGAAATTTGCTATTCCTTTTTGGGACAATTACGATGCGATTTTACTCTACAATGTAGATATACTCTCTAATATAAACTTAAGACAACTTATTGATTTTCATTTTCATAACGCAAATGACGCAACCCTTGCTGTAAGAAATCGAGAAACTTCGCGCTATTTTATTTTTAACGATGATAACTTATTGTGCGGTTGGTGCAACAAACAAGATGCTGAAGAAAAGATAGTTAGAAAATCAACTACTTATAAATACTTAGCTTTCAGCGGAATACATCTTATAAATAGGGATTTAGCAAAAGAAATTAATTCTGTAGAAAAATCCTCCATCACAAATTATTATTTAGAAAAAGCTCATAATAAAAATATTCGTGCCTACATTCATAACCTTGATTTATGGGAAGATATAGGAAAATTTGAAACATTTAAAGATAGATTATCATAAGAAAGCCATATACTTTTTTTTCAAAAAATCAAGTTCAAAATATTTTTTTTTTTAACTTTTTTTATGTTAATTTTGCCGTCTAAAAACTCAAAGAGTCAAACTCATTCAACAATTTAATTATCAACATTTTAATATTTTTCTTACAGATTGGAGATTTAACATGAAAGAAGAAGTACCTTTGCACATTGAGACTTGGAACAAATGTTTAGATATAATACGAGATAATGTAGCACCTGAAGTTTATGAAACTATATTTCAACCTATCAGTGCTGTATCATTAGATGATAAACAACTTACCTTAGAGCTCCCAAGCCTATGGTATAAGGAAATATTGGAAGAACAATATGTATCCTTGCTACGCACATCGATACGTAAATTGTTGGGCAATGGTGCGAAACTTCGCTACAAAGTTCTTATGGAACGTGGTAAATCGCCAGAAAAATCTTCCTCTATGCTCATTCCATCAACCTCTCGCAAAGCTGTTAAAAACCCTCTTATGATGCCACCTATGGATGTAATATCTATGGAAAGAAAAGATATTCCTAATCCTCAAGTGGTTCCTGGAATAAAAAAACAACGCATCGCCTCTAATCTATCTGAAACTTTAACCTTCGACAACTACGTAATTGGCGATTGTAATAGACTTGCTTGTGCTGCTGGCATCGCTATCTCTAAAGCACCTGGACAAACAGCCTTTAACCCGCTGTTCATCTATTCTGATGTAGGATTAGGAAAAACTCACCTCGTGAACGCTATAGGTATTCAAACTAAAATCAATTTCCCCGATAAAATTGTTCTTTACGTCAGTGCAGACACTTTCTATCAACAATATCTTGAAGCCGTTAAAAGCGACAACCTCAACGACTTCTTCTGGTTTTACCAAGCCGTAGATATGCTAATTATTGATGATATTCAATTTATTTCTGGCTCTAAAACCAAAACACAGGAAGCATTTTTCTTGATATTCAACCATTTACATCAACATAAAAAACAAATTATTATGACTTCCGATAAGTCTCCTGTTGATATTTCTGGGTTTGAACCGCGACTCCTCAATCGTTTTAAATGGGGCTTAGCCACCGATTTGCAAGTGCCTGACCTTGAAACTCGTACAGCTATCATTACTAAAAAATTAGAAAATAACGGAATTGAGTTTTCTAAAGAAGTTATCGACTACTTAGCTCTTAGAATTACTGCTAATACTCGTGAACTTGAGGGTGCAATGATTGCTATTCTTGCACAAGCTTCTCTAAATCATCGCGATATAAACCTCGACCTCGCCAGAGAAATGGTTGATAAATATGTAAAATCTACTGCTAAAGAAATCTCTATTGAATATATCCAAAAAATTGTATGCGACTATTTTGGTGTCTCAGTTGATGCAATTAATGCTAAAACTCGGAAACGCGAAATAGTCCAAATTCGCCAAATAAGTATGTTTTTTGCTAAAAAATATACTCAACTTCCGCTCTCTGTTATAGGTGCATACTGCGGTAATAAAGACCATGCTACAGTTCTTCACGCTTGTAGAACTATCAGCAACCTGAATGATACCGATAAAAGTATGAAACAATATATCGCGGACATCGACAAAAAAATGAAAATCGGAAACATCTAAAAACAAAAAAAATAATTATATTTGCAGCGTCCTTATTTTGCGCATAATGAAAAAGCACTGGGTTAGAAAAAATATTCCTGATGAAGCGACTATAGCTGAACTTAGCAATGGTCTGCAATTGGAACGCCCGCTTGCAACTCTGCTGGCGCAAAGAGGTATAAAAACTATAGAACAAGCTGAGGATTTTTTTGTTCCTAGAATAGAATGCCTCCACGACCCATTCCTTATGAAAGATATGGATAAGGCTGTGCAAAGACTCTCTGACGCCATTATCCACGATGAGAAAATTATGGTTTATGGCGACTATGACGTTGATGGAACTTCTGCAGTGGCCCTACTATACTCTTTCCTATGTGAAATTCGTGGCGGTGGTAAAGATGCCCACGACTATATAAAATATTATATCCCAGATAGATACACTGAAGGCTATGGCATCACCGAAGCTGGCATTAACTTCTGCAAAGAAAATGGTATCAATTTGCTAATATCTTTAGACTGCGGCATTAAAGCTAACGATATGGTTGACCTTGCCAACCAATATGGGATTGATGTTATTATTACTGACCATCACTTAGAAGGCGAAACACTACCTAACGCTTACGCTATTTTAGACCCTAAACGCAAAGATTGCGAATATCCATATAAAGAACTCTCTGGATGCGGTGTCGGATTTAAATTAGTGCAAGGCTACTGCCAACGCTACCTAACAGATGCAGATGAACTATGGCTAAAACGTATGGACCTCGTGGCTATTAGTATCGCCTGCGACATCGTGGCCATCACTGGCGAAAATAGAATCCTATCGTATTTCGGCTTAGAAATGCTTAATAAAATTCCTCGAATGGGTATCAGAACTGTCTTAGAACAAGCAGGCATTAAAACTCGTAAATACCCTCCTTTTAGCGAAGATACTATCTTTACCCGTGTTATCTCAATATCTGATTTAGTGTTTTACGTCGGACCACGAATTAACGCAGCTGGAAGAATTAAAAGTGCTAAAGAATCTGTGAGACTCTTCCTCGTTGAAGACGAAGGAAAATCTATGGAAATTAGCACGCGCATAAATAAACAGAATAACGAACGCAAACAAAAAGATAAAAACGCCACAGAAGAAGCTATGGATATGATCCGAAACTCTCACGAATTTGAGAATCGGAAAAGCATTGTCTTATATAACCCACGCTGGGAAAAAGGCATAATTGGTATTGTGGCCTCTCGACTCGTTGAAGAATTCTATAAACCTACTATTGTCTTGATGAGCTCTGAAGATGGACTTATCACTGGCTCCGCTCGCTCTGTAAAAGAGTTTAATATTTATGACGGTATTGACTCTTGCGCCGATCTGCTTGAACACTTCGGTGGACATAAATATGCAGCAGGACTTACTATGAAACAAGAAAATCTTGAAGAATTTTCGCAACGCTTCGAAGAATATGTTAAAGAAAATCTTGATGAATCTTCATACGAGCCAGAAATCTCTGTTGATATGCAACTCAACCTCTTTGAAATTACTCCACAATTTATCAAAAATCTCAAAAAATTCGCACCATTCGGCCCTGGAAATATGGAACCAGTTTTTGAAACTGATGGTGTTATGGACGATGGCAATGCTCAAATTATTCGTGATAAACACCTTAAACTCAAAATTTATAAACCTGACGAAAGAAGCAACGCATTCGACTGCATTGCATTTAACCAAAAAGACAAAATGTCCCTTGTTAGCCACTCTAAACCATTCAATATTATCTATCACGTTGAAGAAAATAGATGGAATAATATTGTTACTATACAACTCAATGTTAAAGATGTTGAATCTCAAGACTCTACTTATACCGATATAAGTACGGAAAATAATAACAATACAATCGTTGACGAAAGTGATAATTATACTTATCGTACAAGCAATAAACTTTAACAACTATCAAGTTGACTTTCTCTAATGAAAATTGCTGTTAATACTCGACTTCTCCTCAAAAATAAATTAGAGGGAATTGGACAATTTACTTTTGAAAACCTCAAAAGAATTACAAATAATCATCCTGAACACCAATTTTATTTTCTATTTGACAGAAAATTCGATGAAAGTTTTATTTTTTCTGATAATATAACGCCTATCGTTGCTTATCCTCAAGCACGACACCCCTACCTGTGGTATCTTTTCTTTGAATATGGTATCCCTTTTCAACTAAAAAAAATAAAACCCGACGTATTTATCTCTACAGACGGTTGGATTCCTACTAATTTGAACATACCCTCCCTTAATGTAATACACGATCTTAATTTTTTGCATTATCCCGAATTTATTCCTTCTGTTGTTAATAGATATTACCAACGATTTTTTCACAAATTCGCTACTAAAGCAACTCGATTAGCCACTGTTTCCGAATTTTCTAAATACGATATTTGCCGGCAATATAATATTAACCCAGATAAAATTGATGTTGTTTATGGTGGTAGTAATCCTCTATACATGCCTCTCTCAACTATAGCACAAAACGCTGTAAAAAAGGAATTTACCGACAATTGCGACTTTTTTCTGTTCGTAGGACTCATTCATAAACGCAAAAATTTAACTAACATTTTTAAAGCTTTTGAAAGTTTTAAATCAAGAAGCAACTCTTTAACAAAGTTGGTTGTTGTTGGGAATAAAAAATGGTGGACTGGCGAAATTGAAGATACTTATAATAGTCTCTCTTTCAAAAATGATATTTTAATGATGGGTTACCAACCTACTGACATTGTAGTAAAACTTACTGCTTCTGCCAAAGCCGTTGTTTATCCTTCTTTTTTCGAAGGATTCGGACTCCCTATAGTAGATGCCTTCAATGCTAATGTACCAGTTATAACCTCAAATGTTTCTTCTATGCCAGAAATTGCTGGCGATGCAGCTCTCCTTGTAAATCCATTCGATTACAATTCCATTGCTGACGCTATGTATATACTAAATTCTGATAGTTCTCTGCGCAACAATTTAATAACTAAAGGAATAGAAAGAAAAAATCTCTTTACTTGGGATAAAACATCCAATCTCCTTTGGAATAGTATAGAAAATGTTTTATCGCAAACTATTACTAACCAACTAAATTAAAAAGGACTGAATATAAATATAAATCTACATCAATAAAAAAAGAGAGAGTAATTTTTAAATTCTCCCTCTTTTTTGTTATATTGTTTCAAAAAACTTACTTATTAAACTTATCTTCATTTTCGATAAGTTTCAAATTTTTCTTGTTATAGTTGAGAATAATAAGTGTTTCTATACACATTGTGATTACCATTATTACCACAGCTACAATAATCATAGTTAGATGATTAGTTTTAACGAAGAGAGCACCTTCACGGAAGAAAGTTCCGAAAAGAACAAAATTCATAAGCCAAACACTACAAAGCAGGAATGCCCACCAAATAGACATATAAAGATTCGAGTTATCTATATTATTTTCATCACGCTCTTTATCTGCTACACTTTCTAATGCATAGTCTGTTTCGTTCCACAACTCTTTGTAAAAAGATAGTGGTCTAATAAGATTTATAAACGGAACAAACCAAGCAATATATGCCGAATAAGGCTTCATTCCGCTCTTCATCCAAGGAGCAACATTACGAAGGTTTCTATTATTATCGGCGCCCCACTTAGCAAACAATAAAGTTTTAATTAGAAAAAACACTATTGTGATACAAGCCCATATCCAAAAACTCTTTTTTGCAGATGTGTTATCAGCGTTTAATTTTAACCAATTTTCGTGAGTTGGGGTGTATTCTTTTTCATATTCTGCAACTGCTTTAAGGTGTGCTTCGCGTTGTTTTTGCTTATCTGCGAGAGTTTGTTTTGTAACTTCAATACTTTCAGCAAGAGCATTCTTTTCATCCTTTGATAAAGCTGTTTTTTGTTGAAGTGTGTCCAATTTGTATTGGTAATAAGCAACTTCAGCACTATCTTGGCGAAGTGGGTGCTGCGCTGTAGCGTAATTCTCATACAACTTGTTGTAGTTGGCTCGCTCGTCAATCACTGCATTATTCGTCTTATCAAACTTGATTAAATTCAACATTGAAATGACGAAAAGTACAAAAACTAACACGTTACAAAGCAATACCAACTTGCCTAACTTGGTGTTATTTGTCAATTTCTTCATATTAAAACTATTTTATATTACTAATTATCAATAAGTTAACTCTAAAAAGTATATCTACTTACGAGCGTAGCAAAAGTAATAAAAAATCATATAATCAGCTCCAAAAAAAAACAACTTATCACTTTTTATATGGATATTATTTATACGACTATGAAGCATTGTACTTTCACATTTTTTTTGTACTTTTGCAGTCCTCTATTTTTTAGAGAATTGAATTATTAAATATAAAAGGGAATTTATGACACAAAAATCCAAACTCGGATTAGATTTTTCACAAGTTGCAGTAGCCAAACAATTGGCAAAAGAAATTGCAGATCAAGTACAAGAGTTTGTTGATGGATACACAACTGTAACGGTTGAGCGAACTTTATGCCGCTTGATAGGCATTGATGATGTTGACGAAAACGGTGTACCTTTGCCAAACCGCGTAGTTGACGCGTTGTTAGAAGCTGGTCTTCTAAATCAAGGTGTTCTCTATTTTATGGGAAACGCCTTATTAGAATTCGGCACTAACCCACAAGATATTGCACAACGTATCGCAAATAACGATCTCGACGTCAAGTCTGTGGCTCTTCACCCTATTAAAGATGTTGAAGCTGCTGTTATTCCACTTGTAGAACAATGTCTCACAAGAATCAAAGGCAACGTTGCTAAACGTAATGAGTACCTTAACACCATCGGTGAAGGTCCAAAACCTTATCTCTATATAATTGTTGCTACAGGAAACATTTATGAAGATGTTATACAAGCACAAGCTGGAGCACGTCAGGGTGCTGATGTTATCGCAGTTATACGCACAACGGGACAGAGTCTTCTTGACTATGTTCCTTACGGAGCCACTACAGAAGGATTCGGTGGAACTTTTGCAACTCAGGAAAACTTCCGTATAATGAGAAAAGCTCTTGATGAAGTTGGTGAAGAGGTAGGGCGCTACATTAGACTTTGCAACTATTGTTCTGGTCTTTGTATGCCAGAAATTGCAGCAATGGGTGCATTAGAACGTCTCGATGTTATGCTTAACGATGCTCTTTATGGCATTCTTTTCCGTGATATAAACCCGCAGCGTACTCTAATCGACCAATATTTCTCAAGAGTTATCAATGGCTACGCTGGTGTTATTATCAACACTGGCGAAGATAATTACCTAACCACAGCTGATGCGGTAGATGCTGCTCACACTGTACTCGCTTCAGACCTTATCAATGAACAATTAGCATTGCTGGCTGGGCTTCCAGAAGAACAAATGGGCTTAGGACACGCCTTTGAAATGGATCCTTCTTTAGAAAATGGATTTCTACTGGAATTAGCTCAAGCTCAAATGACTCGAGAAATTTTTCCAAAAGCCACCCTTAAATATATGCCTCCAACAAAATTCATGACTGGCAATATATTCAGAGGACACATTCAAGATGCACTTTTTAATATCATTGGTATTTGGACTAATCAAGGTATTCAACTTCTGGGAATGCCTACCGAAGCAATTCATACTCCTTTTATGAGCGACCGCTACCTTTCAATTGAAAATGCCCGCTATATTTTCAACGATATGAGAAGCATCGGCGAAGAAATGGAATTTCGCGAAGGAGGTATTTGTCGCGAACGCGCTAAAACTGTGCTAAATAACGCTATTGAGTTGCTACAAGATATTGTGAATGAGGGTCTTTTTACCGCTCTTGAAAAAGGTATCTTCGGTGATGTTAAACGTCCAAAAGATGGCGGTAAAGGTCTATCTGGCGTGGTTTCAAAGGGTGAATATTATTTCAACCCATTCATTCAAATGATGAAAGATAGATTATAATTATCTTTCTTTAACAACATTTTATAACACTTTAATAAACAGAAAATTATGAGTGGCGGATTATATTCAATGGATCAAAAGGACTTTGATCAGACTTTAGACTTGACACGTGTAAAGCCTTATGGCGATACAATGAACGATGGTAAAATTCAACTTAGTTTCACCTTGCCTGTTCCTTGTGGTGATGAAGCTGTTGAAGCTGCAAAACAACTTCTTAAAAAAATGGGTCTCGATAACCCACAAGTTGTTTATTTTAAAGAATTAACAGAAGGTTTCACTTTCGTAAATTGCTACGGCTCCTGCACTCACACCGTAGATTTTTCTTCAATACATGTCCCTAAAGTAGAATCTACTGTATGGTCAATGCAAGAAACCGACGATTTTATACGCGAACATATTGGCCGACATATTGTAGTTATTGGTGCCAGCACTGGAACTGACGCTCACACTGTTGGCATAGACGCTATTATGAATATGAAAGGCTACGCTGGACATTATGGCATAGAACGCTATGAATATTTTGATGCTCTAAATATGGGCAGCCAAATTCCCAACGAAGAATTTATAGCAAAAGCTGTTGAACTTAATGCTGATGCCCTGTTGGTTTCTCAAACTGTTACTCAAAAAGATGTACACATTCAAAATCTAACAGAACTTATTGAGATGCTTGAAGCAGAAGGTTTACGCGATAAAATGATTGTTGTGTGCGGCGGCCCACGTATCACTCACGAACTAGCTAAAGAATTAGGCTATGATGCAGGATTCGGTGCTAATACCTATGCTGATGACGTCGCATCTTATATCGCCCAAGAATTAGACAGAAGAATTAACGGATAAGTATTTAAGATTCTTACTTACCCTCTTTCTTTAGGATTATCAGTACTGTGTAAATTAGTATCTTTATATCCATCTGTATCGACATATTTTCTATATATAGTATATCCCAACGTAGGCGTTCCAACATTTCGTCTACGTTTTCTGCATACCCGAATTTCACCTGTCCCCAAGATGTTATTCCAGGCTTTATACCAAGAAGCAACTGATAATATGGAGCCCTTTCGGTGATTTGGTCTATGTAATATTGCCTCTCTGGTCGCGGTCCGACCAAAGACATATCGCCTCGCAAAACATTGAAAAACTGAGGTGTCTCATCTAAACGATACTGGCGCATAAACTTGCCAAATGGCGTAATTCTACTATCCCCTTCTGATGATAAACGCGGACCTGATGATTCTGCATCTACATTCATAGAACGGAATTTTATGATATTGAATGGCTTTCCTTTATAGCCAATACGCTCCTGAAGATAAAAAACTGGACCAGGCGAAGATTTTTTTACTCCCATTATCAAAAATATATACAAAGGAAACAATAAAATCATCGCAACTATAGAAATTACTATATCGAAAAATCGCTTTAATAAACGCTGCCATGTTGGGAGATATTCTGGATTTATGGTTATAAGAGGTTCATTAAGAATTGATGATGTTTTCACCGATTTGGTTAGAAAATCGTTAATTTGTGGCACTAAACTGATAACCAAATCGTGACTATTTCGCGTTAATAAAAAAATTTGCTGTATGTATTTTTGCTGACCATTATGAAATGCCGCAACAACTTCCTCTACTCCATGCTCTTTAACGATATTATCAATATCTGATATATGCCCTAAACAATTCAACTTATCCTTCAACTCATCTTCCTGATTTTCTTCTACGGTTAGATAACCGAGAATATATTTTTTTAATTGCGGGCTATGCGACAAAAGTGTTTCGTAAGCTTTTAGTGCCATCTTATCACAACCTACTATAATTGTATTAAAACCAATCTCTCCTCTATGAATCTTTTTGTTTATATGTGATGTAACGAAAACTCGCGGTAAATACGTTAATGTAAATTGTACAAAAAACATAAACAATAGATATTTCACGTAATCATTAGGAGAATTAACTATATCGTCCAAAATAAAAATAAAAAAGAATAGTAAACTTCCAAATAGTGTAACACCTAACGTCGTTCCTAATTCATCTAATCTTGATTTACCAAAAACCTTATTGTAATATCCAAAAAAAGCATGAAAAAAAAGCCAATATAGAGGATAAACCATCAAACCTTCAAAAAACTTCCTATCTATACTCACTGCTCGAAAAATCTCTTGTAACGACAATGATTCTCCTACATATTTTCTATAACAATAAAGCCCTACCCACGTTAATATAGCCGCTAACGTGTCGAAAAGAACATAAAAGAAAGTTAACTTCGCTTTTCGCATTTTAAATTTACATGGTTTTAATATACATAACTTTTATATCGTCTATGTAAAAGTGCGTATCTTTCCCTTTTTCCCCTACTCCAGACAGCACTAAAGATAAATCGGTAACACTTCCCATATTATGGTTAGTATTGATTACTTGCGTTAAATCAAAATGTATTGTTTTCCATTCATTAGGCGAAGCATAAAAACCTGCTACCGAATGAACTTGATGAGGATTTATACCTGTTGACATCTTCAACCCAACATCAATACTGGATTCCGTACAATACCTAATTTCCAAAAGTGTTCTATAATTCCCTATCGGAACTGTTATTTTTGATGAGACCACATCAAAATTCAATCCATTAACATCGTTGAGAACTATCTCTCCAACATTATTACCATCAAAAAAAACTGATTGGAATGTTAGTGTATGTGAAATCGTATCTGTTGGTCTAAATGAAGAACTATTATAGAACGTTTCAAAAAACGGAATATGAGTATATTCACTATAAACATATTTCGGTGGATTTTGAGACGCATGATACTCTTTTCCCTTCTGAAGAAGTACTCTCTGTCGCAAAATATTAAAAAATGGATAACCCGATATAGTATTTCCCATTCCTGACAATCTAAAACACGGAACTAAAATCAATGTGCATGAATCCGTATTATCAACATCCAAAACAGGAACTTTACATGGCAATTCCCAGCAGCCCAAATTTTTATTGTTAACAAACACATTTACATGAGTAAACTCATGTTTCGTTAATGCCAATAATTGCTCCTGATCGAAATTCATTCCGTGTGTCTCATTGTAATTCGACACATCAATGCTATTCTCAAAATCTTCAGGAGTTACACATATATATGCTGGTGTTAAATCTTTTTTATTACAAGATGTACAGAATAGTATGGTAAGGATTGCCAAAAAAAATGTAAAAAAAACTTTCATCTCGAACTTATTTTTTCCTCTACCTAACGTTTTTATACAGTAAATATTGCATAGTATTAAAATTTTTATGATTTTTGCGGCCATGAAAAAATCATCAACTTCTAAACTTTCAGGATACATTGCGATTCTTGTATCTATGCTCTTTTGGGGATTGAGTTTTGTATGGTCTAAACATCTGTTAACCAATAATTTCCCTGTATTTACAATTGTTACAATTAGGCTTGTAATAGCCTCATTTGTATTTGTTTCATTCTTCAAATGGAGAAATCTTTTAGAAAGTATTCAACGAAAAGATTTGAAAGATTTTATTCTTCTATCGTTTTTTGAACCATTCCTATATTTCATAGGTGAGAATTTTGGATTAAAATTTGTAGATGCAAGTTTTGCAGCTGTTATCATTGCTTTGATACCAATTTTAATATCAATAACAATGTTTTTTGCTGAAAAAAATCCTATAAGTTGGGAATTTATTATCGGAGCTGCAATATCTCTCATAGGCGTTTCTCTTTTGTCAATAAATCCTGATGGAACTATGGATTTTAGCCTCAAAGGGGTACTGTTTTTGTGCATAGCCTTAGGCTCTGCCGTTGGATATAGCGTTCTACTGAGCAGATTGGTAAAAAAATATCGTCCATTGACAATAACCACATATCAGAATTTCATAGCAATTCCTTTCTATATCCCTTTTATGTTTATTTTCGACATAAAAATATGGCCATCTCTGATTTGGGATTTTCAAAATATTTTCTGCTTAGTATGCTTGGCTATTTTATGCTCGGCTGGTGCCTATATGCTCTACTCTTATTCTGTAAAAAAACTAACTGTTACCAAAGTTTCTGTTTTTACAAATCTAATCCCAATAGTAACACTGATTGTTGCTTCTGCTATAGGTCAAGAAACTTTTTCCAAAGTTAAATTCTTAGGTATAATAATTGTTATCGCTGGAGTTATTTTAAGTCAGTTAAAATTAAGAAAAAACATAGTTAGGAAATAATCAACTATAAAGATACTATTACAAGTTATTTTGTATCTTTGCGCTTTCAAAAATAAAACTCTAAATTACAAATATTATGAAAGAAACCGTTTATAGAGCAAAACACGAAACATTGGGTGCAAAGATGGAAGAATTCGCAGGATTTTATATGCCAATTCAATACGACAGCATAACAAACGAACACTTGCAAGTAAGAAATAAAGTTGGTGTGTTTGATGTTTCGCACATGGGAGAATTCACTGTAAAAGGGCCAAAAGCTTTAGCTCTATTACAACATATCACCACTAACGACGTAGCTTCTCTTTTTCCTGGAAAAGTTCAATACTCTTGTTTCCCTAATGGAAAAGGTGGTATTGTTGACGACCTCTTGGTTTACAATCTTCACGATGAAGACTACCTTCTCGTAGTAAATGCTGCAAATATTGATAAAGATTGGGCTTGGGTTGTAGAACAAAACAAAGCTTTCGGTGCCGAAATTGAAAATATTTCCGACAATATTTCACAATTGGCAGTACAAGGACCTCTTGCTCTCAAAGCTATGCAAAAACTAACCAACGCTAACGTTGTTGATATGGAATATTATACTAACCAAATTATTGAGTTTGCTGGTATCAACAATATTCTATTCTCAACCACTGGATACACTGGAAGCGGCGGTTGTGAAATATACTTTAAAAACGAGGATGCAATGAAAATTTGGGACGCAGTTTTTGAAGCTGGTGCCGAATTCGACATCAAACCTATCGGCTTAGGTGCTCGAGATACCCTTCGCTTAGAAATGGGATTCTGTCTTTATGGCCACGAAATTGATGATAATATCTCTCCAATCGAAGCTGGTTTAGGTTGGATTACAAAGTTTGTTGAGGGTAAAGATTTTATTGATAGAAAATATATGGAAGACCTCAAAGCTAACGGACTTACTCGCAAAATTGCAGGTTTTGAACTCATTGACCGTGGTATTCCTCGTAGCGGTTATGAGGTTTGCGATACTGAAGGCAATGTTATAGGTGAAGTTCGTTCTGGCACTTTCGGCCCTTCAGTAAATAAAGGTATCGGAACTGCTCTGATAAATAAAGATTTTGCTAAATCAGGAACAGAAATATTTATCAAAGTACGTAACCGACTCCTCAAGGCCGTTACCGTGAAAATGCCTTTCTATCAACCTAAATAATCTCTTTCAATATAATGTAAAAGCGATGTTTTTACATCGCTTTTTTTATTTTTGCACCCCTTAATTGCTAATGATGAGAAAACTTATAACAAAATTAGAAAACAATAATATTCTTAATAAAGAGGAGTTTGTTGATCTTATTGAAAATCACTCCCCTGATGATACCGAATTTTTATTCCAAAGGGCGCGCTCCGTTAGAGAAAAATATTTCGGAAAATCGGTTTTTCTGCGTGGATTGATTGAGATTTCTAACTTCTGCTCTAATGACTGTTTCTATTGTGGCATTAGAAGAAGTAATAAAAACACAGATAGATACAGACTTTCTGAAGAAGACATTCTAATATGTTGTGATGAAGGATATTCACTCGGATTCAGAACTTTTGTTATGCAAGGCGGAGAAGACGCTTATTTTAAAGATGATGTTCTTATTAGCATCATAAAAAAAATAAAATCAAAATATCCTGATTGTGCCGTAACTCTCTCTCTCGGTGAACGCTCGCACGAAAGCTATCAAAATCTTTTTAATGCTGGTGCAGATAGATACCTTTTACGCCACGAAACAGCAAATCCACATCATTATGAACAATTACATCCAAATTGGATGTCTTATGAACACAGGATCAATTGCTTAAAAGATCTTAAAAATATCGGTTTTCAAGTTGGAACAGGTTTTATGGTTGGCTCTCCTTTTCAAACTGTAAACAATTTGGCTGAAGACCTCTTGTTTATTGCAGTTTTTCAACCTCAAATGGTGGGAATCGGTCCTTTTATACCTCATCACGCAACCCCTTTTGCTGAAAAAAATAGCGGAACTGTTGAACAAACTCTTTTTATGCTCGGTCTTTTACGACTTATATTGCCCAAAGCATTACTACCTTCCACTACCGCACTCGGTACTATTGACCCTAAAGGCAGAGAAAAAGGTCTGCTTGCTGGTGCTAATGTTGTCATGCCTAACTTGTCTCCTGTAGATGTTAGAAAAAAATACGACATTTACGACAATAAAATATTCACTGGTGAAGAATCTGCCCAATATGTTAAAAATCTTGCCGACCGCATAAGATCTACTGGCTATACTGTAGATACGTCACGTGGTGATGCCCCAGATTGGAAAAAATAACACCCATATTTAAAGACCTTTTTGTCTTTAATTGTATGCTAAAAACTAAAAGAATCTAAAAGTAACAGATAATTCGACTATAGTTTATCCTAAACATTCATAAAAAAGATGATAAACACGAATGTATGTAACACATATTGTATAATAGGGTAATTCCGATTATTTTTTGTAAATTTGCACCCGTTTTTATAACTATGGCCAAGACAAAAACTGATAAAATACGAGTTGTTGAAGAGTTTTACTCACTGCAAGGAGAAGGTTTCAATATGGGAAAACCTGCGTGGTTTGTACGCTTAGGTGGCTGCGAGGTTGGCTGCTCTTTCTGTGATGAAATGCGTGCGTGGGACGCTTCCCGATACCCAGAAGTTGAAATTGATGAAATTGTAAATCATGCCCTCAATTGCCCAGCTAAAGCTGTTGTTGTAACTGGCGGTGAACCAATGTTATATGATTTAACAAACCTATGCAACAAATTTCACGAACATAATATCCAATGCTTCCTCGAAACTTCTGGTTCACAACCTATTACAGGTGATTGGGATTGGATCTGCCTCTCCCCTAAGTATGGCGCCGCACCTAATAACGAAACCCTCGCTAAAGCCAACGAATTAAAAATTATTATCGGCTGCAAAGAAGATTTTGAATGGGCAGAAAAAAATTCTAAACTTGTGTCTGATAAATGTATCCTCTTTTTGCAACCAGACTGGAATAGATGTAATGTTATTATTAAAGATATTGTCGATTATATTCTTATAAATCCTAAATGGAGATTATCTCTTCAAACTCATAAATATATACAAATTCTCTAACTTATGAAATTCGATAATCACGAAATAAACCTAAAAGACCTTGTAAGTCAATTTGTTAAACAGTCTGGCAAACAACATCTTATGGATAAACAAATCCTGATAGAACGCTGGCCAGAATACGTAGGTGATATGTGTGCTCATTTCTCTAAATGCAACGATCTAAAAAACGGCATTCTGTATGTAAATGTTAATAACGCTGCTCTTAAATTCGAACTTTTCGGTCATAAATCAAAAATAATTCAACGAATTAATAATGACCTCGGACCTATTGTTAAAGATATTATTTTTAGATAATTGAATTTGCTTTTGGGATTTTAATACACTAAGATCCTACTAAATCATCTATTGGAGAACATTTAATATGACTATTGATAAAATAATAACCATTTTGAGTGAAGAAAATTGCTCCCTCGTGGTGCGAAATACATCAGGAGAGATTTCTACTTACAATAAAAGAGGGGTTCGTGATCTTATCTGGTTGTTAGATAATGAACCTGAGCAACTTATTGGTGCTGATATAGCCGATAAAATTGTTGGAAAGGCTGCTGCTGGTTTGATTGTTAATGCTAATGTTAACTCCCTTTATGCTGTAGTTATTAGTAAACCAGCAATAGATGTGTTAAATAAAGCTAATATTACTTATCGCTTCAACACTTTGGTAGATAAGATTGTTGTTCCTGAAGGCGACTCAAGGTGTAGGTTGGAAGACATTGTTAAAGATGCAACCTCGCCTATAGAAATTGAACTTATGCTCAGACAACATTTTAACGAAATGCAAACAAAAACAACATAATACAAAGTAATGGAATCAACAGTAAAACTTTATTCTTTAAGCTACAAAGAAGCTAAAACTTACATTTTTGCGACTCTTTTTGTCGTTGGTAATATACTTTTACCTCAATTGTGCCATATTATTCCTAACGGTGGACATATTTTTCTGCCTATTTATTTTTTCACTTTGATAAGTGCCTATAAATACGGGTGGAAAGTTGGACTTTTAACGGCAGTTCTTTCTCCTCTTGTTAATTCAGTACTTTTTGGGATGCCAATGCCAGCAGTTTTACCGTCAATAATAATAAAATCAACGCTTTTAGCCTTATGTGCCGCATTCATTGCTAACCGTTTTAAAACCATTACTCTCCCACTGATGACGTTGGTTGTTCTTCTCTACCAAACGATTGGCTGTCTGATTGAGTCTCTTATAGAAGGTTCTTTTGCCGCAGGTTTCTCAGATTTTGTTATAGGCATTCCTGGTATGCTGATTCAAATTATTGGAGGTTATTTATTTGTAAAGTTTGTTCTAAAAAAATAGTTCTAATTAAAATTATCTGTTATGATGGGAATAAGAATGCCCGAAATTATAGTTATTGCTCTTATTATTTTACTTCTCTTTGGCGGAAAGAAAATACCAGATTTGATGAAAGGTTTAGGCAAAGGTGTTCGCTCTTTCAAAGATGGTGTTGAAGGTAAAGAAGAAAATAATCTACAAGATAGCAATTCTGAAAAAACTGAAAATAACGAGTAACTTTTATGGCTGAAGCCGAAAAATCCTTCTGGGAACATTTAGACGATTTACGCGCAAGTCTTATTAAAATTTTTGCCGCAACTCTCGTCTTTATGGTTTTAGCTTTCTGTTTTAAAGACTTACTATTCAAAATTGTTCTTGCACCTAAAGATTCTTCCTTTTTTATCTATCAAATACTTGGCGGAGAGGAATTTTCTATCAACTTGATGAATATAGGGCTTACCGAACAATTTATTATACACCTTAAAACCGCTTTCGCATTTGGTGTGCTACTTTCTTCTCCTTATACTATAAAAGTACTATTTAATTTTATTAGTCCAGCTCTTTACAAAAACGAAAAAAAATACTCTATATTTATCGTCTTTTCTTCATATATTATGTTCTTAGTCGGTGTTTGCCTAAATTATCTTTTGATTTTTCCTCTCACCGTACGTTTCTTAGGAACATATCAAGTTAGTTGTGAGGTTTCTAATATGCTAACTTTAGAATCATATATGGAGACTCTTTTGATGATGAGTGTTATTTTTGGAATTATTTTTGAAATTCCTATTTTAAGTTTAATCTTGGCTAAAATTGGATTACTTAATTCAATATATATGATAAAATACCGTCGCCACACGGTGGTTGCCATTCTAATAGTTGCAGCCATAATCACACCCACTGGAGACGCGTTCACTCTGTTTTTAGTCTCGTTACCTATATGGATTCTTTACGAAGCGAGTATCTTAATTGTAAAATCAACTGAAAATAAGATTTCCTAAGTTTAGAAATTATTTTCTCCAAGCAAACATAACAATAGCTGCAGCTATACTGGCATTAAGAGATTCAGCACACACATTTTCTTGAAGATTCTTACAAATGGTTATCCTGTTTGTTACTAATTTTGCAATATCGTCTGAAATTCCATTCGCCTCGTTGCCAATAACTATAATATCGGAATCTAAAAATTTAAAATTATCAATGTTTGAACCCTCCATAAAAGTTCCTAAAATTCTTCTATGAGACTTTTGGGTCGTCAGAAAATCAACTAAATCGAATTTATGAACCTCAACATTCAAAAACGACCCCATTGTTGCTTGTATTGTCTTCGGATTATAAAATTCGACACTGTTTGTTGAACAGACAATATTTTTAATTCCAAACCAATCGGCAGTGCGCACTATCGTACCGAAATTTCCTGGGTCAGAAATTCCATCAAGAACTATAATAGGCTTATCTTTCGGAATCTGACAACTATGACTTCGCTGGCGACAGACAGCGAGTATTTCTGGTGGCGTTTGCAATGTGCTAATCCGCTCCATATCCAAACGCGACACCTCCGTTATATTGCTAAAATCTTTAAGCCACGATTGATTCTCTTGCAAAAAATTATTAGTAACATAAACATCAACAACATCATAAACTGACCCTAAAAGCATCTTGACAGACTTAATACCTTCAACTATAAAAAGTTGAAATTCATCTCTAAATTTTTTAGAGTGTAGTTTTCTTAACTCTGATATTTTATTTTTACTAATCATTATTCAATACCTTCAAAATCCAGAATTTTGGATTTATAGAGTTCGTTAATAGGTATTGAAAGATGTGTATTACGATCGAAACCAGCCAAAACGCTAAAACACCTTGTTTTCACTACATTCTTCTCGGTGTCACGCAACTGTTGAACCATTTTTAGACTCTTATTTCCAATTTCAACAATTTTAGACTCGCACACCAATTTATCATGAAACTCAATTGGTTGAATAAAATCAAGTTCAATATGCACCAAGACCAAGTCAATCGTTTTCCAATCAACCTGGTCTTGAAGTACTTCTTCTAAATACGAACCCCGTCCTAAATCAAAATAATGACATTGGTTACCATTATTAACATGGACGAAAGGATCTAAATCACTCATTCGTACCTGAATAGGTACAGAAGCTTTAAACTCTATACTATCCAAAAAATTAGAGAGCATTAATCTTTTTCATAAGGCCAGACTTAAGGTTAGCGGCCTTGTTTTTATGTATCATGCCTCTTTTTGCAAGTTTATCAATCATCGAATTCATTGATGAAACTTTTTGCATAGCTTCATTCTTATCTGTGATAGCACGAATATCGCGCAATGCATTACGCATTGTTTTAGAATAGTAACGATTTGCTAATCTTTTTCTTTCGTTTGCTCTGATTCTCTTAACAGAAGACTTGTGATTTGCCATTATTTTTTAAATGTTTTTTATTTTTTTCGTTATAATTTTTCGGACGGCAAAAATAGTTTTTTTTTAAACATATTCGGCGGTTTTTGAAAATATTTTTTAACAATTTACACAAACACTTCTTCTATAGATAAAAACGATTCACAAATACAAAATAATCACCTGTTAATCAAATAAATACATGGGACTTTCCCCAGCTGATTACTCTCTATCGAAAAATATTTTCTCCATTTTGAAATAGATTGTGTTTTTATAAATTGGTTTTTTGAGGTAAGATTTGCTGCAACACAAAGACGAGTATTAGGTTTACACACTTTACATAGTGAAGCTGTCATTCTATTATTTCGGTACGGTGTTTCTATAAAAATTTGAGTTTGTCCTGTTTTGATGGCATAATTCTCTATATCAACAATTTTACGTTCTCTATCATATTGTTCTGCTGGTAAATAACCATGAAATGTAAACTGTTGTCCATTCATACCGCTGCCCATCAAGGCAAGCATTATCGAACTTGGTCCTATAAGCGGAATAATTTCTATTCCAAGTTGGTGCGCCTTATCAACAGCCTTATGACCAGGATCTGCAACACACGGAACTCCTGCTTCAGACATCAAGCCTACGTTATAACCTTCAAGACATGGCCTTAAATATTCATTAAGATCAACTCCTTGAGTATGCTCGTTAAGCTCGAAAAAAGTTAAGTCATCAATAGCTTTTTGTATCTTAGAGTATTTTAGAAAACGTCTTGCTGTTCGCACAGCTTCAACAATGTAGTAATCTATCTCATTTATTACAGAAGCGTTACACTCAGGAAAGAATTGTCCAAAATCACCCTCTGCAAGTGGTAGAGGTATCAGAAATAACTTACCTATGTTTTTAGAGTTATCCATCAAAAGTAGTATTTAATATATTAATAATCTATTCTTTTATCAAAATTTTTCCATTTTTGGAAAGTCTTAGAAGCTAATTCACCATCGCGTTGTTCTGTTTTTATAGAATACTCTTCTATTGGTTTTCCGAGTTCATCGTAAATAAAAGTATCTTGAAATCCTGCTTCGGCAGCTGCTTCGCAAGATGCGCCGTAGAAAATTCTTTCTGGACGAGCCCAATATATTGCACCGAAGCACATAGGACAAGGTTCACTGCTGGCATAAACTTCGCACCCTGATAGCTGAAATGTTCCCAAGTTTTTACAAGCATCCCTTATAGCGTTAACCTCAGCATGAGCCGTTGGGTCATTGTCGGCAGTAACCGTATTCCTACCACGACCTACAATCTCACCGTCTTTCACAATCACTGCGCCAAAAGGCCCACCGTTTCCTGTTTCAAAACATTCGTTAGCTAATTTGATAGCCTCCTCCATAAATTTTTTACGATACATTCTGTAAGTTTTTTATTTGCGCTGCGAAGATACTTATTTTTCTTACTTTTGCACCAAAATTTATTACTATGTCAAGAAATGAAGATGAATTGAAAAATGTAACTCTTTTAGGTAATCAAAATACATCATATAATTACGATTATACTCCTGATGTATTGGAAACTTTTGAAAATAAACATCCTGAAAATGAATATATTGTAACATTAGATTGCCCAGAATTCACCTCTTTGTGCCCTAAAACTGGCCAACCTGATTTCGGACATATAATCATAAATTATATTCCTAATTATTTGATGGTTGAAAGTAAAAGTTTGAAACTTTATCTCTTTAGCTTTAGAAATCACGGTGATTTTCATGAAGATTGTGTTAATATCATTATGAAAGACTTAGTAAAACTTATGAACCCAAAGTATCTGGAAGTTATAGGTATTTTTAATCCTCGCGGAGGTATCTCTATTATTCCTTTTGCTAATTATGGTGATGAAGAACATCAAAATATCGTAAATCAGCGTATTCTTGATAATTTTAAATTAAAAAAATAATCTAATGAAAGATTCTGTCATTGTTTTGTCGGGAGGTATGGACTCCACAACTATGCTTTATGAATACAAAGATAACATTGCCTTAGCAATAACTTTTGATTACGGTTCTATTCAAAATGCTGAAGAACAAATCTTTGCATCGCTTCACTGCAGAAAGTTATCTATTCAACATCTGATAATTCCACTTGATTTTATGCACAAGTACTTCAAAAGTGCTCTGCTCTCGTCTCCAGAGGATATTCCCACTATTAACTATGATGAAGAGAATATGAAATCTACTGTTGTGCCATTTAGAAATGGAATTATGCTCTCAATAGCGTGCGGAATTGCAGAAAGTAACAACTTGAATAGAGTTTTAATTGCAAATCACTCTGGCGACCACTCAATCTACCCTGATTGTCGCCCCGAATTTATTGAATCCATCGCAAAAACTATTAGTTTAGGAACATATAGAAATATTGAGGTTTTTGCACCTTATACTAATCTCAGTAAGAAGAAAATAGCCGAAAAAGGTAATTTTTTGGGCATCGATTACTCCGAAACTTACTCTTGCTACAAAGGGGGCAGATTACATTGCGGCAAATGTGCCACATGCCGAGAACGTCGCGAAGCTCTTCTGATGGCTGGTATCCCTGACAACACAAAATATGAAGAATAATTATAATTCTCTTACAACATTTTATTGAAAAAAAATATATTTTTGCAACCAAAATGCAGCGGGGTGTGGCGCAGTTGGTAGCGCGCTACGTTCGGGACGTAGAGGCCGGAAGTTCGAGTCTTCTCACCCCGACTATTTACTGAACGCGTTAACTATCTATTGGCGTGTATTTTCCTTTTTAATTTATTATTGTCTGCTAAAAGCATTGTACCCATAAGAACCAATGGCGGAGCAAACCTAATAAGAATTACAGCTGCCTCATTGCTAGTTTAGTCAGGAGCTTAAATGGGGGCTTGTAACTGCCAACAAAAATCGCATACACAAATTTACAAAGGTTTACAACCGCTGAAAATTTATTTTTAATTTTTAGCGGACACCTTTAATATTAAACTAAAAATGGTGGTAGAAACAAAATCCACCACCACAAAATTTATAAAAAAACATTGAACGTAGTCGTTATGCTAAACCGCCACCGCCCATAAATCGCGGCATTGGACTTTGGCGTTCTTCAATTTCTCCAAACTGTTCTTCATATCTTGATACATTGTCTTGTAAAGCACGAAGAAGTCTTTTTGCGTTCAAGGGATTCATTATTATACGAGAACGAACAATAGCTTTAGGAACACCTGGTGATAATGAAGCGAAATCAACAAAAAATTCATTATCAGAATGTGAAAGTATTGCTAAATTAGAGTAAATTCCTTGCGAAATTTCTTCACTAATACTCAAATCAATTTTTTGATCTTTTTTCTCTTCTGCCATAATATTATTCCTCCTTAGATGCTAACAATGAATTATACTCTTCCATAGAACCCACTTCAATATTCTGATATGCACGAATACCTGTACCTGCTGGAATCTTTTGACCAACAATAACATTTTCTTTCATACCAATAAGATTATCTGATTTTGCATTGATTGCAGCTTCAGTGAGAACTTTGGTGGTTTCTTGGAATGATGCAGCAGATATAAAGCTGTGCGTTTGCAAAGAAGCTCGTGTAATACCTTGAAGTATCGGCTTTCCTGTAGCTGGACGAGCATCACGAGTAACTACTATACGTAAATCTTTCCTTTTTAATAGTGAATTAACATCGCGAAGTTTCTTAGCTGATATTATTTGACCTTTACGTAATGTATCTGAATCACCTGCGTCCTCTACTACTTTTTTATCCCAAATTTGATCATTTTCTTCTTGGAAATCTATCTTATTAATCAACTCACCTTGAAGAAATTTTGTATCACCTGGATCCTCAATTTCCATCTTGCGCATCATTTGGCGAACAATAACCTCAAAATGTTTATCATTAATTTTTACACCTTGAAGACGATACACTTCTTGAATTTCATTGATAATATATTCTTGCACCTTCTGCGCACCCTTGATATTAAGAATATCCACTGGTGTAAGCGCGCCTTCTGAAAGTGGAGTACCAGCCTTTACAAAGTCATTTTCTTGAGCAAGAATCTGTTTTGATGTGGGAATTAAATAAGTTTTAACGCCTTCTCCTGAATCTACACGAGGTGTTATCTTAACAACACGATTACCGCGTTTAAGTTTCTTCTCGAAAGAAACAACACCATCAATTTCTGAAACTACAGCAGGGTCTGATGGGTTACGAGCTTCAAACAACTCTGTAACACGTGGCAAGCCACCAGTAATATCACCAGACTTACCAAAAGAACGTAGAATCTTAACTAAGATTTCACCTGAATCTATAACTTGACCCTCTTCAACAGCCAAACGTGCCCCCACTGGTACATCAAAACTCTTGATTACATCACCATCTTCATCAACAATATTGATACTTGGATTCTTCGTCTTTAAACGACTCTCAACGATAACTTTATCGTGAATATTTGTTTGCTCATCAGTTTCTACACGATAGGTTACACCTTCAATGATATCATTGAACACCACCCTACCTGCAACATCTGAGAGAATAACAGCATTAAATGGATCCCAATCTGCAATCAAATCGCCCTTTTTTACCACATCTTTATGCTTAAAATAGAGATTAGAACCGTATGGAAGATTAGCAGATGCTAATGCCACACCTGTTTTTTCATCTATAATCTTAATTTCTGCTGTACGACCAATAACTTTATAGTATGTTTTGCCTGTTTCATCAATTTTTTCGAGGGCACGCAACTCATCGATACTCAGATGACCATCGTAAGTAGCCTGAATAGAGCTATTAGCCGCCACGTTACCTGCAACACCACCGACGTGGAATGTACGCAATGTAAGCTGTGTTCCTGGCTCACCTATAGATTGTGCGGCAATCACACCAACAGCTTCACCTATTTGAACCATCTTACCAGTTGCAAGGTTTCTACCATAACATTTTTGACAAATACCATGTTTTGATTCGCAAGTAGGTACAGAACGAATTTCAATCTCTTCTATTGGAGAATCTTCAATAATTTGACAGTATTCTTCAGTAAGTTCTTCACCTGCAGCGATTATAAGTTTGCCTGTTTGAGGATGATAAACATCGTGAAGAGTTACACGTCCCAACAAACGGTCGTATAAAGTTTCTACTACTTCTTCATTATTTTTAAGCGCACTTACAGTCATTCCTCGTAAAGTTCCACAATCCTCCTCGTTGATAATCACATCGTGCGATACATCAACTAAACGACGAGTTAGGTAACCTGCATCTGCAGTCTTAAGAGCGGTATCGGCCAAACCCTTACGAGCACCGTGAGTAGAAATAAAGTATTCTTGTACTGATAATCCTTCCTTAAAGTTAGATAGAATTGGATTCTCGATAATCTCGCCGCCCGACGAGCCTGCCTTACTTGGCTTTGCCATCAATCCACGCATACCCGAAAGCTGACGAATCTGCTCTGCTGAACCACGGGCTCCAGAATCTCGCATCATGTGCACAGGGTTAAACCCTTGACGATCCTCCTCTATCTCTTTCATCAGAATCTTAGACAAACGAGCATTACACTGCGACCATACATCAATAACTTGGTTGTAACGCTCTGTATTTGTGATGAAACCCATGTTATAATTCATTGTTATCTCATCCACTTGAGCATTTGCTTCTGCTATTAAGTTTGACTTCTCAGTTGGAACAATCACATCTCCAAGATTAAACGACATACCTCCTTCAAAAGCCATTCTATAACCTAAAGTCATAATGTCATCAAGGAATTGGGTACAATCTTTATTACCGCATTTTGCCAAAACATCACCGATTATATCTCGAAGTGCTTTCTTTGTTAACAATATATTGATATAACCGAAATCTTTTGGAACTACTTGATTGAACATAACACGACCAACTGTAGTATCAACTATTTTGTAATTGCCTGTGCCATCTAAATCAACACGACATTTAATTTTCGCATTAAGGTGAACTTTCTTGTCATCGTATGCAATCATAACTTCTTCTGGACCATAGAAAATTCCGCCTTCACCTTTCACCTTATTATCAGGTGTTGAAAGTAGTTCCTTAGTAATATAATACAAACCAAGTACCATATCTTGAGAAGGAACGGTTACTGGGGCTCCATTGGCAGGATTAAGAATGTTATGCGATGCCATCATCAACATTTGAGCCTCCATTATAGCTGCGTTTCCTAACGGAACATGAACAGCCATCTGGTCGCCATCAAAATCCGCATTGAACGCAGTACAGCATAATGGGTGTAAACGTATTGCCTTTCCTTCTACTAATCTTGGTTGAAATGCCTGAATACCCAATCTGTGAAGTGTAGGAGCACGATTCAGCAACACTGGATGACCCTTCAATATATTCTCAAGGATTTCCCAAACTACTGGGTCTTTTCTATCAACTATTTTCTTAGCCGACTTAACAGTCTTTACTATCCCTCTTTCAAGAATTTTACGAATCACAAACGGTTTGAACAATTCAGCCGCCATATCCTTAGGCAGACCACATTCGTTAAGATGCAAATCTGGACCGACCACGATTACCGAACGACCTGAATAGTCAACACGCTTAGCCAACAAATTCTGACGGAAACGTCCTTGTTTTCCTTTCAAACTATCAGATAAAGACTTAAGTGCTCTATTTGAATCTGTCCTTACAGAACTTGACTTCTTAGAGTTATCGAACAGCGAGTCAACCGCTTCTTGAAGCATACGTTTCTCGTTACGCATAATAACGTCTGGAGCCTTTATTTCCATCAGTCTCTTAAGACGATTATTACGGATAATAACACGACGATAAAGGTCGTTTAAGTCTGATGTCGCGAAACGTCCACCATCTAAAGGTACAAGAGGACGCAACTCAGGCGGAATAACTGGAACTATCTTCACAATCATACGCTCAGGACGGTTATCTGCACGTTTACGACTATCTCTAAAAGCTTCAAAAACATGGAGTCTCTTCAGAAGTTCTTTTTTTCTTTGTTGAGAAGTCTCACGATTTGCGCGATCGCGTAATTCGTATGATTCACCATCTAAGTCAACCTTGGAAAGTAGATCATACAACGCCTCTGCTCCCATCTTTGCGATGAACTTGTTAGGATCAGTATCATCTAACAAACGATTATCGGAAGGTAATTTCTCTGTCAATTCAAAATAATCTTCCTCTGAAAGAAGAAGGCCTTTCTTTATATCTGGATTTTCTTGTTCTAAAATACCCCCTTGTATTACTATGTATTTTTCGTAGTAAACAATTGCCTCCACCTCTTTTGTGGCAAGTCCCAATAAGGCACCAATTTTATTAGGCAAAGATTTAAAAAACCAAATATGTGCTACAGGAACCACAAGCTGAATATGGCCCATACGCTCACGACGCACCTTGCGCTCGGTAACTTCCACACCACAACGGTCGCAAATTACACCTTTGTAGCGTATTCTTTTATATTTACCGCAGTGACATTCCCAGTCCTTCATAGGACCGAAAATCTTTTCACAGAAAAGGCCATCACGCTCAGGCTTTAATGTTCTGTAGTTTATTGTTTCAGGTTTCAAAACCTCACCGTGCGATTGCTCCAAGATTGCTTCTGGAGAAGCAAGGCTAATGGTTATTTTATGAAATTCCTTCCGTGTATTATTATCTTTTCTAACAGCCATTTTTTTAGCTATATTCGTTTATTATTCAAATTTAATATCCAAGCAGAGACCGCGTAGCTCATTTACCAACACGTTAAAAGACTCTGGTATACCTGATTTTGGCATATTATCGCCCTTAACGATTGCTTCGTATGCTTTTGCTCTTCCCATAACATCGTCTGATTTTACGGTAAGGATCTCTTGAAGCACATTTGCTGCTCCATACGCCTCAATAGCCCATACCTCCATTTCTCCGAAACGTTGACCACCAAATTGAGCTTTACCTCCTAATGGTTGTTGGGTAATGAGTGAATAAGGTCCTATTGAACGAGCGTGCATCTTATCATCAACCATATGATGTAACTTAAGATAGTAGATGTAGCCTACTGTTGCTTTCTGATGGAAAGGTTCTCCTGTTTCACCATCATACAATTGAGTGCTTCCATTTTCTGGTAATCCTGCTTCGCGCATAAGAGCATTTATTTGATCTATTGATGCACCATCAAAAATTGGAGTAGCATATTTAACACCCATTTTCTTACCTGCCCATGCTAAAACAGTTTCATAAATCTGTCCTAAATTCATACGTGAAGGCACACCCAATGGGTTTAGAACTACATCAACAGGACGACCATCTTCCAAGAATGGTAAATCTTCTTGACGAACTATCTTTGCCACACAACCCTTGTTACCATGACGACCAGCCATCTTATCTCCAACACGGAGTTTACGCTTATTTGCTATATAAACTTTCGCCATTTGTACAATTCCTGAAGGTAACTCTGTGCCTATTGTAGCATCAAATTCCTCACGAGTACGTCTTGATTCAATATCGCGTAATTTTGACAAATAATTGTGAACGATCTCAGATACCATACCATTAATCTTCGCATCATTTGTCCATTTCGAAATCAACACGTTCTTGAAATCAATAGTGTTAAGTAATTTTTGTGAGAACTTAGCTCCTTTTTGAACTACAATATCCTTTGTATTTGAATAGATGTTGTGTGAAATCTTTCCTTCTAAAATTTTGTAAAGCTTGCCTATCAAAATATCTTTCAACGCATCCAACTCTACTTGATATTTAGCTCTTATTTCTTCAACTATATCTTTATCTTTAGTTTTAGATTTTCTATCTTTCACTAAGCGAGACATAGATTTTGCACCTATTACAACGCCACGCATTGATGGAGGAGCTTTAAGAGAAGCATCTTTAACGTCACCAGCTTTATCACCGAAAATAGCACGCAACAATTTCTCTTCTGGTGTAGGATAAGACTCTCCCTTAGGTGTAATTTTTCCTATAAGTATATCACCTTCTTTTACCTCTGCACCCACACGAATCAAACCATCTTCATTCAAATCCTTTGTGGTTTCAGATGAAACATTTGGAATATCATTTGTAAGAACTTCCTGTCCACGCTTTGTGTCACGTACTTCCAATGTAAAGGATTCTATATGTATTGATGTATAAAGATCATCTGTAACTGCTTTTTCCGATATAACAACAGCGTCCTCAAAATTGTAACCTTTCCAAGGCATGAATGCCACCATAAGATTACGACCGAGTGCCAATTCTCCATTTTCTGTAGCATATCCTTCTGTAAGCACATCCCCTTTCTTAACCTTCTGACCTTTAACAACTATTGGTCGTTGATTAAAGCATGAGTTTTGGTTTGTTCTTCTGAATTTAAGCAATTGATAATTCTTTACATCAGGATCAAAACTTACGAGTTTTTCTGTCTCTGTGCGTTCATATTCTATTTCGATATGTTGAGCATCAACAGATTTTACAACTCCATTACCTTCTGCTAACAACACCACTCTTGAATCCACTGCAACACGATGCTCTAAACCTGTTCCTACTATCGGTGCTTCGGGGCGCAACAAAGGTACCGCTTGGCGCATCATGTTTGAACCCATCAACGCACGGTTAGCATCATCATTTTCAAGGAATGGAATTAAAGAGGCAGCTATTGAAGCAATTTGGTTCGGTGCTATATCTATCAAATCTATCTCATCACGAGACAAAATCGGATAGTCAGCAAGACGACGTGCTTTCACTCTTTCCCCAAGCAGACCATTTTGGTCCATTGGAGTATTAGCTTGAGCAATACGTTTATTATCTTCTTCTTCTGCAGTCAAAAATACTGGAGGTTCATCGAAACGAACTTGACCATCTACAACACGACGATAAGGAGTCTCTATGAAACCAAGCTCGTTAATTCGAGCGAAAACACACAAAGAAGAAATCAAACCGATATTAGGACCTTCAGGGGTTTCAATTGTACATAAACGTCCATAGTGAGTATAGTGTACATCTCGAACCTCAAAACCTGCGCGCTCACGTGACAAACCGCCAGGACCTAACGCCGATATTCTACGTTTATGGGTTATTTCTGACAATGGATTTGTCTGATCCATAAACTGTGATAGTTGGTTTGTTCCAAAGAATGAGTTTACTACTGAAGATAAAGTCTTAGCATTTATCAAATCTTGAGGATTAAACGACTCATGATCGCGAACATTCATTTTCTCACGAATAGTACGAGCCATTCGGTTCAAACCAAGACTAAACTGATTATATAATTGTTCTCCTACTGTACGAACACGACGATTGCTCAAGTGATCTATATCATCAACCTCTGTTTTTGAGTTGATAAGTTCAACCAAATAACGAATAATTGATATGATATCTTCATTTGTAAGCACGCCTGTTTCAGATGGAATATCAAGATTCAATTTTTTATTGATGCGGTAGCGCCCCACTTCTCCGAGATCATAACGCTTGTCTGAAAAGAAAAGCTTATCTAATGTTGCACGAGCAGTTTCCTCATCTGGAGCCTGTGTGCTTTTAAGCTGCATATAAATATACTCGATAGCTTGTTTTCCAGAGTTTGTTGGGTCTTTTTGGAGAGTGTTGAAAATCACAGAATAGTCAACTTGACGCTCATCTTGTTTATGGAAGAGAACCGTCTTAATATTAGCATCAGACACCAAGTTGATATGTTCTTTTTCAAATATTGTTTCTCTATCGATTATAACTTCTGTACGCTCGATATTCACTACCTCACCTGTCTCATCATCTACAAAATCTTCATACCATGTTTTGGTTACGGCAGCCGCCAACTTTTGACCGACATACTTCTTCAGATTAGCCTTGGAAGCCTTTACTTCTTCAGCTATATCAAAGATGCTCAAAATGTCTTTATCGGTTTCATAACCTATAGCGCGAAGGAGAGTTGTTACTGGCAATTTCTTCTTTCTGTCGATATAGGCATAAAGAACATTGTTAATGTCTGTTGTAAATTCCATCCAAGAACCCTTAAAAGGGATAATTCTTGCGGAATATAACGGAGTTCCGTTAGAATGATATGAAAAACCGAAGAACACACCAGGAGAACGGTGAAGTTGTGAAACTACAACACGTTCTGCACCGTTAATAATAAAGGTTCCGCCAGGGGTCATATACGGAATCATTCCTAAATAGACCTCTTGAACGCGGGCTTCCTCAAAACCTTCATGTTCTTCGTCGTTGCACTTTAATTGCAACTTTGCTTTCAGTGGAACACTGTATGTCAAACCCCTTTCTAGGCACTCGTCCATAGAATAACGCGGTGCGTCGATATAATAATCTAAAAACTCCAGGACGAAACAATTTCTTGCATCAGTGATCGGGAAATTTTCCTCAAATGCCCGATAAAGACCCTCCTTCTTTCTTGATTCCGTATCGGTATCTATCTGAAAGAAGTCCTGGAACGATTTTAACTGAATATCTAAAAAATCAGGAAAATCTACAGGTCTTGTTGTTGCAAAACTTATTCTGTTATTTTTTGTAGTTGACAAGGCTCAATAATTTAATTTGACAATGAAACTGATTATTAACGAAATACCAATCAGCGGGTATTATAAATAACAATAAGAACAAGGCTTCCAAACCTATTGGAAGCGTTGTTCTATTGCGTAAACTATGAGGTTAACTATTTAATTTCTACTTCAGCACCTGCTTCTTCGAGAGATTTCTTCAAAGATTCAGCTTCTTCTTTAGAAATACCTTCTTTAAGTGATTTTGGTGCACCGTCAACTAATTCTTTAGCCTCTTTCAAACCAAGACTTGTAAGTTCTTTAACCAACTTCACAACTTGTAATTTGTTGCCACCTGCTGATTTGAGAATCACATCAAACTCGGTTTTTTCTTCAGCTGCTGCACCGCCACCTGCTGCAGGACCTGCTGCTACTGCTACTGCTGCTGCTGCTGGTTCAATACCATATTCTTCTTTTAAAATTTGAGCTAATTCGTTAACTTCTTTAACTGTTAAATTAACTAATTGTTCTGCAAATGCTTTTAAATCTGCCATAATATTTTCTTTTTAATTGTTTTTAACTTGATTTTATTTAATTTATTACGCTTTTTCGGAAAGAGTCTTGACAATACCTGCCAACTTGCCACCACCTGACTGCAATGCAGATACAACTTGTTTTGCAGGTGATTGCAACAATGTGATAATATCGCCAATCAATTCCTCACGAGACTTAATGCTGCAAAGCACCTCTAATTGGTTATCGCCAATATAAACAGCCTCTTCTATGAAAGCTGCTTTGATGATTGGCTTTGCATTCTTTACCCTAAAATCTTTTATCAATTTTGCGGGTACATTTCCCGTGTTACACAACATTACTGCTGTTGGACCGTTCAAAGTTTCATATAACTCTGAATAATCTTTCTCTGATTTGTCCATAGCGCGCTTAAGCAATGTGTTTTTAACCACTTTTAACTTAACGTCTTTGCTATAACACAATTTGCGCAATTGGTTGACCGTGCTAACTGTAAACCCAGAAATATCTGTTACATATACATGAGAATAGTTAGCTAAGTCTTGCGAAATTTCTTCTATAATCTGACTTTTTTGTTCTTTATTCATACTAACTAATCATTTTTATAAGGTAACTGATTTGGGATCAACTTGCACTCCTGGACTCATCGTTGTTGACAAATATATACTCTTTATGTAGGTACCTTTTGCAGACGTAGGTTTCAACTTAATCACTGTTGAGAGCATCTCTCGTGCATTATCTGTTAATTGCTCTACACTGAAACGGTTTTTGCCTATTGATGTGTGGATAATGCCATATTTATCAACTTTGAAATCGATTTTACCAGCTTTCACTTCTGACACGGCCTTGCCTATGTCCATAGTTACTGTGCCAGATTTTGGATTTGGCATCAAACCTCGAGGTCCCAAGACTCTACCTAACGCACCGATTTTCGGCATAACGCTTGGCATCGTGATAATCACGTCAACGTCTGTCCATCCTTGCTTGATCTTGTCAACATATTCGTCCAAGCCCACAAAATCTGCGCCCGCTGCTTTCGCTTCATCCTCCTTGTCTGGAGTACATAATACCAAAACTCTAACTTCTTTACCAGTACCATGTGGAAGAGTTACTATACCGCGTACCATTTGATTAGCCTTTCTCGGATCCACGCCTAAACGTACATCTATATCAAAAGACGCGTCAAACTTGGTATATGTTAGGTCTTTAACCACTTTGATCGCCTCTGGCAAAGCATAAACTTTGGTCTTATCAAATTTAGCAAAAGCCTCTTTGCGTTTTTTTGATATCTTAGCCATTGTTTTGTTTTTTACTTATTAATTAATTCTGCTCAAAAGGATTTTGACCTCCCTTAACATTGACACCCATGCTACGTGCTGTTCCTGCTACCATAGACATCGCTGATTCTATCTTGAAACAGTTTAAGTCCTTCATCTTAATCTCAGCAATACTACGCACTTGATCCCATGTGATTGTGCCAACTTTGTTTCGGTTCGGTTCTCCTGAGCCCTTTTGAAGTTTGGCTGCCTCCATAATCTGTACAGCTACCGGGGGCGTTTTCGTTACAAAGTCGAAAGACTTGTCCTTATAAACTGTGATGATTACTGGAATAACTTTGCCTGCTAAATCCTGCGTACGAGAATTAAACTGTTTGCAAAATTCCATGATATTCACGCCCTTAGAACCCAATGCGGGACCTACCGGCGGTGACGGATTGGCGGCACCTCCCTTGATCTGTAACTTAATTAAGCCAGCTACTTCTTTTGCCATTTTTTTTTAATTTTTATTGTTTGTAACTAATTTCGAACACTATATTTTCTCAACTTGCATAAAACCCAACTCTAATGGGGTCTTACGTCCGAAAATTTTCACCGTAATCTTCAGCTTCTTCTTTTCTGTATCTATCTCTTCGATAATACCATTGAAAGTGTTGAAAGGTCCATCTATTACTTTAATCTCTTCGCCTACTATGTATGGTTGCATCAAAGTCTCATCTTGTGTTGAGAGTTCATCAACCTTACCTAATAAACGAGCAGCCTCCTCTTTACGCAAAGCTACTGGAGGATCACTCTTCCGCTTACATCCTACAAAACCTAAAACTCCTGGTATCTCCAATAAACGAGCACATACCTCTGGAGTCATCATCGCCTCAACGAATATATAACTCGGAAAATAATTGCGCTCTTTAACAACTTTCTTTCCTGTCTTTGTACTGTGAAACACCTTCTCTGTAGGTATTAGTACCTCGAAAACTGAATTTTTCAAATCAGTAAGCTCAACCTCTCTTTCGATGTTTTGCTTTACTTTCTTCTCTGTTCCAGTTACCGACTTAATAACGTACCATTTGCTTTCTAATTCAGCCATGCTAAAGTAATAATGGATATAATGTCCGTTATAAAGAAATTAAACAGCTGGGAACATTAATTCCATTCCCAAATTGAAGACAGCATCCATCAAAAAAACGACAAAAGCGATTATTAGGGAAGCAATGGATACTACTACAACACTATTCCCAAGTTCCTGCCAAGTAGGCCACGAAGTTTTGTGAACCAACTCTTCATAGGATTCTTTCAAATAATTTACTATTTTCATCTCTTTATTTATTTTTTCTATTTTATCATTTTTTTGAAAATCTTTCACATTTTTTTGCACAATATCAACACCATACAATACGCCCATCTATTACGTGAAAAAACACATCAACATTCTTGTTTTCAGCTTGTTATAAATTAAAGAAAAGGATTTTCTCCAACCGAATAACAATTTTCAAACAAGTTGGCAAATATAATCTTTTTATTATTCAAAAATCAATTGTTGAAAAAAAATATTTACATTGGCATTGTTTTTGTAATACAATAACACTATGTATTTGATAATAAGAATATTATGATACTATTATAAAATCACTAAATTATTCATTTTCAAAAATTATATCTTATCTCATTCACGTTATTATTAAAAAAAGAAAACTCTGGTTTGCCTGTTCAAGATAAACGCTCCCGCTCTGCCCCACAATGTCGGCCTGCCCGACCCACGAATATAAAATTCTATTACTGTCCGCTAAAAATTTCGTGCGCGTGCGCGAGGCGGCAAAAATAAAGGCTGATCTCTGTTTGAGAATCAGCCCAATTGTTTACTTTTGCACTTGTAAACACCAAAAGT
>CADBTU010000100.1 GCA_902797625.1 uncultured Bacteroidota bacterium | reverse complement strand
CCAATACCGCCGCCACTGCCACCACCTTCACCAGGTCCGAGTCCAGAGCCAGTGCCGCTACCTATTCCAGAGCCGCTGCCGCCTCCGCTACCTGAGCCACCTCGCCCGCGATACATTGACGATTGGTCGGGTTTTGGCGTTGCCGCTGCTGCTTGATTGTTATTAGTAGTGCGCTCAGAGTGGTTTACAGAAGGTGCGTTTTGAGCATTTTGAGTCGCTACATTTTGTCCTGATT
This sequence comes from uncultured Bacteroidota bacterium, assembly GCA_902797625.1. GTDB lineage: Bacteria > Bacteroidota > Bacteroidia > Bacteroidales > WCHB1-69 > F23-D06. The sequence goes on along the minus strand of CADBTU010000100.1, from coordinate 17,750 downwards.
GAGCCTTTGGGCGAGGAGCAGTGTTAGGGGTACCGCCACCCCCACCGCCGCCCGTAGGGGCGATGTCAATATACACCATTTTTTTTGGCGGCGGTGGGGGAATCTGAGTCTTTAAACTACAAGCCAGAAGCAAAATTAAAATCAACCCCATGGTGCATATTGTTACGCTCCACGCGATTGCTTTATCTTTTCTATTCTCGTTAGTGTTTTTCATTTGGCTTCTGTGGCTAATACCATTTTATATCTTTCCTCTTCTGGAAGGTTTTCATTTATTTGATTAAGAACATCCATAAGGGCTACTACATTTTCTATTGGTACTGTTTTATCCGCCCTGAGAATTAAGTTCTTATCTATAGATACATCTTGCTCTACTACAGATTGTATAACAGGAAGAAGTTCTTCGTATGGTGTTGGTTTAGAGTTATTTCCCTCAGGATTTACATAATAGTTGAGGTCAGAGTCAATATAAACCTCCAATGTTTTAGATGCTAACTGTTTTTCAGCTGTGCTTTTAGGTAGCACGAGGTTTATTGCATTTGGCGAGACCATAGTTGAGGTCAGCATAAAAAATATCAGCAGCAGAAACACAAGGTCGGACATTGAAGTTGCACTAAATGTCGCATCGATCCTATTTTGCATTTTTATCGCCATGATTCCGTATATTAAGCGTTCTCGTGAAGTAAGTCCATAAATTCAGTGGTGCGAACCTCAAGCATATACACTACGTTAGAAATTTTTGATATAAGGAGATTATGGAATACCAATGCTATAATACCTACAATAAGACCGCCCACAGTTGTAATCATAGCAGTGTAAATACCAGAAGAAAGCGTTCCTATGTTGAAATTGTTGGGGTCGGCTGCCATATTATGAAATGCTCCCACCATACCAACTACTGTGCCTAAAAAACCCATCATAGGAGCAATGGCAGCTATTGTTGCAAGAGCAGAAACCCCTTTCTCAAGACGGGAAACTTCAAGATTTCCTTCATTCTCAATTGCCGTACGGATGTCTTCTAAAGGGCGACCTAAACGAGAGAGCCCCTTGTCAATCATGCGAGCTGTTGGATTGTTGTTTCCGCGACATAACGCTACCGCAGAGTCGAGTTTTCCTTCGTGGATGAAATCTCTAATGTTATTCATAAAGTTTCCATCTTCCTGTGAAGCTCTGTTAACAATTAATAACTTTTTTACGAAAAAGTAAATCGCAAAAGCCAACATCAATATCAATGGGATAATTATCCATAAACTATTGACTGCAAATACTAACTTAAAATAGGATGTCTCTTCTACTCGTGGGGCAGCAGCTCCGCTAATCTGCATAGAGTCATTCACTACTGCTAAAAATGTCGTAAATCTCATAAGTTCAAAAAATTTATGCAAAAATAAATTCTAAATTTTCATTTTTTTTTACCAATTAGATTTTTTTATAACATATTGATGTTGATATTACTGTATTAAATTTAACTCCATTCTTATTTAAATATTGTAATTTTGTAAACTTTATTTCATACTACAATATTATTATTTCATGAGAACCGTAAATAGCACAAAATCAAGAAAATCGCAAATATCTAATATTCAAAAGTTCGCCATGTCTAAGGATGGCGGAAAGAGTAAAAAGGGGCGTTCTAATTCCAGAAAAAAAGATAAAAAATCAAATTCAAGAAGAGATAATTCTAATTTTACACTCAATACTTTGGTCAGTTTTTTTAGAAAAGACGGAATGATAGTTCTTTACGGCGTTATTCTAATGCTTTTTTCTATAACTCTTTTTATTTCAATGTTTTCTTATTTTTTTAATGCAGCTAATAATGCTACATACGTTGAAAGTCTTGTTGATGATGGCACGCCAGCAGTTGATGTTTCTAATTTATTGAAAGGATTTGGAGCATTTATAGCATATTATTCAATGACTCCATTTGGAATTTTTTCAATTGGAATACCTTTACTACTTCTTATCTTCTCCATGCGCATTATCTGCAATGGGCTTAACAGAGAACATAAAATCAAGAGGTTGGCGGCATTAACATTTAAAATTGTGATTCTGATGTTTTTCTTATCTTTCACAATAGGAATGTTTAGTTTTAATACCCAAAATTCTTTTTACGCAGGAGTCTTTGGTAATTTTGTTAATCAATATCTATCTGCGCATATAGGAATCTTAGGACTTGTGATTACAGATGTTGCTTTCTTAGCCGTGGTTTTGTTTATATTTCAAGATAAAAATGGCAATAGCTATCTCTCAAAAATCGTTGCTGGAATAAAACAACTGGTAGAAAATATTTTCACTTCAGTACAAGAAAAACGAGAATCTAAGAAGTATAAACCTGTACAATTTGAATCTTTGAATTTAAGGTCTGAAAAATCTGAACGTAAAGATTTAGATGATCTCTACATTTCGGATCATGGCTCTCTGAGCAGAGAGTATGCAACTCCATTAGATATTGAGGAAGATGAACAAGAGACACAAGATGATGAAGCTATGGAAGATGTTCCATTTGAAATTGTTTCACCAAGTAGTTCTTCATCAACTCATTTTATTGATGAGTGTGAAGATGAAGAACTTTTAGATGAGACAGAATTAAAGACTGTTGACGAACACCTTTCACTAACATCAGAACAGGTTTTAGAATTAGAACCCTACGACCCACATAAAGAACTTTCGATGTTTACATTTCCTCCGATAGATCTCCTTGAATCACACCCATATACAGCATCTTCTGAGGAACTTAGAAACAAGGAACTTCTTGAAAACAAACGCAAGATATTGGATACTCTCAAGAGTTTTAGTATTGCGATAAAAAGTATTTCAGCTGTTGTTGGACCTACAGTAACTCTTTACGAAATTGTGCCCAAAGAGGGTGTTAAGATTAGTAAAATTAAAAGTTTGGAAGACGATATAGCGTTGAGTTTAGCAGCCTTAGGTATTCGTATAATAGCCCCTATTCCTGGTCGCGGAACTATAGGTATAGAAGTGCCAAACAAGAATGCAGAAGTTGTTTCAATGCGCGATATTATTACCTCCGATAAATTCAATAACAATAATTTTGCATTACCAATAGGTTTAGGAAAAACTATTAACAATGAGGCTTTTGTGGTAGATTTGGCAAAAATGCCTCACCTTCTCGTTGCAGGTGCAACAGGTCAAGGTAAATCTGTAGGTTTGAATGCTATAATCACATCTTTACTTTATACAAAACACCCTTCAGAACTGAAATTTGTGTTGATAGATCCTAAAAAAGTTGAGTTTACACTTTATTCTGCAATCGAAAATTATTATTTGGCTTCGGTACCTGAAGTTACAGATGGAGACGATCCGATAATTACAGATACCAAAAAAGTTGTTAGAACCCTTAACTCACTTTGTCTTGAAATGGATAATCGTTATGACTTGCTTAAGAAAGCCAAAATGCGCAATATCAAGGAGTATAATGATAAATTCTGTAAGAGATTGCTCTCGCCAGCTGCAGGACATAGATATATGCCATATATTGTAGTTGTTGTGGATGAGTTTGGAGATCTAATTATGACCGCTGGACGAGAAGTTGAACAACCTTTGGCTCGTTTAGCTCAACTTGCCCGCGCCATAGGAATACATCTTGTGATTGCAACGCAACGTCCTTCAGTAAACATTATTACAGGTAGTATTAAAGCAAATTTCCCAGCCCGCATCGCCTTCCGCGTATCTTCTGGCGTGGACTCAAAAACAATTTTAGACGCTACAGGTGCTAATCAATTGATAGGAAAGGGCGATATGTTAATCTCTACAGGAAGCGATATTGTTCGCCTACAATGCGCTTTTGTTGATACTCCTGAAGTAGAAAAGATTGCAGATTATATCGGTGAACAATCTATAGAACGCCCATTGCTTCAACCGTGCGAACTTCCATTTGTCCCAGATTCCTCCGAAAAGAGCGAATCTCGTAGCGCAGATTCAACAAATCCCGACGAACTTGATGAACTTATTGTCGAGGCTGCAACTCTTATTGTGCAAACTCAACAAGGTTCTACATCATCAATTCAGAGAAAGATGAGTATTGGATATAATAGAGCAGGAAGAATTATGGATCAGCTCGAAGATTTAAAAATAGTAGGACCAGGCTCAGGTAGTAAACCCAGACAGGTTCTTATAAAAACAGAAGCAGAGTTAAGACAATATTTAGCAGAAAAAGAGCTTTTATAAAATAAATATTGTAGTTTTGCAAACTTTTTAGGCTTTATATGAATAGTAATATTGATGCAATAAAGCGTCGTTTTGGAATAATAGGTTTTGACCCGTCATTAGAGCACGCTATCGATGTGGCTATGCAGGTTGCGGTAACAGATCTGTCCGTTCTGATAACTGGTGAGAGCGGAGTTGGAAAAGAGTCATTTCCAAAAATCATTCATGCTTATTCCCCAAGAAAAACTAAAACTTATATAGCGGTTAATTGCGGTGCTATACCTGAAGGAACAATAGATTCTGAACTTTTTGGACACGAAAAGGGTGCTTTTACAGGTGCTGTTGAATCAAGAAAGGGCTATTTTGAAGAGGCTTCTGGAGGTACACTTTTTTTAGATGAAGTTGCAGATTTGCCGCTCGCAACTCAAGTTCGACTTCTTAGAGTATTAGAGAGTGGTGAATATATGCGAGTGGGATCTTCAAAAGTGTTGAAAACTGATGTCAGAGTGGTGGCAGCAACTAATGTTAATATCGCCGATAGAATAAAAAAAGGAAAATTCAGGGAAGATTTATACTATAGACTAAATTCAGTTCCGATACGTGTGCCAGCACTTCGTGAACGAAAAAACGATATATATCCTTTATTTATAAAATTTGCTTCTGATTTTTCCGATAAGTACCATTTTCCAACAATATCACTGACCGAAGAAGCGCAAAAACTCTTAAGTAACTATCGTTGGCCAGGTAATGTGCGCCAACTTAAAAATGTTACCGAGCAAATATCTCTCATAGAGAAAGACCGAACTATAGACGCCGAGAAATTAAAACCTTATCTTAATGACCCTGTCGGCTCTAATTTACCAATGCTCGTGCAATCTGAAAATGAAATTCAAGATAATATGCACCGAGAGTTGATTTTTAAAGTGATTGCAGAATTACAACGTGAAGTTCAAAATTTGAAAAATCAACTTTCTCAATTCTCAAATCTTGAAAATCACGAATTTAATCAACTTCCTACAACTATCAATAGTGCCGTAGCAATATCGGATAGTAAATACAAAATAGTTCATACTGAAAAAATGTCGAAAAATACAACTTTCGATGATTCGGAGCTCGTAGAAGATGCCGATTTTTCAATGGAGAACACCGAAAAACAAGCTATTTTACGAGCTTTGCAGCGTCATGAAGGAAATAGAAAATTGGCAGCCAATGAACTCAAAATCTCAGAGAGAACCCTGTACAGAAAAATCAAGGAGTATGAAATCCACATATAAGACTCTACTAATACGAAGTTTTTTTCTTCTAATAGTTTGTTGTTTATTGTTTTTAATGACAAACTGTAGGATGTCGGTTTCTTTAACTGGCGGTACTATCGATGCACGAGCTAAAACAGTAGCGATTACCACTTTTCCAAATAATTCATCATTGGTTAATCCAACGTTAAGTCAGAGTTTTACAACTGCATTGAAAGATAAAATCCAAGGCCAAACACCTCTCACTATTGTTAGTAATGATGGTGATTACACATTGGAAGGAGAAATTACTACATATTCAGTGAATCCAGTGGCTATTCAAGGTGATGACAAACCAGCTATGAACCGATTAACGATTACAGTGAGAGTTAGATTTTATAACAAATTTGACGAAAATCAAAATTTCGATCAAACTTTTTCAAGATATGCTGATTACTCAAGCACTCAAAACCTTAGCAGTGTGGAAAATTCATTGGTTGCAGAAATAAATGATGCTTTATCAGATGATATTTTCAATAAAGCATTTGTTAATTGGTAGTTTTTTACGTAAATATTGTTCGCTATATTTTTGTAAAACATTTAATAATTCATTTACCAAAAATACCGACTAAGCATTCCCCTTTTTAATATTCTTGGGGGACAATAAAAAAATATTCAACAAAGGTTAGAAGTAATTAAAAAAATATTATCTTTGCGCCCTTGAAAAATCTCGATTATTATCCTTAAGTTAGCAAAGGAAAAAAATTAGAAATCAGAGAGATATGGGTGAAGATGTCTCTCATAAAAAAAATGAAACTGAAAAAATGGATGCAGTAAGTTACAAAACAATTTCGGCGAATGAAAAAATCGTCAAGAAAGAATGGGTGGTTGTTGACGCTCAAGATATGGTAGTGGGCCGCCTTGCTACACAAGTAGCACGTATTCTTAAAGGCAAAAATAAGCCTTACTATACACCTCATTTCGATTGTGGAGATAACGTAATAGTTGTTAACGCAGAAAAAGTGAAATTCACAGGAAAGAAATGGGATGACAAACAATATGTTCATCATACAACATATCCAGGCGGACAACGCTTCGCAACACCAAGAGAAGTAATGCGTAAAGATCCAAGACGTATATTGGAACATGCTATTAAAGGTATGCTTCCCAAAAATCGTCTTGGTGCAAAATTATACCGCAATCTTCATGTTTATGTGGGACCAAATCATCCACACGAAGCACAAAACCCAAAGTCAATTAACATTAAGGATATTAAATAACAATGGAAGTAATCAATACATTAGGAAGAAGAAAAACCGCTGTTGCCCGTCTTTATATGAAACCAGGCAGCGGTCAAATTTTGGTTAACAACCGCGACTATAAGGAATATTTTCGCGTTCCAACCCTTCAATATAAGGTTGAGCAACCATTTCAAGTTGCAAATCTTATGGGTCAATATGATATTAAAGCAAACCTTGACGGCGGTGGAGTAACAGGACAAGCAGAAGCATTGAGAATGGCTATCGCTAAAGCTTTAACGCTAATCGATCCAGAACTCCGTCCAGCGTTGAAATCCCAAGGTTTCTTGCGCCGCGACCCACGTATGGTTGAACGTAAAAAACCTGGTCAACCTAAAGCTCGTAAAAGATTCCAATTTTCAAAACGTTAATCGTTATAGGATAATGTTTAGTATCGAAACGATGAAGATTTCAGCTTGAAGAACTACTTCACCGTTGCTTTTAAGAATGTAAACAAATAAAAAAATTAAAATGTCAAACGTACAATTTGAAGAATTATTAGAAGCTGGTTGTCATTTTGGACACCTTAAAAGAAAATGGAATCCCGCAATGGCTCCTTATATTTTTATGGAGAAAAACGGAATTCATATTATCGATCTTTATAAGACGATGGATAAAGTAGAAGATGCTTGCGCAGCAGCAAAAAGTATTGCTCGTTCTGGTCGTAAGATTCTTTTCGTGGCTACAAAAAAACAGGCTAAAGAGACTGTAGCTAATATGGTGAAAGAAGTTGGAATGCCATACGTTACAGAGCGTTGGCCAGGCGGTATGCTTACAAACTTCTTCACAATTAGAAAAGCCGTTAAAAAAATGAGTGATATAGATCGTTTGATCGAAAGTCCTCAATTTAATAATATCTCTAAACGCGAACGTCTTCAAATTACCCGCGAACGCGCAAAATTAGAGAAAAACCTTGGTTCAATTTCCGACCTTTCTCGCCTTCCAGCTGCAGTGTTTATCGTTGATATTATGAAAGAACACATTGCTTTAGCAGAAGCTCGTAAACTTGCCATACCAACTTTCGCAATTGTTGATACCAACTCTAACCCTAACCTTGTAGATTATGCAATTCCAGCAAATGATGACGCATCCAAGTCTATTGCTGTGATTCTTAAAGCTATCTGCAATAGTATCCGCGAGGGTCAAGCTGAACGCGAAATGAATAAAGATCGCATGGAAGAAGAAATTGCTGAAATGAATAACGAAGGCGAAATCCTTAACGAAGAAGAAAACGAAAGCGGTCGCAGAAAAAGGGTCGCAAGAAAAAATAATGAATAATTTTTATCACTGAAAAAAATAATAATATGGCTAATATTACAGCTGCTGATGTAAATAAACTCAGACAAGAGACGGGAATTGGTATGATGGACTGCAAGAAGGCGTTGGTGGAAGCTGACGGAGACTTCGAAAAAGCTATCGATATATTACGTAAAAAAGGTCAAAAAGTTGCTGCAAAACGCGCCGATCGTGAATCTAACGAAGGTCGAATTATCGCAAAAACTAACGCCGATAGAACTAAAGGCTATATGCTTGTAATGGCTTGCGAAACAGATTTTGTTGGTAAAGGCGAGGAATTTGTAAACTTTGTTGACAATGTTTTAGATAAGGCTATCGCTGCAGATCTCAATACCAAAGCCGAAGTTCTCGAAATGCAAATAGACGGTAAATCTGTAGAAGAACTTATGCTTGAGATGACAGGTAAAACAGGTGAAAAAATCGAATGCCCTGATTATGAGATTCTTGAGGCTGCTTATGTTGAAGCTTATAACCACATGGGAAACCACAAAGCAACTCTCGTAGGTTTTAATAAGAATGGTGAAAAGGCTGCTGAGGCCGCTCATAATGTTGCTCTTCATATCACAGCTATGAATCCTCTCGCCCTTGATGAAACTGCTATTTCTCAAGATGTTAAGGATAGAGAACTCGCAGTTGCCATTGAGAAAACTCGAATGGAACTTATCAGCAGAGCCGTTGATACAGCACTTAATAAAGCTGGTATTAACCCAGCTCATGTTGATAGCGAAGATCATATCAACTCTAATATGGCTAAAGGTTGGATTACTCAAGAACAAGCTGACCTTGCTCGCAAAATTAAGGAAGAAGAAGCTGCTAATAAAGCAAATAATCTTAATGAAGCGCAGATTCAACAAATTGCTCAAGGTAGACTTGTTAAATTCTTCAAAGAGAGTACTCTCTCTTACCAAGTTCTCGTTATGGGTGGTGATGGAAAACAAAATGTTGGCGACTATATTAAAAGTATAGACAAAGAACTTAAATGTACTGGATTTGTTCGCAAACAAATTGGTGAATAATTTAAGTTTGTTTTTTCATATATGCGGCGGGTTCTCGTTTGAGCCCGCTTTTTTATTGTATGCTTTTTTATTTTTTGTACATTTGCAGACTTGTGTAGATAGTAAAAATTATGAATATGAGAAAATTATTTCTATGTACTTTTATTATTTTTGGATTGTTATCTTTAGATGCCCAAAGAATTATTTCAGGCGGTGGTCTCACAAAAGAGCAGATTTCAACTCTCTCAAGTTCATATAACAATGAATCTAATAATAAAGCCTTGCGTAATGCTATAACAGCAAATGATATATCAAAGTTGGCAATAAATTACGAAAATAATGTTGCTTTTGATTCCTATCTTTCGAATGTAGTACCATCAAAATCAGTATCAAATCAAGAGGCATCTGGTCGTTGTTGGATGTTTACAGGAATGAATGTTCTTCGCTCAAAGGCAATAATGAAATTCGACTTGCCTTCTGATTTTCAGTTCTCACAATGCTACACATTCTTTTGGGATCAATTAGAAAAGTCTAATTTATTCTTACAATCAATCTTAGACACTCGTGCTAAATCTATGGAAGACGAGACTGTACAATGGCTATTTAAGAACCCTCTTAGCGATGGAGGGCAGTTTACTGGAGTAGCAAATTTGATAACAAAATATGGCATTGTACCCAAAGAAGCTATGCCAGAAACTTATAATAGTAATAATACATCTCGAATGTCTGAGTTGATTTCACTTAAATTGCGAGAAGACGCACTTGTTTTACGTAAAATGGCCCAAAATAAAGGCATAACAGAAGAAAAGTTACAAGCAACAAAGATTGATATGTTGCAAACAATTTATCGTATGTTATCTTTTACTCTTGGTGAGCCACCTACTGAATTTACTTGGACTCGCCGCAATTCAAGAGGCGAAATAGTTAACACAAAAAAATATACTCCTACTTCTTTTTATAATCAATATGTAAACGAGGATTTTTCTAAATATCGCATGATTATGAACGACCCGACGCGAGATTATTATAAAGTTTATGAAATTGAGTATGATAGACATGTTTATGATGGTCAAAATTGGAAATACCTTAATCTACCAATGAACGAAATAGCTAAAATGGCTATTGCTTCAATTATAGATAGTACAATGCTGTATTTTTCTTGTGATGTGGCAAAATTTCTTGATAGAAGCAAAGGTTATATGGATGTAAATAATTACGATTATGGTTCGTTGTTTGGCACAACTTTTAACATGGATAAAAAACAGAGAATTAGCACTTTTGCGAGCGGTTCCTCTCACGCTATGACTCTCTGTGGCGTTGATCTTGATGCTAATGGAAATCCTCAAAAATGGATGGTAGAAAATAGTTGGGGAGGTAATTATGGTTATAATGGATTTTTAATTATGACTAATGAATGGTTTAACGAATATATGTTTCGTCTCGTTGTTGAAGAGAAATATATTCCAGCCAAAACGCTTAAACTTTTTGACCAAATTCCTATCGTACTCCCCGCTTGGGATCCACTCTTTTCTTTTGAAGAGTAATTATTATCTTATATCAAATAGACAAACAAATATAAAAAATGAAAAAAAATCCAATATTTATATTTTTAATGTTATCATTTTCCTGTTTTGCCCAATCAGCAGACGATATTTGTGGAATATATTATGTAGTAGATCCTTTTTCTAAGGAGTCTTCACAATGTGAAATTTATAAAAATAGTGATGGTACTTACGAAGGAAAGGTGGTTTGGATAGGAAATCCTAAAAACCAAGACCAGTTAGGATTAGTCTTTATGAAAGGATTAAAATACAATCCTAAAGATAATGAATATCAAGGAGGAAAAATAAAATATCCAGGAAAATCAGGGACATATAAAACATACGTACGCTTAACCAATGATGGAAAAACCCTAAAGATGCGCGGTTATCTGGGAATTTCTTTATTTGGAATGACAGTGGATTGGAAAAGAGAGGATCATATTAGAAAATAATTATAAACACACTTATGAAGACAATAAAATTAGAGACATTAATGCACGTTTATGAAGGTCGCGAAGAGTTACCTCATGATTTGTTTGAATTATTAATAGAGGCAGAGAAAGCTGCTCTAAAGGCTTACTCTCCTTATTCACATTTTCAAGTTGGTGCTGCAATATTGTTGAATAATGGAAAGATTGTAACAGGTAGCAATCAAGAAAATGCAGTTTATCCTTGTGGGCTTTGCGCAGAACGAACCGCAGCGTTTGCAGCTTCCTCTGCATATCCAGAAGTACCTTTTAGCAAAATTGCTGTAACTGCAATAAATCCTACAGAAAAATTAAAAGAACCAGTGTCGCCTTGTGGTAGTTGCAGGCAGGTACTTTTTGAATATGAACAGAAATTTTGTCAACCATTAGAGGTTATACTTGCGGGACAAGAGGGTTCGATATATCATTTTCAAAGTGTAGCCCATTTATTGCCTTATACGTTTCACGCAGGCTTTCTACCTAAATAAGTTTACATTGCATTCTGCATAGGCTTTATTATCTCAGCGAGCATCTGTTTTGCCCTCATTATCTGTATCTTAACATTTGATAGCGTTAAAGATAGTCGCTCGGAGATTTCTTCGTATGCTAAATCTTCATAATATCTTAATTCTATAACTTTTCTATATTTGTCTGGAAGTTGCGAGACCGCAATTCTAAGAAGCTGCATACGCTGTTTGTCGATAACCTCTTCTTCTGGAGTAGGAGGAAGTTCGGTGAGCATTTTATCAACAATAAGAGAATTACTATGGTCATACAAATCATTATCGATGCAATGTGGTAGGTTGTTTTTTACACGAAGAAAATCTATACTGCTATTAACGGCGATTCGGAATAGCCAAGTTGAAAAGGCATATTGAGGAGAGTATTTGTGAAGGTATTTGAAAGCTTTTCCAAAAGTCATAAGAGTAAGATCTTCAGCATCATCACTATTTTTAACCATACGTACTAACATATAGTACACGCTGTCGCGATATAATCCCATAAGCTCGGCGTAAGCTTTCTGGTCGTTGTTGTCTAAAGCTCTGCGTAATAGTAAATAATCGCGCTGCGCCTTTTCTGTTTTGCAAATGGCTGTCATTATGCGTGTTTTTTTGTGTTAATTCTTGACGAAATAAAATACAAAGGATTTAATATCGAAAACAGTATATCATAGAGGAGGGCGAATGGAACAATGTTTTTTTCTCCTAATTTTGAGGCAGAAATACCAATAGTTACATAGAAACTAACAATTCTAATAATTCCGATACCGATAGATGTATAAAGCAAAGTAGGAATACTGATGCTTGCTAAAATAGACAAAGTTAAAAATATATAGAATAGTAAATTAGTGATATTAAATAGTGATAATGAAAATCTATTTCTAGGAGAATTTAATTTACGTGTATAGAACATACTTATTTTGTGACTACGCCAATATCCATATTGAGGAATATTGTGTTTAATAACAATAGATTCAGGAGAGTATTCTACGGAGGTGTTGTTTGGGGTAGAGATTCTATGGATGAAAATGTCTTCCTCGCCCCATTCTAATTGATTAAAAGAGGAAAATCCTTTTTGTTTATAGAATAAAGGACGTATAAATGCAACGTTTGAAAAATCGCCTTTATAAGTAGTTTTTCTCATAGCGTGAGAAAAGTATTGTATAGCACTTATCAGATTGTCGTAGTGTAGGAATAGGTTATATGGATTTTTTCGCTTTGTATACGTGCTATAGCCTAACACTATCTTTTTATTATTTTGAAAATTCTTTGCAATGCTCGAAAGCCAATGTACCGACGCGGGTTCACAATCTGGAGTTGTGATAACAATGTTATCGTATGATGAACATTTTATTCCAAAAGAAATGGCCATTTTTTTACCTTTACTTGTAGAAACAGCTTCGCTAAGATCTATGAATTTTATATTAGAATAGCGTTTTTGATATTCTTTGAGGGTTAATAAGGTCTGTTCGTCAGGAGAACGGTCGTTAACTACAACTATTTCATAATTAGGATATTGTTGAGAAAGTAGATTCGGGAGTGATTGTAAAATTTGTGAAGCATTATCTCTTACTACTATTACCACAGATAATGGAATATCTCTCAATGAGATGGCTGGATTTTTTCTATGGAATGTAAACTTGCCGTATATTACATAGTAATACAACAGTTGGATAAGAGACACAACTGCTAAAGCCGTCAAAATAGCCAGGGCTACTTTTGTGTTCTGCATAGGTTATTATAGTTTTGGTTTGCGGTTGCAAATTTATGTATTATTTCAATAAAAGATGTATTTTTGCAAAAAAAATATAAACAGATTTACAAACAGAAAATGAAGTTTAACCTTCTTAAAACAGACGATAAAAGTAATGCGAGAGCTGGGATTGTTGAAACAGATCACGGTAAGATAGAAACACCAATATTTATGCCAGTAGGTACTTTAGGTGCTGTTAAGTCGCTTCATATAAAGGAGTTGAAAGACGATGTTAAGGCTCAAATAATATTAGGAAATACATACCATCTCTATATGCGACCAGGTATTGAGGTATTGCGCGAAGCGGGTGGATTGCATAAATTCAATGGATGGGAGCGACCGATATTAACAGATAGCGGTGGTTTTCAAGTTTTTTCGCTTAGTCATAGACGCAAAATTGACCCCAAAGAAGGAGTTTGGTTTCAATCTCATATTGATGGATCAAGGCATCTGTTTAGTCCTGAAAAAGTGATGGATATACAAAGAGTTATAGGTGCCGATATTATAATGGCTTTTGATGAGTGTACGCCTTATCCTGCAGACTATAATTATGCAAAAAACTCAATGGAGACCACCTTCCAATGGCTTAAGCGTTGTGTGGCTCATTTGAATGATACTGAACCTATCTACGGTCATAATCAATCACTGTTTCCTATAGTGCAAGGTAGTACATACAAGGATTTACGTATTAAATCTGCTGAATATGCTGCTTCTATGAACTTAGACGGAAATGCTATAGGCGGAGTTTCTGTGGGTGAACCAACAGAACTGATGTATGAGATTTCTGATATATGCTGTCAAGTTCTGCCAAAAGATAAACCTCGCTACTTGATGGGAGTGGGTACTCCAGCCAATATTATTGAAAATATAGCTCTTGGTATTGACATGTTCGATTGTGTGATGCCAACGCGCAACGGACGCAATGGAATGATATTTACTTGGGATGGAATGATGAATATGCGCAATGAGAAATGGAAAAACGACTTCACACCAATAGATGCTAATAGCGACCTGTTTGCCGACCGTGAATATTCGCGCGCTTACTTGCGACATTTATATGTATCTGATGAAATACTCGGTCCAATGATTGGCAGTATTCATAATCTTCATTTTTACCTTGATTTAGTAACTACCGCACGGAAGAAAATATTAGAAGGTACTTTCGCTTCTTGGAAAAACGAGATTCTTCCCAAAATTTCTCAACGTTTATAAATATCAAAAATTATAAATTTAGAAAAATACGAAAATAAAAATTTTATATACATTTGCCGACTTTTTGTATAAGTTAGTCTATATCTGATAGCTGTTTTTTTATGAAGAAAAATATTTTGACAATTTTGTTTCTTATTGCAACAGTTGTGGTTTTCGCACAAAACATTTCTTGCAATTTTCAACAAACGAAGTTTATTAAGGCTTCTGGAAAATCTTTTTTATCAGAAGGTACGTTAAAATTTAACAAATCTTCTGAAAAATTGGAAATGAATTATTCTAAGCCAACTGGCGACTATTTCGTAATCGATGGAAAGGTTATGAAACTTAATGTTAATGGTAAAAAAAGTGTAATTGACACTGAAAAAAATAGTACATTTCGTGTCCAAAGAAATACTTTAATAAATTGTATTACAGGAAATTATAAACAAGCTGCAACTGATAATAATGCTGATTTTACTATATCTGAAAAGGGCTCTAATAAAGTTGTAACTTTAAAAGCTAAAAAGGTAGCCACAAAAGGTTATGCTAAAATTGTTATAACTTATAGAAAATCAGATGATTTGCCAGTAGAACTAATTTTAGAAGAGTTCAATGGCACTACCACCACTTACAAAATGAATAACATTGAAAAAAATAAATAAGCATTGTGGAATTTGGAACATTTAAAGTAAAAGAGGGTGTTTACGTACCAAATATAGGAATCAATTATCCAACCGACGATCCTTTCAAACGATTATTACAAGTTGAGGTTGAAGATTCCTCAAAAGGAAAATTTCAATTTGATGAGACTTTTCCCTATGATGATAAATCTTTCTCATTTAAACTCAATGGAATTGCAGGTTTTATTGTTAAATGGTTTTTGGTGGCATTATACAATAGATTTCATTTTGGTTTACGAATAGAGGGAAAAAAGAATGTTAGAAAGTACAAAAATAAGTTAAAAGAAGGTGCAGTATGTATATGTAATCATGTTTTTGTTTTTGATGCTCTTGGAGTTCATTCAGCGTGGCAGCGATTTAAGAGAGTTAAAATTCCGATGTTTGCTAAACATTTTAATGGTTCTGCAAGCTGGATTTTGCGACAAGCAGGCGGAATACCAATAGCAGAAACGCGCGAAGGTATAAGAAAGTTTAACGAAGCATTTGATGAGTTTGCTAACAAAGGTTTTTGGTTTATAATATTTCCTGAAGCTGTGCGATGGGATATGTATGCTCCAATACGTCCGTTTAAACGTGGGGCATTCTCAATGGCTTACAAATATAATCGTCCGATAATTCCTAATGTTTATACTTTTCGCAAAAGAAGAGGCTTGTATAGGCTTTTCGGAAAAAAAGATTTTCCATGTGTAACATTACATGTAGGTGAACCAATATATTTTGATAAAAATGCGTCTCGCAAAGATGAACTTGATAGAGTGTGTCGTGAAACACACCAACAGATGGTTCAAATGGCTGGTATTGAGGTAAATCCATGGCCCGCGATTATAGATTAAGAGTGTTGTATAACAACAACTATCACTATTTTTTATGACAATTTTATTGTAAAAACACAAAAAAAGGGGATAAATCACGTTGTAACTTATTTTCATTTTTGCAACGTGAAAATTTTCTTTGAAATGTCATGATTTAATATAAAATTTGTTGTTGTTGATTTAATGAAAATAGCACCTCCAAAAGCGAGGTGCTATTTTTTCTATAGAACAATTCCTCTTGAATTCGTTAATCATAACTATTACTGTCCGCTAAAAATAAAAAATGAATTTTCTATAGCCGTAACACTTTGTAAATCAGCATTAGCAATTTCAACTGAAAAATATAGGCCCCCTTGAAATTAGAACTCCAAAGGCTTTTGAAATTTTTTTGCTTCAAGGAAAAGGCTAGTTAATGTTGAACCAACATTAAAACCCTCACATTCTGTTCTCTGCGATCCAGCCCCGCAATGTCGGCCCGCCTAACAACGATTGTTGTAACAATCCCCCAAAGGAAAAAAAACGCGCCTTAGAAATGTTTTTAGAAAACATTTCGTCAGCGCAAACCCTTTCTTTGCATCACTTTCTTTGGGGTTATCAAAGAAAGTGATATAAATATGGCTTAACAAAACCCAGCACTTTCCCGAACCGAAATATATTGCAATCAGTTCTTATAATGCATCATGACGATTCGTTACAAAGACTTCCATTTGAGGTTTTAGCGGAACAGTAATAATTATTTATATCTTTTTATATCAATAATTTTGTAATTTTGCACTTTACAAATTTTTACGAAATGATATATTTAGACAATTCAGCTACTTCTTATCCAAAACCTAATGAGGTTTATGAATTTATGGATCTCTTTTATCGTCAGCACGGTGTAAGTCCAGGTCGCGCTGGATACGATGCAGGCATCGAAACTGGCGAGGTTTTGACCGAAACACGTCGTATGCTTACAAAGTTGTTCAATGGGGGAACAGACGAAAAAAGATTAACATTTAGCTATAATGCTACAGATTCATTAAACATTATAATACAAGGTTTAGCAGAGAAAGGTTCTCATGTTATAACCACAAAGTTAGAACATAATTCAGTTCTTCGTCCTTTATATCACCTTGAAAAAGATGGAATTATTGAAGTTACATATCTCCCATTTGATGAGGCAGGTTATGTTCATTCTGATGATTTCGAGAAAGCTATCAAACCTAATACAAAAATGGTGGTTTGTACTCATTGTTCTAATGTTATAGGTACTGTTCAACCGATAAAAGAGATAGGTGAAGTTTGTAAGCAACACGGACTTATTTTTGTAGTAGATGGCAGTCAGGGAGCTGGTTCAGTGAAGATGGATATGATAGATTATAATGTTGATGCATACGTGTTTACAGGCCATAAATGCTTGATGGGACCTACAGGAATTGGCGGTTCTTATGTTCGCGAGGGTATAGAAGTAAAACATACACGTTTTGGCGGTACAGGTGTTAAGTCGGCAGTTCGTAACCATCTTGATGAGTATCCCTATCGTTTAGAAGCTGGTACTATCAATATGCTTGGAATAAGCGGTTTACACGCGGGTGTTAAGTGGCTTAACGAGAGGGGAATGGATAATATCCACGCTCAAGAAATGGCTTTATGGAAGCGTTTGCGCGATGGAATTATCAATATTCCAGGAGTAGTAATATATTGTGCTAAATCTGAAGAAAATCAAAATCCTGTGCTTTCAATAAATATAAAAGGTTTCGAAGCAATGGACGTTGGTACAATGTTAGATGTTGACTATGATATTGCTTGTCGTACTGGTTTGCAATGTGCACCGCTTGT
>CADBTU010000099.1 GCA_902797625.1 uncultured Bacteroidota bacterium | reverse complement strand
TAATGTTGACAGGTGTTAGAAGTTTTAACAATGAAAATATGCCAGGAAAGAATCATTTTGCTAATAAATTTTCTAATTTTTGGTTTAAGGTTCAAACTGGTTTTTCTCTCTCTGATACTCAATGTGGATTTAGAATGTATCCTCTTCATAAATTGAGAATGTGGTGGCCAATAACATCTCGTTATGAAGCGGAATTAGAATATTTGGTCTATCTTTCTTGGCGAGGAGTTCCGATTAATCCTGTTGATGTAAATGTGTATTATCCCCCTAAAGATGAAAGAATCTCCCATTTTAAGCCAGCTTACGATTTTTTTAGAATATCTGTTTTAAACACTATTCTTACTGTTTTGTCTATATTTATGTTGCCAGTAAGAGTGGTGAGAAAATTACTTTAGAATAATATAATTTTTATGTTTTTTGATATTCTTATTGAATATTTTTGAAAATTGTGTACCTTTGCGGCTTGAAAAAATGTATAATAATAAAAAAATATAAAAATGAAAAAAACAATTCGATTTTTTGCTCTTGTAGCAGTTATGTTTTTGAGTATTAACGTATTTGCTCAGAAACCATTTGCAGGTTCTATTATTTTTGAGACTTCTGTTGAAGGGACTGTTGACCCCAATATTGTAGCTCAACTATCTGAATCAACCACAGAATATCTTGTTATGGGTAATAATTATCGCGTTAACTCAAATCAAGGTATTGATGTTATTGTTATTGCTAACGGAACAAACAAAACAGTCTCTACTATTTTAGGTATTCCTGGTTATGGAAAGTATTTTATTCAACAAACTGCTGAAGATATAGAAAAAGCTCAAGCTACTTCTGAGATGAAATTCAACTATACAGGGGAAAAGAAAGAATATGCTGGTTACCAGTGTGAAAAAGTTGTTATCACAGTTGTTGACAAAGAAACCGATGAAGAGCAAAGCGTTGTAGTGTATGTTGCTCAAATTCCAGGCGTTGGCGACGATATAAATTTTGCAACCTATCCAGGCCTCAAAGGCTATCCATTACGCACTGAGACTAAAACTGAAATTAATGACGAGGATGTAACTATAATTCAAACTGCTACTTCTGTTGTTCCAAATAAAAAACTTAAAGCTACAGCATTTTTGATGCCCTCAGACGCTCAACCTATTTCTGAAGCCCCAGAAGATTTGAAGCAAATGCTTGGTTTAGGCTCTGAGAAAGAATAAGTTGTTACACTCTGATAATGTTCAGAAAACTTACCGAGGCTGAAATACTAAGGCTGAAGGTTAATAATAATAGTGCAGACAATTGGGAAGAACTTCTCGTTGTCAGCACTTTTTTTGTAGATGGAATAAAGAATACAAATTTTTCTGGCTCTGTTTACATAGGAAAAAATGTAATCATTGAAAACGTTGGCAAAATAAAAAATTGTACTATTGGTGATAATTGTATAATCAGAAATGTAGGAGAGATAATTGCCGATAAAAATGTTAATTATGCTTTTACATTCCCTGTTTGTTCTGAGCAAGATAAATATTTAATAACAGTTCAACCAGGAATGAATACAACAGATGTCTTCACTGCGTTGTATTCCGCGAAACCAGATCTTTTCGTTGATAGTTCCAATTTTGAAACTAAAACGATTATCCAAAGTGATGTTGTCGTTCAAAATGTTTCTGCAATTCGAAATTCTTTCATAGGAAGCTATTCAATAATTTCAGAAACATCGTTAATTGAAGATTCTTGGATTTCTGAGATAGAGGATTTTTTGAATGAGAAAGTTGTTAGAACAAAAATAGGTGCAAATGTAGTTTTGCAAAGAGTTATAATAGGAAAAAGTTCTGAGATTACCTCAAATAGTATGATTTTTGATTCCATGATAGGGGAGAACTGTATTGTTTCGCAGGGGGCACGTCTATATGAATCTGTTTTAGGCGATTGTAGTTTTATTTCTGGTTGTGAAATAGGAAACTCTTTTTTATATCCATTTCATTCTCAGCATCATAGCAATTCTTTTGTTATTGCTGGACATGTCAAGGGTGAGTGTAATATCGCAGCTGGAGCAACACTCGGCTCAAATCATAACAGCCGACGCAACGATGGTGAATTTTCTGCGGGGCGTGGCTTTTGGGCAGGACTATCTTCTTCTATAGCTATGCCAAGTCATTTTGCACCATTTACACTCCTCGTGAAAGGCGATTACCAATATCCTCTCAATATAGAATTTGCATTTTCATTAGTTAGTAACAATCTGCACGAAAACACTTTAGATATAGTTCCCGCTTATTGGTGGAATTACAATACTTATGCTCTACTTCGCAATGAGATAAAGTTCAAAAATAGAGATCTCAGAACAAACTATTCCCAGATAATTGAGTATAAAGTTCTTGCTCCAGATTCTATTAAAGCAGTTATCGGAAGTCATAAGCTCTTGAAAGCACTTAAAAAAGATAATACATTGCCACAAATTGAATTGTCGAAGAGAGATGTGCGAGTTCTTAAAATTGACCAAGGACTTAAAGCATACGAATCTATGATTTTATGTTATGTATTACAAGTGTTTGGCGAAAAACTTTCTGATGCTGCTTATATGAACAATCTTTATTTACAGCACAAAGATAACAATATCCAATTTTTGAACGTAGGTGGACAAATTCTTCCTAAAATTATTCTTGAAGAGCTTTGTTTGAGAAAAGAAAACCAACTTAAAACTAATCATAAAATACAAAAAGATACTTTTATAACAGACGAATATATACGAAAAGATGCGCTGAATGCGTTAAACTACTTTTTATGCGAAAGTGTTTTTAATAGTGAAGTTTGTGATTTGAAAAATATTTTGTGGGTAAAACTTGCTTCGGTTGCAGTAGAACAAACAATTTCTTTTTACGAAAATGTTCTTAAAGAAGGATTTTTAGGTAACAATTCTGAATTTAAACAATTTGTAAATCAGGATTTTAATATCTTTGCTAAGAAAAAAAATGAAAAAGATAATACAATAGAAACAGCTGAGATAGCTGTTGTTAAATTAAGAAAACTAAGTGATAAATTGAATAAATTACTCTGACTTATGAGAATATACGATAGCATTGTTGCAAAAAAAGCAAAAATAGGAGTTATTGGTTTAGGTTATGTTGGCTTACCATTGGCAATAGCATACGCACACAAGGCGAGTGTTGTTGGTTTTGATATAAATGAAGACCATCTAGACGAGATGCGCGCGGGAAAAGACCCTTGTAAAGAATTAGAGGATAGTGTTTTTGAAAACGCTGATATTCTTTTTACGAGTTCTCTTACTGATTTACACACAGCATCTTTCTATATTATCGCTGTTCCAACTCCTATTGATAAGAATAATAAACCCGATTTAACTCCACTTCTTAGTGCTACAGAAACAGTAGCTAAGGTACTAAAAAAAGGAGATTATATTGTTTATGAATCTACAGTATATCCTGGCTGTACAGAAGAAGATTGTATTCCTTTGTTGGAAAGAATTTCAGGTTTGAAAGCTGGTGAAGATTTTAAATTTGGATATTCACCAGAGCGTATAAATCCAGGTGAAAAGGTACATACTTTGGCAAAAACTATAAAAATTGTATCTGGATGCGATTCAGAATCGCTTGATGAGATAGCCAAAGTGTATGAATTAGTTGTTGAACCTGGCGTACACAGAGCACCTACTGTAAAAGTTGCTGAAGCAGCTAAAATTATTGAGAACACTCAGCGTGATGTTAATATTGCCCTTATGAATGAGCTTTCTGTTATTTTTGGCAGAATGGGTATTAACACGTATGATGTTCTTGAAGCTGCTGGTACAAAGTGGAATTTTTTACACTTCTTTCCAGGACTCGTCGGAGGGCATTGTATAGGAGTTGATCCATATTATCTCGTACACAAAGCTGCCGAACTTAAATATCATACACAAGTTATTACAGCTGGTCGTAGAGTTAATGACTCAATGGGTAGTTACATAGGACAAAAAGTTGTAAAGATGATTATTGCAGCAGGTAAGCCTGTGATGCACTCTAAAGTTCTTGTTATGGGTATTACTTTTAAAGAAAATGTGTCTGATATTAGAAATTCCAAAGTTGTAGATATTATAAACGAACTTTACGAATACGGTGTGAATGTTGATGTAGTTGACCCCTATGCTAGTGCTGAGGAAGTTGAGAGATGTTATGGTATTGATTTAAAAAAATATCCACAAGGAAAGTATGATGCAGTAATATCTTCGGTTGCCCATAGAGATTATGCTAATCTTGATGAAGATTATTTTAAGAATATCTTAAACGATGGAGGTATTATAGCTGATATTAAGGGTCTGTATAGAAATAAAATAAATACTATCACTTATTGGAGTTTGTGAACTATGGCAGATGGATTTTTAGAGAGATCTTTCGAGGAGTATAAAAACAAGAAAAATAGCTTATATAAGGTTGGAGAAAAATCTTTAATTTCCTTGTTAAAAAAAAATAGAAGTTATAGAGGTTATGACAAAAGGTATGAAGTTTCGCTTGAAATTTTAGAAAAAATAGTTGCCGTTAATGAACTTATTCCTTCTGCCAAGAATCAACAAGCATTGCGTTTTCTGTTAGTAACAAAGGATTCGGGAGCCTCTTTTGTGCTTGATAATATTAAGTTAGGAGGTATGCTCGCGGAACTAAATCTCCCTTTTAAAGGCACAGAACCAGAAGCTTTTATTATTGTTTGTTCTACACTTCCTGAATCAAAAATGCTCCATATTGATATTGGAATTTCGATACAAAGTATGCTTCTTCGCGCCGTTGAATTAGGTTATAATGGAATAGTTATTGGAGCTTTCAATGCGAAGAATATTCAAGAAAAATTTAATCTTGATTTACAACCTGCTATGATTGTTGCAATTGGAAAAGGATCTGAAAAAATAATGTTAAAGAGTATTTCAATTGAAGATGAAAAGTCATATTATCGCGAAAATGATATACATATAGTTCCGAAAATTTCTTGGAAAGAATTAATTATCCACTCTCCCAATATTTGAGAAAGGTGAATATGAGTAATGAGTTGATATAATTTAATAAATTGACTATATTTGCAAATTTTTTGATAGAAACATAGTTTTAGTATGCAAGAATTTAAGTTAAATACGATAGAGGAAGCATTAGAGGCTTTAAAAGCTGGCAAATTCGTTATATTGGTTGACGATGAAGAGCGAGAAAACGAAGGAGATTTTATAATTGCAGCGCAGCACGTAGATGCTGATAAAGTAAATTTTATGCTATCTAATGGGCGCGGTGTGCTGTGTGTGCCAATGACTGAGGAACGCTGCAAAGAATTAGATTTGGAAATGCAAGTTTCTAATAACACTTCAATTCACGAAACTCCGTTTACAGTTACTGTTGATCTTCTTGGTCATGGTTGCACAACTGGTGTTTCAATGCGCGACCGTGCAGCGTCAATAAATGCTCTTGCTGACCC
>CADBTU010000098.1 GCA_902797625.1 uncultured Bacteroidota bacterium | reverse complement strand
GAAAGTACAGGATTCGAACCTGTGAGGGCTTTTACACCCTGGCGGTTTTCGAAACCGCTGCCTTCAGCCACTCGGCCAACTTTCCTTCCTCGAAAAGAGTGTGCAAAAATAAAAAAAATTATATTCCTAATGTTTACGATCTTTTTAATTTTTATTGTTTCTACATTTCATTCTTTTTGTAATTTTGCAACGCTTTTAATGTAATATGAATCAACAATCTAACCAAGCAACAAAAAGGGGACTTATCTTATTGTTAGGAGTTATTATAGGTGTTATTACAGGATTTGTGGTGGCGTTTGTCTTATTTCAAAAAATTAACTCCCTCACTAAACCTGTAGTGAAAGAATTTTCTAATAATTCTTATGAACTACGAACTGCTGATACTATCGTTAAATATGTTGTTCATAAATATGAACCTCACAATAATTTACAAGGAAATATAATTCAACCAGACACTCTTACTACAGATTCTACACTTGTGGATTTTCAAAGCGTTGATTTTCTTTTGGAAGACGAAGATGAGTATCCTGATTTCTCCGATAATAAACCTACTACGGTCTCGGAATCTAAATTGATATCTCGTAATGAAATTCCTGTTTTAAATATTGATGACGATAAAAATATTTTAGAATCAGATGAAATACGTAATATTATTGATGTTCAAATCTGGTCAACGCCTATCAAAAACAAACTAACCTATAATTTCAATGGGAAAATATTAAAAATAAAGGGACTAACAGGTTATGAAAATATAATAATCTATTCTCATAACGAAGATTATATTCTTGTTATAGATAAAAGGCAATATAAAATTTATCAAACAAAGGATTATATAAGACTATCAGAAGTTCAATAAATTCAGTGTTTAGTTTAAGCAAAATAAAAAACATACAATAACTACCTTGTTGTACGTTTTTTCGCAAATCCTAAAAATAAATCAGAAGGTTTTAATTCAAAGACAAGTAATAAAGTACTGACTATTTTATTCTATGGTTTTTATAAACTTTTGAATAAAAAACGTATCTTCGCAGTTTGTTTTATATATTATACCTAACAATGGTTGATTTTGGATTTAATATAAAGAAAGCTCGCTCATTTAATATGAGCAACAATGATTTTAGTAAAGTTAAGATGATGTTCGAGGCGGTTCCTTCATACCGTTTGTGCATTAGTTGTGGGGGATGCACTGCCACTTGTTCTGCTCGTCAGTTTACAAACTTTGATATCCGAAAAGTTCACAATTCCTTTAGTCGTGGATTATATGTCAATTTAGATAAGGAATTGCAGAAATGTATGTTATGTGGAAAATGTACGTTAATATGTCCACGTGGTGTAAATCTTCGCTCTTTGATTATAGAAATGCGTCAACTTCTTAATTCACAATCCGAAACTCTTTAATTATGTCAAATTTTCATCCTTTTGTGCTACCATTTATCTTTGGCACTATAGCTCTTTTCTGCATCTGTGGATACAAGTACATTCGCTGGATTAAGCAATTCGACAAAGAACAAAAAAGAATAATCCGCAAAAATATTTTCTCAACAAAAATTCTTCCTGCTATATGGGAGGTCTTTTGTGAGTGCTTGCTTCATCTTCGCATTTCTAAAAAAAATTGGCGTTTGGGATATATGCACAGAAGTATCGCTTTTGGGTGGTTTCTTTTGATTTTTTTTGGAGCTATTGAAAGTCGTATTGGTATTAAAGGACCATTTCACTTTTGGTGCGCAATTTTCTATAGGTTTTTCCACCATAACCCACCAGCTAATTCAGCAGAGATGTTCTTCACCCAGCTGATGGATCTAATTCTCTTGTATATTCTGTCAGGTCTTTTTCTCGCTGTACTCAAAAAGATACATTCTCGTATTTTGGGAATGCAAAAAACAACAAAACATACAAAGATGGATATTGTTGTGAAAATTTCTCTTTGGGCTATATTTCCTCTCCGACTTCTGAGTGAGTCTGTTACTGCACGACTTTATGGCAACGGTGGTTTTCTTACTCAAAATATTGGCGACCTATTCAGTCGCCACGTTGCAAATGCTATTGAAACTCCACTTTGGTCGCTATATTCAATAGTTCTTTGTATATTTTTCATAATGATGCCTTTTACACGTTATATGCATATTTTTACTGAAGTTTTCTTAATATATTTCAGAAAAGTAGGCGTTAAAGAGGGTGAAAAACTTTCAGGATATACAAAATACGAACTTAGTTCTTGTTCTCGTTGTGGAATGTGTATTGATGGTTGTCCGCTCTATAATGAGTTAAATATCAATGATGTACAATCTGTTTATCTGCTTCGCAATTTGAGAAACCTCGAACATAAAATGGACCTTGAAGAGGCTGCAAAAAATTGTCTTATGTGTCATAGGTGCGCTGAAGATTGCCCCGTGAACATAGATTTGATGAATATTCGTAGAATCTCACGCGATAAAGGCTCCATAGATATTGAAAATAACTATAAATTCCTTGATAATGTCTCAGGATTTAACTCTATAGGTAGGGTGATTTATTTTGGCGGATGTATGTCTCAACTAACGCCAACAATTACAACATCAATGAAAACTATCTTCGAGACCGCGGGGCAAAAATATTGGCATATAGACGAAAATCGTTCGATCTGTTGCGGTCGTCCTCTTTTACAACAAGGATTCAATAAGCAAGCTGAAAAACTACGATTAGAGAATACCAGAATTATCACAGAATCTCGCGCTACAGCCTTAGTTACTTCTTGTCCGATCTGCTATCACTCTTTCAAAGATGAATACGACCTTCATATTCCTGTTTATCATCATACAGAATTTATTGATATGCTGATAAATAACAATAAACTTCCTATTCACAAAGAGAATACAAGTTTTACTTTTCACGACCCTTGTGAATTAGGCCGTGGTTCTAAAATATATAACCAGCCTCGTAATATACTTAGTGCTATTGGTGAACTTAGAAAAATATCAAAAGATAAAGAGGATTCTTTATGTTGCGGTATGAACCTTGGTAATACTGTTTTAACTCTCCAACAACAAACTCAATTACGAGATGCTGCTCTTAGCGTTTTGTCAGAACCATCTCCAGATACAATAGTTACTGCTTGTCCTATGTGCAAGAAAGCTTTTAATCATGGTATAAATACTATTGTTAAAGATATAGCAGAAGTGGTAGTAGATAATATAAAGAATAATATTCAACAATAACTATTGAAATAAAAACAATTATGAAAAATAGACTGTTAACAATTACAGCATTTCTTATCTCATTGACTAATATTTTGGCGCAGGGTAATGAGCCTGTGCTTATGACTGTTGGCAATGAAAAAATCACAAAAGCAGAATTTATTAATGCTTATCAAAAAAATTCAAATTTATCAGAAGCCACTGAACAAGATTTGCGCGAATATCTAAAACTATATTCCGAGTATAAGATGAAAGTTCAAGAAGCTAAAGATTTGAAACTTGATACAGCTCAAGCTTTCCAAAAAGAGTGGTCTTCATATAAAAGTCAGTATGCTCAACAATATCTTATTGATACTGAAGTTAGCGATCAATTGTTGGAAGAGACTTACGAGCGAGCTCGTTATCACGTACGCGCATCGCACATTTTAGTTCGTATAGATCCTGAGGCGACAGCTAAAGATACTCTCGCAGCGTATAATAAAATTATGAAAATTCGAGAAGAAGTTACTAATGGTCTTGATTTTAACGAGGCAGCTGTAAAATATTCTGATGACGAATCTGCACGAGATTATATAAACCCTCAAAATAAACGTAAACAAATAGGTAATCGAGGTGAGTTGGGATATTTCTCTGTTTTAGAAATGATTTATCCTTTTGAATCAGCAGCTTACAGCACTCCTCTTGGGAATGTATCGATGCCTGTACGCACTCAATTTGGATACCATCTTATCTATGTTCAAGATAAAATTCCTGCAATTGCAAAAATTTATGTCTCTCAGATTTTTATAAAAGACTCGTTAGCTCTTGATAAAACAGCTGACCATTCAGCAGTTATGAATAAATATCAAGAGATAAAACGTAAGTTTGATGCAGGTATTTCTTTTGAAAATCTTGCTGCAGAATATTCTGACGATAACGCAACCAAGGATAATGGCGGACGTATGGAGCCTTGCGCACCAAATCGTAGGCCAGGAAATTTCCTCTATACAGCTATAAATGTTCCTAAAAACAAAATCTCCGAACCTGTTCCATCTGCTATAGGTTGGCATATTTTACAACTCGACTCTGTTGTTTATACGTCGGTGAACGATGAGTTTAAGTATATGATTAAAAATAAGTTAAGTAGAGACGGACGCTCGAAAAAAAGTAAAGAATCTTTAGTTGAAAAGTTAAAGAAAGAATACAATTATGAAGATAGTGGTAAGAAATCTGCAATGAAATTCTTTAAGAAGAATCTTCCAGACAACTATTTCCAATCTAAAAGCATAGTTGTTGATTCTCTGAAAGGTATAAATAAGCTCCGTCCAATGTGCACGTTCAGCGAAAATGCTCTAACAGCATCAGATTTTGGCAAATATTTTTCAAGATTCCAAGGTGCTCAAATTAAAGGTTCTACTATCTCTTTCTTAGAAAATTTATTTCCTAATTTTGTGGCTGACAAAATGTTAGCTTACGAACGCACCCAACTTATGAACAAATATCCAGAATATCGCGATGTTGTTAACGAAGTTTACGACGGACTTATGATTTATGAGATTAACTCTCTGAAAGTTTGGAATGCGGCTATAAAAGATACTGTCGGAGCTAAAAAATTCTATGAAACTATTAAAACACAGTTTTCTACTGGCGACTCCATAGCACCTTATAAAACTTTTGATGAAGTTCGTGCAGTTGTCATCAGTCAATATCAAGATCTCTTAGAAAAAGAATGGATAAAGGAACTTTACAAAAAATATCCAGTTAAACTTAATGAAGATATTTTCCACTCAATACTAAAAAAATAATTATCAGTGAGAAAATTACTCGTTTCAATAATGATTCTTTTGACAGTGTTCATAGCCTGTAATTCTCGCAAAGATAGGGTTATTGCGCAGGTGTATCATTATAAACTCTACAACTCTGAGTTAAATGCACTCATGCCAGTTGGATTATCTGTAGAAGATAGTATTACGCTTGCTAATGATTACGTTGATAGATGGATTAAGGAGAAGTTGATTCTTCACGAAGCGGAAAAAAAACTGACTCCTTTCGAAAAAGATTTTGAGAAAGAGATGTCTAATTATAGAAATATCCTTCTGATAAATAAGTATTACGAAAAAATTTGGAATAGTGATTCTTCACATTTTAACATAACAAATGAAGATATTGCAGAGTTTTCTCATTCATTAGATAATAGATATACAGTTGAAAAAGAGATTGTTAGAGCTAACTATGTAAAGCTTCCAAATACGTCAAATCATTTTTCAAAAGTAAGAGAGATTTTTTTTGATGATGATTTACGCGACGAACGTAAGCAAGAACTTTCTGAACTTTTAGGCGATACTATTGAGTATCTTATTGATGATGATGCTTGGTTATATCTTGATGATCTACAAAATGAGGTTGCTTTCGAGATTTCAATTGATGAATCTAATAAAATGATTCAACATATAGAAAAGACAATAGGAGATAATACTATCTTTTTGGTTATTCTTGATTATCGTTCGCAGCGCTCTGTAAACGAAACTAATGAAGAACGAGCAGCCGCTGAAATGCTCCTAATCAATCAAAGAAAATCCCAATTTGTGAATTCTTATATTGAGAAACTTTACGAAAAAGCTTTGAAAGACGGAAAAATTGTTCAATAAAACATTAAGAGTATGATTTGTAAAATATATAACACTTCAAACAACGAAAATCCAAAATATGCTTCAGAAAATGCTGCTGGAATGGATCTACGCGCTAATCTCAGCGAGAAAATTATATTAAAACCATTTGAGAGAAGACTGATCCCAACAGGACTTTTTATGGAGCTTCCTACAGATTGTGAAGCGCAAATTCGTCCTCGCAGTGGACTTGCTCTTAAATATGGTATCACAGTTCTTAATAGTCCTGGTACTATCGATGCCGACTACCGCGGGGAGATTCAAGTTCTTCTTATCAATCTGTCCAATAATGATTTTGAAATAGATAATGGAGATCGTATTGCCCAAATGGTTATCGCAAAATTCGAACAAGCTGAAATTGTTAGTGTTCAAAATTATTCAGAACTTTCTGGCACGGAGCGTGGAGAAGGAGGTTTCGGACATAGTGGCACAAAGTAAAATCATGAAAAAACTCATTATTTCGCTGATTGTATTGCTTTTTTCTATTCCTACATTTGCACAGAATGGAAAAAAAGTAAAGGGTACTATAAATAATTATTCAGAAAATATTTCAGCAAGAAAAATTTCTAATGAATTTAATAATGGTTTAAGAAGTTTTTATACATCTCAATATGAAGACGCTGAGCGAATATTTTCCAACATTGTTAGAAATTTTCCTCAACACGCCCCATCTTACTATATGCTCTCAAAAATATATTCATTAAAAAAATCCTACACAGAATCTGAAGAAGTTCTAAATCATGCTATTAAAATTGATAAAAGTAATATTTGGTATAAAGTTGCTCTCGGTGAAACTTTACTAATAACAGAAAATTACAAAAAAGCTGTCTCTGTGTGGGAAAATATTTGCTCAGAAATTCCTAATAATGAAATTTATCTATACAATCTCTATGAGTGTTATAATAAACTCAATAATTATCCTAAAATGATTGAACTTATGGATAAGATTGAAGAAAAATTTGGTTATAGAGAGGCGATTACAAAAAACAAGGTTGCATTGTGGCTAAGCAAAAATAATATAGAAGCTGCAATAGGCGAATACGATAAAATCATTAAAAAACATCCGTTAGAAGTCTCCAATTATATAAAAGTGGGCTTGCTTTGTGAGGAACATAAATTTTTCGATAAAGCCCTTTTTTATTATGAGAAAGTCTATTCTTTATTTCCAGAAAATGCAGATGTTAATATGATGCTTGCCAATTATTGGATTCTTAGAAAAGATGAAGAAAAAGGTGCTAAGTATATCGCTTTTTTGATTCCTAATCCCAATGTTGACATTGCTAAGAAAGTGCCATTTATGCGAAAACAGATTGACAATTGGAGCAATCAAAACAATAAGAAAGTGGAATTATGGGCTCAGGATTTATATAAGGCGCATCCCGACAATGCACAGGCCTACGAAATTTTAGCCTTAGTTTGTATGAAGCAACAAAATTATGCAGAAGCTTCAGAAAACTTTCAAAAATCACTTAAAATAGATGATTCTAATATAGAAAACTGGAAAAATTTTATAATTTCTTCTGAGAAATCTAACAATTATGGCAAAATTGTCGGTTTTGAGGATGAAATAACGACACTTTTTCCTCAAACACCACAAATGTTGATAGCTCTCGCTTCTGCATTTCTCAAAAAAAACAACCCAGAAAAAGCTATAGAGTATTACAAAAATGCACTTGCTTTCGCTTTTGAAACGGATGAAATATCACTTATTAATAAGGGTTTGTATGATGCTTATATGATGAAAGGTGATTCTGAGAGTGCAAAAAAATATTTAAAATAGAAAGGAGTGCTTTAATCTATTAAAAAACACTCCTTCAAATAGATAGATTTATTATTTCTTATAGAAGACAAATTTTCCTTCTTCTATAGAATCTACCATTATAGTGCTTCCTGAATCTATATTTTCAGAAAGAATTAACTTAGAGAGTTCATTAAGAATTTGTTTTTGAATAACTCGTTTCAGCGGGCGTGCTCCGTATAACGGATCATAACCTAAATCGGCGAGAAGTTTCATAGCATAGTCGCTAAATTCCACTTTAATGTTACGCTGCTCCAATAGAGAACATAAGTTATTGAGTTGTAGATTGATAATATCTTTAATCTCCCTTTTTGAAAGAGGCTGGAACATCACAATTTCATCAATCCTGTTTAAAAATTCGGGTTTTAGTGATTTTTTAAGAAGTTCGTTAAGTTGTGCTTTAGTTTTCTGGAAGATCTCTTCATCTGTAAAAGCCCCTGAATTAGAGTAATTTTCTTGAATAATATTAGACCCCAGGTTAGATGTCATAATGATAATAGTATTCTTAAAATCTGCCACACGACCTTTATTATCTGTTAGACGCCCATCGTCGAGAACTTGCAATAGAATATTAAAAACGTCAGGATGTGCTTTCTCAATTTCGTCGAAAAGTAATACAGAATAAGGTTTACGGCGCACCTTTTCGGTAAGTTGTCCACCTTCTTCATATCCAATATATCCAGGAGGCGAGCCTATAAGACGGGAAACTGAATGAGATTCTTGAAACTCACTCATATCAAAGCGAGTCATAGCCTCTTCTGTATTAAATAAGTATTCTGCAAGAGCTTTTGCGAGTTCTGTTTTGCCTACACCTGTAGTTCCCATAAAAATAAAAGACCCCAACGGACGGCGAGCGTCTTGTAATCCTGCACGACTTCTTCTTATTGCATCGGATACCGCCTCTATAGCTTCATCTTGCCCAACAACTCTTTTGTGTAATTCTTCTTCTAAATGCAGAAGTTTTGATTTCTCACTTTGAAGCATTTTAGTTACGGGAATGCCAGTCCAACGAGCAACAACCTCTGCAATATCATCTGCAGTAACTTTCTCATCAATAAGCGCATTGTCACCTTGTAGTTGCTCTAATTCGCTCTGCAATTTAATGATTTTATCTTCATCATTTTTTATAAGGCCATAGCGAAGTTCTGCCACGCGTCCGTAGTTACCTTGACGTTCAGCGTCAGCGGCCTCAATTTTAAATTTTTCGATTTCATCTTTGCAGTGCTGAATCTGGTCAATGATCTCCTTTTCGCTTCTCCATTTTGAGGATAGAACATTACGTTGTTCTTGTAGTTCAGACAGAGTTTTGCTTAACTGTTGTACTTTATTCTCATCTTTTTCAATTTTCAGAGCTTCACGTTCAATTTCCAATTGTGAAATTCTATGTTGAACATCGTCAAGTTCCTCAGGTACGGAGTTGATTTCAAGTTTAAGTTTAGCGGCAGCTTCGTCTATCAAGTCAATAGCTTTATCGGGCAGAAAACGGTCGCCAATATAACGTTGAGATAACTCTACGGCAGCAATAATTGCCTCGTCCATAATTTTTACTTGGTGGTGATTTTCATAGCGTTCTTTTAGACCACGAAGGATAGATATAGCACTATATTTGTCAGGTTCTTCGATTCTTACTGGTTGGAATCTACGTTCTAAAGCCTTATCTTTCTCAAAATACTTTTGGTATTCATCTAAAGTGGTAGCACCAATAGAACGAAGTTCACCACGAGCAAGTGCTGGTTTAAGAATGTTGGCGGCATCCATAGCACCATCACCAGAGGCGCCAGCACCAACTAAAGTGTGAATTTCATCAATAAAGAGAATAATCTCTCCATCAGATTCGATAACTTCGTTAACTACGCTTTTCAATCTTTCCTCAAATTCACCTTTATACTTAGCTCCTGCTATAAGTGCCCCCATATCAAGAGAATAAAGTTTTTTTGTCTTGAGATTTTCAGGAATATCGCCACTAACCAATCTCTGAGCCAAGCCTTCTGCGATAGCGGTTTTTCCGACGCCAGCCTCACCAATCAGAATAGGATTGTTTTTAGTTCGGCGAGAAAGAATCTGTAATACTCTACGAATCTCTTCATCTCGACCTATAACAGGGTCAAGCTTACCTTTACGAGCCATATCATTGAGATTCTTAGCATATTTATTCAAAGCGTTGTAAGTCTCTTCATGAGATGCACCAGAAACTTTTTTGCCATTATGAAGTTCAGAAATAGCAGTTTTCAAACCTTTCTCAGATATTCCAGCGTCTTTAAGTATTTGTGAAGCTGTACCTCCAGCCATAAAGACACCGTATAGCAAATGCTCAACAGC
The DNA here is from genome assembly GCA_902797625.1 of uncultured Bacteroidota bacterium. Classification (GTDB taxonomy): domain Bacteria; phylum Bacteroidota; class Bacteroidia; order Bacteroidales; family WCHB1-69; genus F23-D06. Next base: position 3,103 of record CADBTU010000098.1, on the reverse strand, counting down.
CATATACTCATCGTGAATTTCATCACAAAACATAACAGCTTTTTGCATAGCGGTTTGCGTGTTACCTCCGAGGTAATACTCATTTCCGCTACTCTTTGGTAATTTGTTTATTTCACGTTCTACTATCTGCTTAATGGATTGTGGGTTGCATGACTGTTTTTTCATTAAAAAAGGTACAACATTATCGTCTAAATCGAGCATCGACTTAAGAATATGGAGTGTGTCCACTTGTTGATTTTGATTGCGCGCTGCCACCATTTGGGCATTCGCAATTACTTCTTGGGTTTTTATTGTTAAATTATTCGGGTTCATTATTTTTCTCCTTTCTGTTACGCAATATATTTAGCAAATATGTTGCCAAATGAAAATTATTCAAAACACTGACAAATTGTCAGAATGTTAAATTGAATTGTTGCTGTATTCTACAAATAAAAAATTATTACCCTCTGCTAAAATGTTTGCGTACAGAAACAATTTTAAACTTATCTAATAAAAAAATATCGGAAAATTGTTTTTTGTAAATTTTTAGTGTTTGTATTAAAAAAAATACTATCTTTGCAATCCGTTTTAAGGTATTTTATTCGTAAATAAAAAAGTAAAGGAGACCAGCTATCGAAGAAAATCTACTTTGTGAAATATTATAGGTAAAATAACAAAGAAAGGAACTCGACTATGAATTGGAATGCCTTGACAGATAACGAGTTGATAGCGCGTTATCAGGCAGGTGAAGAATCTGCTCTGAAGTTTTTAGTTCTCCGTTACGAAAGGAGATTGTTTTCCTACATCATGGCTTCTGTAAAAAATAAAGAACTCGCAGAGGACATTTTTCAAGACACGTTCATAAAAGTTATTAACACCATCCGTTTAGGAAATTACCAAGAAGAAGGCAAATTCTTTCATTGGATTATGCGAATAGCTAATAATCTGAAAATTGATTACTTCAGGAAAATGCAGCGTATGCCTATAGTTGAAAATAGTGACACATTCGATATTTTCACTGTTTTTAATACCAAAGAGGAATCTATTGAAGAGAAAATAATTCGCGAGCAGACGTACTCAGACATCTCGACTTACATAGAGTTTCTTCCAGAAGAACAAAAAGAGGTTTTGAAGATGCGTGTTTATATGGACTATAGTTTTAAAGATATTGCAGCACTTACAAATGTAAGTATCAATACAGCCTTAGGACGTATGCGATATGCTATAATAAATCTCCGAAAAATAATGAATAAACATCAAGTTGCCCTCTGATAAATAATTCTATATCATTTTTGAATAATGTGAAAGAAAAAGCTTTTATTACTGTTTGCAAGCACGAAATTTTTAGCGGACAGCAATAAACTTGAATATGCGATCTTATTTTCATAGTTGAATGATAAAAAGAGATCAACATTAAAATCACTTTTTAGTTGTCATTATTTAACAAAGATGGCTTTAATAGGGTAGTGATCAGAAATAAATCTTCTACCATAAATATCTTGATCTAATGTTTTAAAGAAAACTGGCTTTGCGTTTTTATAGAAGATATGATCAATAACAATATTGTTAGGAGCCGCCCCCCAGCCATTAAAGGTACCTTTGTTGTCTGTTATAGGAGAGTCTTTACGAACTTGTTTTAATACCTTTTTTATCGGCTCAAAAATCCGACTATTGATATCAGAATTAAAGTCGCCAGTTAAAAATACAGGTGCTTTTTTATCTTTTACAATTGTCTTAATTCTTTGTGTTGTCAGTTTAAGAGATTCTTCTCTGGCAACTTCGCCTACATGGTCTAAATGGGTATTAAAGCAATAGATATATCTTTCGGTTAAGTTATCAAGGAAATAGCCCCAGGTAACAATTCTATGGCAGGCGGCATCCCATCCGCGTGAGCAGATGTCAGGAGTTTTACTGAGCCAGAAATCACCGTTGCTAATTACTGTAAAACGCTTATTTTTGTAGAGTATTGCCATGTGTTCGCCGCCATTCATGCCGTCATCACGACCGACACCAATGTAACTATAATCAGGCAATTTAGAAACAAGATAATCTAATTGAACAAAATAAGCCTCTTGAATACAAAGGAAATCAGGATTTTCCATCTTTATCATATTCAGAACATTATCTTTACGATTGTCCCAAATATTGGCTCCATCATCTGGTGTGTTTAGTCTTATGTTAAAAGATATTACAGAAATAGAGTCTGATTTTTTTTGAGCAAATAACTGAGAGAGAAAGAATAGAGGAAAAATAATTATAATAAAAGCCGTTTTTTTCATAAAAATAGATATTAGTTTGTGAAAACATATTGAATAATGTTTGCTCCCATTTGAAGTGCTTTTGTGCGTGTTGTTTCAGAATCTCTGTGAACTATGAAATCTTCCCATCCATCACCAAGGTCGCACTCGTATGTGAAAAGAAAAACCATACGTCCTTCCCAAAATAATGCAAATGCCTGTGGGGGCTTGTTATCATGTTCGTGAATCTTTGGTAAACCATTAGGAAAATCGTACTTTTGATGGAAAATAGGATGATTATAAGGCAATTCTACTAACTCTAACTCTGGGAAAACTTTCTTCATCTGAGCTTTTATAAAATTCGACATTCCATAGTTGTCGTCAGCATGAAGAAAACCACCTGAGATAAGGTAATTGCGGAGATTTTCAGCTTCGGCATCCGAAAAAGAAACATTACCGTGTCCAGTCATGTGAATGAAAGGGTATCGAAATAGATCGACACTACCAACTTCAACAGTAGCAGGTTTAGGTTCTAACGACATTCCGAGCTGTTGGTTGCAAAATTTTATCAAATTGGGTAATGCAGTTGGATTTGAGTACCAATCACCGCCCCCGTTATATTTTAACAAAGCAATTTGTTGCCCATTAACAAAAATTGAAAACAACAAGAGTAGCAACAAAGTCAATATCTTTTTCATACGAAATAAAAACCAAATAGGAATTTTTAATTTGCCCCGCAAAAATAAACAAAATTATGATACATCAAAAATACAGAATTAATCCAATATTGGATGTAAAAAAATAGCGTCCTAAATATTTTTTTTAAAGATAAGGGCAAAGGCCGGGAATTTTTTCCGACCTTTGCGGTGAGAAAAAAAACCTTATCT
>CADBTU010000097.1 GCA_902797625.1 uncultured Bacteroidota bacterium | reverse complement strand
CACAAACCATCAAAGGAACAAGTAGTTACGAATAATAATTCTGATTTTAAGGAATCAAGCAAAGATGTTTCAGATAGCATTGACAACAACAAACGGGCGTTTCTGATAGGTTCTGTAGTAGCAATTAGCACAGCTGCTTTTGCGCAAGAGAAAAAGAAAGTTGATGGCGGTCTTGCTTTTATAGAAGATAAGGTTGCACCTGAACGCAAAACTCCTATAGTACCCGCTGGCTCCATATCGCTCAAAAATTTTCGCACACGCTGCACAGGATGCCAACTCTGTGTTTCTCAATGCCCAAACGATGTACTTCGCCCTTCTACAGAATTGATGAACCTAATGCAACCTATAATGTCGTTTGAAAAAGGTTATTGCCGCCCTGAATGTACTAAATGTAGCGAAGTTTGTCCTTCGGGGGCTATCTCTAAAATTCTAAAAGAAGAGAAAAGTTCTATTAAGAAAGGTCAAGCTTTTTGGATTCACAAAAACTGTATTGTATCAAGTAATGGCATAAACTGCGGAAATTGCGCACGACACTGCCCCACCCAAGCAATCGAAATGGTTCCTTACGAAAGTGAAAAACCAAACTTGCTTGTTCCTGCAATAAATGAGAATAAATGTATTGGTTGCGGAGCCTGCGAATATGTTTGTCCTGCCCGACCTCTTTCAGCCATATATATTGAAGGAATTGAACAACACCGAACAATCTAACCTAAAATCCGAAAATAATGACAGAAAAAAAAATATCAAGAAGAAATTTCCTAAAGATTCTCGGTGCAGGCACCGCTGCTGCCACTGCATCTATGGTGGGCTGCAATAATAAGAATGAATTAAAATCATCTCCTCAAGAGATTAAAAAAGGGGCTATGACCTACCGCATAAACCATAACACTGGAGATAAAGTTTCTTTGTTAGGATATGGAATGATGCGACTCCCTGTGCTCAATACCGAAGCACCTAAAGGAGCTTCGGGTAGAGAGGTATCTGCACCTATAGACCAAGATATGGTTAATAAATTGGTTGACAAAGCCATTGAATATGGAGTAAACTATTTCGACACATCTCCAGCTTATTGCCAAGGACGCAGCGAAAAATCCACTGGCATTGCCCTCGCTCGTCATAAACGCGATAAATTTTATATAGCTACAAAGCTCTCTAATTTCTCCCCAGAAACTTGGTCGCGAAAGGCCTCTGTTGAAATGTTTTACAACTCACTAAAAGAGTTACAAGTTGATTACATCGACTATATGCTCCTTCACGCTGTTGGGATGGGCGAAGACGGAATGGATAATTTAAGGAAACGATATTTCGATAATGGCATTCTTGATTTCCTCATCGAGCAACGCGAAAAAGGTGTTATTCGCAACCTCGGATTCTCATACCACGGTGATATTAAAGTTTATGATTACCTTCTTGAAAATCACGACAAATATAAATGGGATTTCGTTCAAATAGAGATGAATTATCTCGATTGGCACTTTGCAGATGAGATAAACATTAGAAATACCGATGCTGATTATCTGTATAATGAATTGCTAAAACGGAACATTCCAGCAGTTGTTATGGAGCCTCTTCTTGGAGGAAGACTCTCAAACGTACCCGATAATATTCTTCGTGAGATGAAAACACGCGAGCCCGAACTTAGTGTTGCCTCTTGGGCTTTCCGTTTCTGTGGCACATATCCTAATGTTCTCACATCTTTAAGCGGTATGACCTATATGGAACACCTCGACGACAATCTCGCTACACATAGCCCATTGAAACCTCTATCAGAAGACGAACTCGACTTTTTGGAAAATATAGCAAAGAAAATTTACGACCTAAAGACTATCCCTTGCAACGAATGTCAATATTGTATGCCTTGTCCTTACGGATTAGATATTCCTGCTATTTTCTCTCATTATAACAAATGTATCAAAGAAGGCAATCTTGCAAAATCATCTTCAGATAGTGAATACAAAAAGATGCGTAAAGCTTATCTCATTAGCTACGACCGTAACGTTCCAAAAATGCGACAGGCAGATCATTGTGTACAATGTGGCGAATGTGTTTCACACTGCCCTCAACGTATCAACATTCCTAAGCAGATGCAAATGGTTGACGAATACGTTGAAAAACTTAAACAGAACACTCTATAAACAAACTTTATACAGATTTAACTAATACACTTCAATCCATTCGTAAGTATTGGTAGTATGTTCAATAAACTTAATAAAATCCTCCTTAGAAATAATCAACGAAGCTGTATTTATACAAGGGTGAAAACTCAGCTTTTCGGCTGAACTTAACTTCTTGTCTATAAATAAAATAACGTGATGTTCTACGTCGTTTATTAACCCGAAAGGTGTTACAGAGCCTGGCTTAACACCAAGGTATTTCATCAGTCGTTGCTCCGAAGCAAAACTAAGTTTGCCTTGATGAAGTTGTTTTTCAATGCTATGAATATCCATAGAACAATCACAATCGAGAACAACAAGATAGTGTCGATTGCCCTTATGGTTTCTAAAAAAGAGATTTTTGCAATGCTTTGCATCATGCCCCTTCCAATATTGCTTCGCAATTTCAATAGTTGGAGCCTCTGGATGTTCTATATATTCAAATTTTATTCCTAATTGATCTAATAAAGCATATAATTTTGGATCTCCATTCATAACAGATAATATTTTAATCTGCAAACATAGCAAAAATCTTGTTACAACATATTTTTCAACTATTACTGTTCGCTAAAAATCTCGCGTGCGTGTGCGTGTGCGCGAATGCAGCAAAACATAAGGGTAAAAGTAGAGGCGAATGATTATTCGCCTCTACTTTTGTATGGTTCGCATCTACAATCCCGACAACCTTTTATCGGACAGTGATTTTTTATATGAAAAATTGATACAATATCCCTAAAAATGGGGATATTAAAAAGAGAACAAAATTGCAAATTTGCAGCCATAAAAAAATTCTATGGAAGAAAAGGTAAACAAAATACAAACTCTTGCAGATATTCACACTGGTGAATATTGTGTGATAGTAAGAATTATAGGACACGGTAGTTTCCGACATCGACTTATGGAGATGGGTTTTGTTCGCGGTGAAAAAGTGAAAGTTGTTAGAAATGCTCCTCTTCGCGACCCTATCGAATATGAAATAATGCAAGGACACGTCTCGCTCCGCAGAATTGAAGCTCAACGTGTTGAAGTTGTTTCTATTGACGCAGCCGAAGCCGACAACTATCTGTTTCACGGAACTCTGACAGAAGAAACCGACCGTATTATTGGTAAAGAAGGAAAAAAAATAAAGGTTGCTCTTGTAGGAAATCCTAATTGCGGAAAAACATCTTTTTTCAACCACGCCACTGGCTTGCGCGAAAAAGTAGGTAACTATAGTGGTGTTACCGTTGATTCTAAACTTGGATATTTCAAATACAAAGATTACACTATTGAACTAATCGACCTCCCTGGCACTTATTCCATAACTGAATATACTCCAGAGGAATTATATGTTAGACAATATATATTGGAACAACGACCTGACGTTGTACTTAACATTGCTGACGCTTCTAACCTTGAGAGAAACCTTTTCCTTACCACACAACTTATCGATATGAATGTGCCTATTGTTATGGCACTTAATATGTACGATGAACTTGAAAAAAATGGCGACAAACTTGATATTGAAACACTTAGCGAACTTTTTGGCTTCCCTATAATTCCTACAGTTTCCTCTCGTGGCACAGGAATCAACACTGTTATGGAAAATATTGTTAATGTTTATGAAAATCTTGAAGGATTTACTAAACACATCCACATAAATTATGGTAATGACCTTGAAAAATCTATAAATTCAATAAAACAGGTTCTTCGTAATGATGCTCGTCTTGTTAGTGAATATTCTACACGTTATCTTGCTATAGAATTATTATCTGGAGATAAAAACACAATAGAAATTATTGATCATTACAAAAATTCTGAAGAAATCAAGAAAATAGCTTCAGAGCAAAGGAACATTATAGAAAAACTCTATAAAGAAGATGTAGCATCTATAGTTGCTGGAGCAAAATATGGATTTATTCGTGGTGCTCTTTTAGAAACATTCACTATTGGTAATGATAAAAGTAAACAACCTGCATACTCTATTGATAGAATCCTGACTAACAAATGGTTAGGTTTTCCGATTTTGATTTTTTTCCTTTGGTTTATGTTTCAAATGACCTTCACCTTGGGAGCCTATCCTCAAGAGTGGCTTGAGATGCTTTTCGCATGGCTTAGCAATGTAACAGACAAATTGTTACCCGATGGAATCTTAAAAGACCTTCTTGTGGATGGCATCATCGCTGGTGTTGGCGGTGTATGTTCTTTTCTTCCTAATATTCTTATTCTTTTCTTCTTTATCTCTATTTTAGAAGATACTGGATATATGTCTCGAGCTGCCTTTATTATGGACAAACTTATGCACAAAATGGGGCTTCACGGCAAATCCTTTATACCCTATATCATAGGTTTTGGTTGTAGTGTTCCTGCTATTATGGCTACACGTACCCTTGAGAATAAGAAAGATAGAATACTTACAATTATCACGGTTCCTTTTATGTCGTGTTCTGCCAGATTACCCGTTTATTTGCTTCTTATTTCAGCATTTTTTTCCAAACATCAAGGCCTAATACTAACATCTATATACCTTATTGGTATTTTGATTGCAATTATAACATCTCTTAT
>CADBTU010000096.1 GCA_902797625.1 uncultured Bacteroidota bacterium | reverse complement strand
TTTTTTATAAACGTGCAGGCGAAATATCATTCAATGCAGATATATTAGTAAACTTTGCATATCACAACGAAAACTGCACCACAACAAATAGTATAGCGAGGATAAATGTTGAAATCAAAATTCCACGCCCAGTTTTGTCATATTTAAGGTTAAGCAAATAGTGTCTTAATATGAACACACTCGGAATCATTGCTATCAAAATCAGTTTTGGAATAAGATTTTTTACGATATTAGGATTACTCAACAAAATATCAGGTTTAGCATTTACTACTAAAGCAAATATTCCGTAAAGAATACCAAACAGTACTCCAGGAACAATAGTTCCTATTAAAACTCCGAGAAAATAAGAATCCTTTCTAAGATTTTCCATCATAATTCAAGAAATTTAAATGATGAAATATATTTGTGAGCTGTTAAATCGTATTGTACAGGTTGAACAGACACAAACTTGTTATGTAGAGCCCATTCGCAGGTATCTGGTTCAAATTCTTTGTGTTCGAGATAGCCTGAAAGCCAATAATATTTTCTGCCAAAAGCATCAATTCTCTCTTCAAGCTCCTCGTGCCAAACACCATCGCATTGACGTGTTACTTTGATGCCTTTAATTTCTTCTAACGAGACTTTAGGAATATTTACATTTAGACATATTCCTGTTGGGATTCCGTTAGTAAGAGCTTTTTCAACAATTATTTTTCCAAAATGTACGGCAGAATTAAAATCAGCGTCTGGAGAGTAGTCGAGTACAGAAATACCAATAGCAGGCATATTACTAAAAGAAGCCTCAATGGCAGCAGCCATAGTACCAGAATAAATCAGACTTACAGAAGAGTTTGAGCCGTGGTTTATTCCAGAAAGAACCAAGTCGATTTTTTTATCGCGGAGTAAAACTTTTTCACCTAATTTCACACAATCAACGGGAGTGCCGTTAGTTCTCCAGTAAGCGATACCACCTTCGTTTTTGTAGTTGGTTAAACGTAGAGGTTCGTTCATAGTTATTGCGTGCCCCATACCTGAACGTGTTCTATCGGGAACAACAACAGTTACGTTGCCGAAATTTTTAGCGATGCTTACCATAGCTTCCAGACCACGAGCTTCAAAGCCGTCGTCATTAACAACTAATATTGTTCTTTTAGAATCAGTCATCAACTATTGTTTTATGATTTTTTGTGTTTTAATAATATTTGTTTTATCTAAGATTTCTAAAATATAAGTTCCTTTTGGATAATTAGTTAATGAAATTTTTGTACGACGATCATTAAGTTTTCCACCACATAACAATTTACCTGTAAAATCAAATAGTCTGTATGTGGTTATATTAGAAACCTCACCAAGTTCAACGTAGATATAATCAGTGGTTGGGTTAGGCATAACACGAACTTCAACATCGGAATACGAAGTTAAACCTACAGGAGAAGTTACTTTTCCAGCAGGGAACTCTATTTCGTCAATCCAAGCACAATCACTTCCTGATGTCCACCAAAAATCTTTAACATATTTCCATCTGTATGTATGTGTGCCTGGCTCAACGGGAAATACCGCACGAGTCCAAGGAATAAAGCCTGTCCATTCTCCAACTTTTTGATTATCAATCTCAAATCTCAAATAATCACCTTCTTCAGATGAAACTTTATAATAGAAAGAGATAGAATCTGAAACAGTATTGTTAATTGTTAATTGTAAATTTGTTGACTGAGAATTACCTATTTTACCAGATTTTACACAATAAGAACCTTTATATGGTGTTTGTGGTGTAATAAACCAAGGTGTAGAGGAGTTGTTCTGCCAATCAAAATTGGTAAAGTCGTTTGTTTCCCAATTTTCAATAATGGCTCCTATTTTTATTGGGAAGTATTTTGTAATACTATACTCACCCGTTGTGTAAGTAGCTTTTATATAGGTTATTGTTGTCTCTTCAAGTTCATTAGATGCTGTAATTTGACAATCAAAGGTTATTGATTCCGATTTATCTAATTGAGGAACATTGAAAGAATTGTTTGACAGTATCAGTTCGTCGGCAGGATTAGATATTGTAAGAGTTCCGTTTTTAGATTTAGAATCACCAATATTTTTTATAGAAATTTTTAACATTGCAGTCTCTTCATAATCAAGTCTTGAATTATTATTTCCTAAAGAAGAATCATCTATTAAGAAATTGCTAAATTCAGGCTGAGGAGCGAAAATAGTAATATTTCTGACACTTTGTATAGTATCTATATTAGGAGTTATAATAGTTAGCTTAAATTTAGCTATATGTTTGTTAGGAATCGATGGGGAAATATTGAAACTAAAAGCATTATTTTGAATTTTTGTTTCATCGGGTCCAATAGTATTTAATGTTATAGAGCCGTTAGTTATGGTAACATATTCATCATTTGTTGAAATAGTAGCTATTACGTTGTTAGCAGTTTCAACGCCTACGTTTTTGAATGAAGCTGTAATATTTACATTATTGTCGTATTCAGCAATACCATTTTCATTGTTAATTACAAAACCATTGCACACAACGTAAGGTCCTTCATTAGGGATAAATTGAATTATTCCTTGATATGGGATATAATTTCGAGCAGTGCCCGTTACAAATAATGTATCAATAGGAGTAAAATTACCATTTAACTCAATATCGGTAAATCCATTAACGATATTTTCAGTGTTTAAGACAGCGTTATTGTGAACAACAGATATTTTTGCATCTTCAACAGCGGAAGTAAAAGATACAGATTGTGTGCCTATTGGAATTGCAGTTAGGTGGTCGATAGAGAGTTCTTGAGGAATATCATTGCGAAGTAATAAAGTAGGGTCGCCAAATAAAATCCAAGTTCTGAAAGTTTCTGTACATTTCTCACTAGGGTATTCATCTAACATACCTATCATTCCATTAAAAAAGGCTCCACCGAAAGTTATCTTTTTCTGAGTGTTATTTACGTCAGTTAGAATATCAATAATGCAATCTTGCGCACGCATAGGTTGTTTCCAAGGTTGGTTTATGGTTGAACCAGTAAAACCAACAGCACCAGATGGTTGACCATTGTGCGTAGCACGCAACCAAGTCTCTGCATAACAAGTTTTATTGTAATATTCTCCATTTAGACAAGCTACAGAAAATACAAATGGTAACTTTCCAACATTGGTAAGTGCATTAACACTATTGTTATTGAAGTTTGTAGTGTTCCATCTATCCCAGTTTCCATGTCCACAATAGTTTATTATGCCCACACCGCTATTTACTGCGGTGGCAACTTGGTTAATATTTGGATCACCAGCTGCATCTAATCCTCCTTGACTTCCTTCAAATAATTCATACCCTGAAGTGTATGTAAAGTTTAGTAACTTATTGTTTATCAATCTAATGTGTTGCCAATCAATCTCTCCGTTATCGCCAGAGCTGGGACCTCCCTCTTCAGAGGCAATACCCAAAAACACAGGAAAATGATCGTAGTTAGAAGGATTTTGCTCATATTCCAAGAAACGCTCTATCTGAGTGTTTAATTGTTCTAAATTTTCTGCAGAAATCTTTCCGAGTATAATGTCTGGATAATTATCGTTTCCAACAATTTCAGTGTAATTATTATCGCTGTAATATTGACTTATAATAGGAACAGGAAAAAGATTGTTGTCACCAACAATGAGTACAAAAGCTAAATTATGGTCATTGTAATAATCAGTAATGTAAGATTTAATTTGTGAACTATTAGAGCCAGCTGTTGATATTGGAATCATCTCAACAGAATATCCTATTCTTGTTTTCCAATCAACGTAAGGTTGCATCGCGCCCAAAAAGATTTCTGGTGCAATGATAAGGATGCTTCCTTCTTCTGAAACGGGAGTTGAGCGATAGTTTGAATAATTTAGAAAATGATTTGAATAAATCTCATCGAAAGCTTTATTGTTTTTATTAGCTATTACTGTTGAGTTTGTTCCTCCGAAAGTAATTTTTATAGTGATTGTGGAATAGGCTTTCAGAGTTTTGTTTGCGGGATTGTAGTCGAAAGGATAAGCTTTAACCGCAATTCCGTGAAAATCACGAAGTTGATAATCGTGATCAATCTTTGCAGGCTTATCAAGAAGATATTTAGCATATTTATATACATCTCCGATTACATAGGGCACATCATCAGGATTTACATTTCTGTAAATTGTGCCTTTAGATGGAGCCAATTTGAAATTTGAAATTTCCGAATAGTGAGTATCAATAATTTCTATTTCAGGACGAGCATCGTTGGGAACTATTAATGAGAAAGTTGATTGCAACAGTTCAGGACTTCCTTTTTCCAAAATAGGATAAGCATTTTCCATCACAAGGGTTTGCATTATCTCACCATTAACGTCAACATCTTGAGTACTATAGTTCAAGAAGTCTATACGAACAAGAGCAAAATCTGTTCCACTTTTTAATAGTGTTTGACGTACATTTTGTGCATTAGAAACCACAACTAATGCGAAAACAACTAAAAAAATGACGATTTTTAAGGAAAATCTTCTCATAAATTACTCAATTGAAAAAAGCTTGCAAAGGTAAAAAAAAAGTCAAACAATTGATAAAATTCAGTGTTTTTTTTATAAGAATCGGCTAATTAAAATATTAAGATGCTATTTGACTTCAATAGGGTTTGTTATGCCAATTTTTGCAACAATTTGATTTCCTCAGCCCAGAGATTTTCATCTGGAGTTTCTAAAATGAGTGGAATATTATCGAAACGTACATCTTTCATAAAACGCTCAAAAAAATCCATTCCAAGCAAACCTTTACCAATGTTATCGTGTCTATCAACACGACTTCCAAATTCTTTCTTTGTGTCGTTGAGATGTATGGCACGTAAATATTTAAAGCCTACAATCTCTTCAAATTCATCAAATGTAGCTTTGTAGCCATTTTCTGTTTTTATATCGTATCCTGCGGAATATGTATGACAAGTGTCTAAGCAAACTCCTACGCGATTTTTATCATCAACTTTATCGATTATATACGCCAAATGTTGAAAGCTGAAGCCAACGTTGCTACCTTGTCCAGCTGTGTTTTCAATAACTGCGGTAACGCTTTTAGTCTTATCTAACGCAATATTTATACTTTCAGCAATTAATGACAAGCAAGTTTCTAAAGAAATCTTTTTAAGATGGCTACCAGGGTGGAAATTAAGCATTTTTAACTCTAATTGTTCACAACGCTGCATCTCTTCAACGAAAGATTTTCTTGATTTTTGTAAACTTTCTTGGTCTGGGCTACCAAGATTTATAAGATAGCTATCATGAGGTAGTATAAAATCGACTGCAATATTAGCTTTTTTACAATTTTCTTTAAAGGCAGCGATAGATTTTTCGTTTAATGGTGTTGAAAACCATTGTCTTTGATTTTTAGTAAAAAACGCAAAAGCAGATGCGCCCACTTGTAGTGCATTCAGAGGTGCATTTTCCACACCGCCAGAGGTACTTACGTGCGGACCTAAGTATTTCATTATCTAAGTTTTATATCAACAATCCCTTCTTTATCGGTTACTTCGCCAATTATGTAAGCTTTTTCACCGAGGTCGTTAAAGATATTCACAGTACGTTGGGCATCATTAGGGTTAACCATCAAAACCATACCGATACCCATATTGAAAACATTAAACATTTCGCGATGTTCAATATTGCCGTATTTTTCAAGGAAAGGAAAAATTGCAGGTTTTTCCCAGTTGTTTTCATCAACAAAAATACCTTGTTTGGGGCGCAAAGCACGAGGGATATTTTCATCGAATCCGCCGCCTGTAATATGGCAAATTGCGTGGATATTAATATTTTTTAACACTTCAATAACAGGTTTTACATATATTCGAGTTGGAGTGAGTAGAACGTTACCGAGAGTGTCAGGCAGAGTGTCATATTTGGTGTTGAGGTCAAGTTGATTATCTTTGAAAACAATTTTTCTAACGAGAGAGAATCCATTAGAGTGAACACCAGAAGAGGCTATACCTATAAGGGTGTCGCCAACATTAACTTTTGAGCCATCAATAAGTTGAGATTTCTCAACGGCACCAACTGTGAAGCCAGCGATATCATATTCATCCTCATCATACATATCGGGCATTTCAGCAGTTTCGCCGCCAATGAGTGCGCAGTTTGATAATTCGCAGCCATCAGCAACACCTTTAACTATAGCTTCTATCTTGGAAGGTTCGTTTTTGCCTACAGCAATATAATCTAAGAAGAAGAGCGGGGCAGCACCTTGAGCAAGAACATCATTAACGCACATAGCAACAACATCTTGACCAATAGTGTCGTGTCGATTCATCATAAAAGCCAGCTTGAGTTTTGTTCCAACTCCATCAGTGCCACTTACGAGGATAGGCTCTTTATATCCCAGCGAGGCTAAGTCAAACATTCCACCGAAACTACCAATATTTCCCATCATTCCTGGGCGGTTGGTTCGTGCAATATGTTTTTTTATAAGGCGAACTGATTCGTAGCCAGCTTCTAATTGTACGCCTGCTTCTTGATATGCTTTTGACATAATTTTCTATTATTAAAAAGTGTTAAATTATCAACATTGCATCTCCATAAGTTAGAAAACGGTATTTTTCAGCCACTGCTTCTTTATATGCTTTCATAACAAAATCATAACCTCCGAAAGCTGCAGCCATCATCAGCATTGAACTTTGAGGTGCGTGAAAGTTTGTTACCATCGCATTCGCAACTTTAAATCTATAAGGAGGGTATATAAATTTGTTTGTCCACATATCTTCTTTGCCGTTCATCTCAGTAGTTTTAACCATTCCGCTATCATATACAGAAGATTCTAAGGCTTTCATTGTTGTGGTTCCAACGACAATAATTTTATTTCCTTCTTTTTTAGTTTCATTAATTTTATTAGCCACATCTTCTCTAATAATCATTCTTTCAGAATCGGGCTTATGTTTAGAAAGGTCTTCAACATCAATATCATTGAAGTTGCTCAAGCCAGCGTGAAGAGTAATATATGTTCGTTCAATACCTTTAATTTCCATTTTAGAAAGCAGAAATCTGCTAAAATGGAATCCAGCTGCAGGAGCCACTACTGCCCCTTCTTCGGTAGCATAGATAGTTTGATAATCAAATTCATCATCTGGCACGATGTCGCGTAAACGTTGTATGTCGTTAGGTAAAGGTGTAGTTCCCAAATCCATAAGTTTTTGTTTGAAAGCATCGTGGTCGCCATCAAAAAGGAAACGCAATGTTCTACCGCGAGAGGTTGTATTATCAATAACTTCAGCCACAAGACTATCATCTTCACAGAAAGATAGTTTGTTACCTATTCTAATTTTACGAGCTGGATCAACCAATACGTCCCACAGCCGACTCTCTTTGTCCAACTCTCGAAGCAAAAATACGCGAATTTGTGCGCGAGTTTGTTCCTTTTCACCATATAAAAGTGCAGGAAAAACACGAGTGTTGTTCATAACAAACAAATCGCCTTCATCAAAATAATCTATGATGTCTTTAAATAATTTGTGCTCAATGGTTTTAGTTTTTCTATTGAGCACCATCATTCGCGATTCATCGCGTTCCTCAACAGGGTGCAAAGCTATTAATTCCTGAGGAAGATAATACTTAAATTCAGATAATTTCATTCAATAAAAAATTTGGCGCGCAAAGATACAACATTTTATGGCGTTTGTCAAGACTTTTTTATAAAAATTGAAAAATTTTCTTTTTATTTTTCAAAATTACTTAATAACTTTGTGTACGATTTATCCCAAATACTTTTCATGTATAGAAATGTGTACTTGTGGAGGCGGGCGCACCGAGCCTCTACAAGTACAATATTTCTGAATTATTTAATATTTAACCTACTAAAAAGATATTTTTAGTAGAACTCTTATCACAAAGAATTGTAAGAAATGTTGTTATCTATTAGATAACCAAGAATTTATGTTATCGAAAATGCGTTTTTCAATATTTTCATCTTCATTAGGCTTGAAAGTTTCTCCAGTGATGTGTTCAAAGAGTTCAATATAACGTTTTGTGATATTGTTCACAATATCGTCTGTCATTTCTGGAATTTGCTGACCTTCAAAACCTTGGAATCCATTTGCCATTAACCATTCACGAACAAACTCTTTTGATAGTTGTTTTTGAGGTTGTCCATTATCAAAATTTTCTTGATATTTTTCAGAGTAGAAGTACCTTGAAGAGTCGGGAGTATGGATTTCGTCGATAAGGTATATTTTGTCTTCATTTTTTCCAAACTCATATTTGGTATCAACGAGGATAAGTCCTTTTTTTTCAGCTATTTCAGAACCTCGTTGGAATAATTTCAGAGAATAATCTTCAAGAATGGCGTAATCTTCTGGGGAAACGAGACCTTGAGCCAAGATTTCCTCTTTAGAAATATCTGCATCATGTTCACCTTGTTCAGCTTTTGTAGTAGGAGTAATGAGCGGTATAGGGAATTTCTCATTTTCGCGCATTCCATCAGGAAGAATATTTCCACACAGGTTGCGGTTACCTTTTTGATAGCTACGCCATGCACTGCCGCAAAGATAACCTCTTACAATCATCTCTACAGGAAATCCTTTGCAAAATTTCCCGATTGTAACCATTGGGTCAGGGGTTGCAATTTTCCAATTAGGACATATATCTTCGGTTGCATCCAAAAATTTAGCCGCAATTTGATTGAGTATTTGGCCTTTAGAAGGTATTCCTTTGGGTAAAATAACATCAAATGCAGATATTCTGTCAGTGGCAATCATCACCAAAATATCATTATTGAGAAAGTAAACATCGCGTACCTTGCCGTGATAAACATTTTTTTGATCTGGAAATTGGAAATTTGTGTTTGTTAATGCTGTCATAATTTTTTTAATATTAAACTGCAAAGTTACATAAATTTTCTGTAATATCACAAAAAAAGCCCCGATAATTTCGGGGCTTCATGTTTATGAAACAAATATGTTATCTTTGTTTCTTTCCTGAATTAACTATAGTATTAGTAGCTTCGGTTTCAGCTTTTTCTATAGCTTTACCAGCAACGCGGTTAGCAGCATTTTTAGCTTGGTCTTCCAATGTAGGAGCAGCATTTGACTTAGAGTCAGTAGCTTTTAAACCTGTATTGCTATTAGCTGTTGTTTTTTTGTTATTTGTTGTATTTTTTTTAGCAACAGGAGCGGCCTCTTCAACAGGAGCCACCTCTTCTTCAATAGCTTCAACAACTTCTTCACAAACAGTTGTAGTTGTATCCACTAAAGCTTCTGCTTCTTGTTGTTTTTTGTTTCCGCAAGCAAAGAAAAGACCTGCGCACAAAACTGCAAATAATACTTTTTTCATTTTATTCTATTTTTTAATGATAAATATCAGATTGGATAAAATTATTTTGCTGGCTCGTAAGTAAGACGGAATGTGTAAGTGCCTTTACTTGCTGGAGTGTCATCGTTGATAGTGCAGTTGAGTTCCATTTTTTTGTTATCAAGAGAAACTATTCTACACACTTCAACGTCTTCATCCATGAAGAAAGGTATTTGACAATTCAATAAATCCATACCATCAACATTGTTGATGATCCAGTTTCCGATATTAGTTTCTGCAGTGTACCCATCTTCAGCACTTGGAGCAACTGTTTTACCAGGTTTCACGATAACATTACCATTTTCTTGGAATATGAGAACATACTCTTTTTCCCAAGCTGTAAGGTAACCA
>CADBTU010000095.1 GCA_902797625.1 uncultured Bacteroidota bacterium | reverse complement strand
CCATCTTCACCAGCACCTATCAAACGGAATGCGATGTAGTAATCACTTCCTGTTACATTGATGTTATTGAAGTCAACTAACACCAATTCGTATGGAGCAGAAGAACCTCCAGCAGTAATATTGATGTTTTCAACTAATGTGAATGTCGTTGTGTCTGTGGGATCAGACATCACACCAACCTGAAATATTCCCTTTTCATGAGTAGATGATCCGCTCCAATATTTTGCATAGAATTGAAGTCTGAGATTTTCAATATCTGCATTTACCTTTGGTGCTGCCAACACCATTGTGTATCCTTCTTCTGCACCCATTGATACCTTACTTAAACCTGTTCTTGCTGTTTCAGTGGAATGGAGGAAATTAGGATATGTGTAAGTAGTATAATAATAATAATCATCATAATAATCATAATTATAAACATACACAAATCCTTTTGAAGCAATAGTCCAGCAAACGTCTTCATCGGAATTTTCAAAAGATGTCTCGAAAGGAATTTCGTAGAGACCGCAAGTTGTTGTAAAAGAGGTGCTTTTATACATAGATTCGTCTATATCTCCACCGCAATCTGGAGCAACTTGCACAACGTATAAGGTTATTGGACTCAAGCCGCTCAATGTTGCGGTTGTGCCGTCAATTTCCACGCCATCAGTGATCCAAACGGAATCACTTGTAGGTCTGTAGCGAACTGAGTAGTTGTCAACTAAACCCGTCCATGTAACGCTTGCTGTTGCATCCGTAATATTAGATACCGCAAGATCTTGTACTCTTGGACAATCGGAAATGTAGTCTAAAATCAAGTCGTCAACACAAATTGAATAGGATGACCCGTTTCTCAAAGCTATGTAGTTGCCTTCACCCTCGTAGTTTGCAAAATTAACATCATACGAATCCATTGTGTTGGAAAGTTGTACTACTGCCACTGTATCGAATGTTGATTCATTGAAAGGATCCGTCATCACGCCTACCAAAATAGGAGAACCTGACGTTGCGTTTGAACGTCCATTGAATGTAATCTGAAGTTGCGTAATGTCAAGATTATCAGGATCAACAGCATTCATTATGGCGGTGTTGTTTGTGGTGTAAAAGTACAGATAGTGCGTACCGCTTGTTACATTCAGAGAAGTTGCAGTTGTTTCATAAACGTAAGGATAATAAAAAAAGTTTCTCTTCCAGCAATTTGGGAGTGGATTTGAGGTTGTGCCGCCAGTGTTGCCAGTTTCGAAATCCCAAGTATAAGGAACCTCGGCAATAGGAGAGCACTCTGTAGTAAACGTTGCTGTGTCGCTCTGAACAGCTGAGCTACCGCAGTTGGCTTCAACGTACCATGTGTAACTTGTTTCGGGATCAAGTCCTTCCAAAGTGTACACATTGTTGTCGTCTAACGTTATGTTTTGTTCAGAAATATATTCTGTCTCGGAAGATTTTCTGTAATAAACAGTGTAATCTTCAGCGTCTGAAACCCATGTCAAATCAACGGATGTTGACTTAATGTTGCTTTCGCTGAGTTGAGTTGGCTCTGTGCAGTCTGTAACATAGTCAACCTTTATTTCGTCAACAAACCAGTACCAGTTTGTGTAGCCTGGTGCATTCTTGTATCTTAAGGCAATATACGCCACACTTTCACCATCTGATTCAAAATCTGTGAATTTTGCAATAATCTTGTGGTATTCATCGTCGCCAATTTCAGTTGATGATGTTGAAAATACAGAAACAAATGTTGCTGTATCCAAATCAAAAATGTAGCCTGCCTCAAATGTACCTGAATTTGTACCCTCACGGCGAGTGTAGAAAGAAATCTGCAAATTTGACAAGTCTTCCTCAAATGCTGGGAGGACAGCATAGCTGTATGCATTGTTGGTACGGAACTCCAAAACTTTACCGCTCATAGCATTTGAATTTGTCGTTACACGAGGATAATTGTTATAAGGATTTAGCTTTGTCCAGCAGTTGGCTATTGAATCTGTTGCAATAGCGTCAAAATTTTCAGTATATGGGAGTTCTGCAATTGTTGAGCAGAGAGTTACGAAGTTGGCTGAACGGGCAGGGCTTTGTTCGTCGCCACAATTATTGATAATCCGCACATTGTAACTCGTTACTACACTTAAATTGCTAATCTCGTATGATGTCTCGCTGATACCATCTATGATGACAACATCCTCGTCGTCCCATGACTGTGAAGCCTTCTTGCACATTACTATGTAACTGCCACCGTCTTCTGGAGCTGTCCACAAAATAGTGGCGGAGGTTGCAGTAACATCAGATACGGCAACGTTGGATACAGGATGGCACATATTTTCGCTTTCTATGATTGTCAACTTAACATCAGGGTAATAACTGGAGGGAGTGCCACTGATTGTGGATGATATGGAATATTGAGTGTTGTCTGAATTATTATTCAACGAACGACCTGGACTGGAAGTGGATTGCCAATACTTGGAAGATCCAATATAACTTCCTGTTTCGTCAATGAATGCAATCACAAGGTTCCCATCGCCAGAATATTCAAATGGTGTGTTTAGCGTGATTACAGACCAGTCGCCAACACCAATTGTCCAAGTGCCGCTGTAAACCAGAGTGAAATCAGATGCGCTCAAGGCGTCTGAAGACGATGAAAATTGCGACTTTTCAGTTTCGGCCATATAGACAGAAATGTTTCGTGTTCCACCTGTTTCCAACTGTTTATATGCAATTGATGTGATAGAACCAAAAGTGCCAATTTCCTCAGCCAAATAGATAGATTGACTAATAGAATACTTATAATACAGATGCAATGGCGCGGCGTTATTAAGAGAATACGAATTGTTACCAATAGTAACCTCCGTCTGCGCCTTTCCGCTGAAGCACAACATTATGAGCATCAGCAATAAGAATAGATTTTTTTTCATTGTTTGTATAATTTTATTAAAACTTATAGTTGATATTTTAACTCCATTTATTTTTTGTAAATCGCGCCGCGAATGTACAAATAAAATCCATATTTTTATTTTTTTTATTTACTCCTAATTTATTGATTATCAAAAACTTTAAAATTATATCTTACTTGTGAGAAAAAAACTTCTGCATTTTTGGAAATATTGTATCTTAGGCCAACTTTGCGTATTTGAAAAAATAATCTAACCAAAATATAGGATAGCTACAAAGTTTTATTTTTATAATCCACTGATGTTAAATGTTTTTTTACAAATACCACAACAAACGCATCAAAAACAACAACATATTGAATTACAGATATTTACCCCACAGAAAATGCATTATTCTTGTCGAGATATTTAAAAAACATTATTTTTGCATTGGTTGAAACGTTTGTATGGGCGAATGATTGTTCGCCCATACAAATACAAAACCGACCTAAATCAAGATCAACGTGCCTTTCAATAATTCTGTCGAATTGCAGTTGCTGTGTTATTTAGTAAAATGTGTTACTGTTTCACCACTTTTCGTACAGCAACAACTTTGCCATCTGCCTCTGCCTTTACAAAATAGATTCCGTTTGACATCCGCGATAGGTCAATATGTAACGTTTCCATATAGTCGCTGTGCTGCAACCGAACTTCATCCACAATTTTTCCATAAACGTCATATATGAGGAATTTGGTGATTGGAGTATTGAAATTAGTGATATTTATGTTGATGATGCCTGAAGTTGGATTAGGATATAAAGTCATCAAGGCGGAGAAATCGTGTTCATCGATACCTACGGTTATGGTTAGGTGCAATGTAACTGTTGAGTCGCAACCGTTAGCAGATGTTAGCGTTTGAATATAATCGCCTGAAGCGCAATAGGTTTGTCCGTTCCAATTGTAACAACTATCTGAGGTCTCAATGGTGAACTCGGAGTTGACGGAGTGGTTTATTACCAAATGCAACGTTACAACAGAGTCGCAGCCAACTGACGAGGTGTAGGTATGGGTGTATTCACCAGAGGTGATTAGGTTTTGTCCATTCCATTCATAACTATCGCAAGCAGAGATTTGAATATCCTCGTGTGATGCGGCGTTTACAACAAGTGTCATAGTTACAACAGAGTCGCAACCAGCAGACGAGGTAAGAGTAACAGTCTGTGTGCCTCCGGTACCGAAAGTAAAATTGTTCCAAGTGTAAGGAAGATCACCCTGACAGATGGTTCTGGTTTCACTGACATTATAGGCAGAACTTACAACAAGGGTCATG
>CADBTU010000094.1 GCA_902797625.1 uncultured Bacteroidota bacterium | reverse complement strand
ATATACCGTGAGCGTCCTGCTTTCTTGCGTGGTTAATTATGAAATTTGGCGATTTCAGGTCCACTTGAAAAGCAAAAACGCTTTATGTTAATATGTTATTTATTTTCTATTTTCTGTTGTTTCGTATATATTCTTCGTTTTTAGTTTAAAATTCCGATTGATTTGGGCAGCAAAGATAGGAAATTTTCTCTCTTAACTTTTTTGTTTTTTCACCACATTAGTAGAAATTGTTATAATTTTGCAGCGTTGTTTGCTTATCATGATTATTTACAGACATCACACCATGATCGGCAGCAACATGAAGAAGCAAATAATATAAGTTACTCTATGATGAATAATCTTAATAGAATAATCCTCAAGCAAGGTAAAGAAAAATCTGTGTTACGAAGGCATCCATGGATATTTTCTGGTGCTATTGCTCGCAAAGAACAGCAACTCCACGATGGCGACGTTGTGGAAGTGTATGGCTCACAAGGCGACTATCTGGCAACTGGATTTTATCATAACAACACTATCGCCGTCAGAATTTTCAGTTTTAATCAGTGCTTACCAGATCATAAATTTTGGCAAGGTAAACTTAAAGATGCAATTGATTATAGAAAAAGTTTGTCTCTCCCAAATTTCACCACTAATATGTTCAGACTTATAAATGGAGAAGGGGACGGCTTTTCTGGATTGGTTGTAGATATGTTTGATAGTCATGTTGTTATGCAATTTCATTCGATGGGAATGTATAATATTCGAGATATATTGATTGATAATATCAAGAATTTGATACCAAATGTAAAAGCAATATACATAAAAAACGCTATCGAAAATGTAGATTCATTTCAAGATGGTTGGGTTTTCGGCACTCCGGATGAGAGAATCATTGCATCTGAAAATGGTGTTAGATTTGTTGTTGATGTAGAAAACGGGCAAAAAACGGGATTTTTTTTAGATCAGCGCGATAGTCGTGCACTTGTGGGAACTTTATCGGAAGGTAGAAATGTTCTGAATATGTTTTGTTATTCTGGTGGATTTTCTCTTTACGCATTAAAAAACGGAGCAAAACATGTTGACTCTGTGGATATTTCTCGTAAAGCTATTTCTTTAGTGGATGAAAACGTTGATCTCTTGGGAAAAGAGTATTCTGACAAACATAAATCGCATTGTGAAGATGTTTTTGCATTTTTAGATAAGATGCCTGACGATTACTATGACCTCATAGTTTTAGATCCGCCGGCTTTTGCAAAACATCACAGGGTGAAAGAGCAAGGCATAAAGGGTTATAGAAATATCAACAAAAAGGCAATGGAAAAGATAAAACATGGAGGTTTTTTGTTTACATTCTCTTGTTCTCAGGCGGTAGGACGCGATGATTTTCAGACTGCAATTTTCTCTGCCGCCGCTATTTCAGGAAAAGAGGTTCGCATAGTTCAGCATCTTCAACAATCTCCCGATCATCCTATAAATATATATCATCCTGAAGGTGAGTATCTTAAGGGTCTCTTGCTTCAAGTTCGATAAATACTGCAAATAACAAAGTAAGAAGCATTTTAATTGAAAAAAACAATATGAACGATAATCATCCTTACAAATACAAATATTGGCGCCCTGCGGTTTCGGCTGACAATGTGGTTTTCAGTTTCGATGGAAAAGATCTTAAAGTGCTACTCGTAAAAAGAAAAAACGAGCCTTTCAAAGATTTTTGGGCATTTCCAGGTGGTTTTATGGAAGAGAATGAAACCTTACAACAAACAGCTCTTCGCGAACTGAAAGAAGAGACATCTATAACCCCTCTCGAAACTCGCGAGCTTTGCACTATGAGTGAGCCTGACCGTGACCCGCGTGAACAAGTTATTACAGTTGTTTTCTATTCCTTTGTCAGAAATGTAAAACCTAAAGCCGCCGACGATGCTGCAGATGTTCAGTGGTTTAATATATACGAACTACCTCAGTTGGCCTTCGACCACGAAGAAATCTTCACTAAAGCAATTGAAAAACTGCGTCTTTCTATAAAATTCGACCCGATGTTTTTTGCCTTGCTTGATAAGGAGTTTACACTTTCTGACCTTTGTCGCCTTTGGGAAAGTGTTTTTAATAAAAAATTCGACAGAAGAAATTTTCAAAAACATTGGACAACATTTAGCTTGATTACCAATATAATACAACCAGTTGCTAAGTCTTCAGAAGATAAAAAACTACCTCGAGCACCAAAATATTATAAATATAGCGAATCTTCATACAAGGAGTTTATTAAAAAGAATAAAGTTAGATTCTAAACGGTTTGTGTAATATGTGTAATAGTTATGAGTTTTAGCAATAAAATCATCAATAATGATGATTTTTAAGCATAAAAAAAAAATGTTGTTTTGCAAACAATTCTTAATTTATGTTAAAATAATTTTTTTTTACGTGTGTATAAAATACACAAGGTTTTTTTATATTTTTGCAGCCGTTTGAAATATTTGTTTTATTTTTGATAAAAGTCTAAAAATCAATAGATTAGTAATGATAAAAAGAAGTTTTTATAATTTTAAGTCGAAGATTCTTATTTGTTTGCTTGTAATACTTGTTCCAGTAGTAAATGTTATGGCACAAGATTCTGTCCATGTAAATCTCAACAAAGCGATAGAAATAGCTCTTTCTGAATCTCCCACGATGCGTATAGCCGATCGTTCTATTGAGATAAAAAAAGTGTACAAGAAAGAACAGATAGTTTCGCTTTTTCCTGATGTTTCGCTTGCGGCAAACTACAATAGAACACTCCTTAAACAAACTATGTCTGTAGATATGGGAGGGCAAACCGTAAATATGAAAATGGGGCGCGACAACACCTACTCTGTTGGTGCAAATCTTAGTTTGCCATTAGTTGCACCAGCTTTATGGTCAAGTTTAAAACTTAGCGCAATGGATATAGATTTGGCTGTGGAGTCTGCACGTTCTTCCAAAATTGAGCTGACAAACCAAGTTAAGCAAGCTTATTACATTTATCTTTTGGCTAAGCAGTCGTATGCGGTTCTTCAAAAAAGCTATGAAAATTTAGAAGCAAGCAATAAGATTGTAACAAATTCTTTCAATCAGGGTTTGGTGTCGGAATTCGAGAAGTTGCGTTCAGATGTAGCCTTGCAAAACCAGCGCCCAGCGGTAACTTCAGCAGCAAAAGGAGTACGACTTGCGGCTATGAGATTGAAAGTTTTATTAGGAATGAATATTGATGAGCCAGTGATTTTTGACGGACAACTTTCTGATTATGAGCAAGAAGTTCTAAATGCGCAAGTTCCTGATGAGAAAGATTTACAACTTGCTTACAATTCTGCGTTGCGTCAGTTAGATTTAGGAATACAGCAAATGGAGCAATCTAAAAAGATAATAACAAGTTCGTCGTTGCCTATGTTAGCATTAGCAGGAGCTTTACAATACTCAGGTATGGGTGATGATGGTAAACAGTTTACAAATTATCCTTATTCGTATGTTGCTCTCTCTTTACAAGTACCCATAGTATCATGGGCATCAACAAACTTTAAATTGAAGCAATCGAAAATGAATATTGAGAATATGCGTGATCAAAAGTTGGATGCAGAGAGAAATTTGCGTATTGGCGTGCAAAGTTATCTCAACGATATGCAACAAGCCATTGAAGATATAGCAGCCGACAGAGAAACGATGAATCAAGCACAGAAAGCATACGATATTGCTAAGAAACAGTACGAAGTAGGGATGAATACCTGGTTAGACCTCAGTTCCGCAGAGTTGACGTTGACAAGCACGCAGCTCACTTATTGCCAGTCGATATACAACTATCTGACAGCGAGGGCAAACTTGGACGCTACGCTCGGGAGAGGAGAGTAATTTTTAAAAAATTAAGAAATTAAGAAATAAAAATTGAAACTATATATGAAGAGAAACTTATTTATTGGGATTTTGGTGGTTGTTGCAGTGGTTGCAGCGGGTTGCAAGGGTAAAGACAAGGTGGTTACAGCTGGCGACAACAAAATGACGATCCGTACACAAGAGGTTCATTCGCAAGAAGTTGAACAAACATACGAGTACACGGCTATTGTAGAAGCAAATGCCGTTAACAATATTGCCCCACTCACTGGTGGCCGAATCGACAAGATATACGTTGAGGTTGGCGACCGCGTGAGCAAAGGTAAAGTACTCGTGCAAATGAACGAGAACAGCCTCAAACAGGCGAAAGCCCAGTTAGATAACCTGAAGACGAGTTTTTACCGTGTTGATGAACTTTACAAAGCGGGGGGTGCTTCTAAATCGGATTGGGATGCTTTGAAAACGCAGGTTGATGTGGCGCAAACCACATACGACAACCTGTTGGAAAACACACAACTTGTAAGTCCAATCTCTGGTGTTGTAACTCAGCGCAATTACGACAGCGGCGACCTCTTTGGCGGCCTGCCTGTGGTGCAAGTGCAACAAATCACTCCTGTGAAGATGAACATCAATATATCTGAAACACTTTTCAAGAGCGTGAAAGTTGGCACTCCAGTAAGTGTGAAGGTTGATGCCTACGGCGATGAGGAGTTCAAGGGCAAGGTGAGTCTCATATATCCCACTATGGATGGTGCAACGCATACTTTCCCTGTGGAGGTTCAACTATCAAACAGCGACGGCCGTGTGCGCCCAGGTATGTACGCCCGCGTAACCATCAACTTCGGTACACAGAAACACGTGGTTGTACCCGACGAGGCCATCTTCCGCCAGCAAGGTTCTGGCAATCGCTACGTCTATGTCTATAAAGACGGTAAAGTCTCATTCAACCAAGTGGAGATAGGCCGACACCTTGACGATGCTTATGAGCT
>CADBTU010000093.1 GCA_902797625.1 uncultured Bacteroidota bacterium | reverse complement strand
GAAATTAAAAAACTTAAAAGCGAAGTTGCGGGTGATGCAGATTGCCTTCTCTTCCCAAATATCGAAAGCGGTAATGTTTTCTATAAATGCTGCACAAAATTCAACCATGCAGAAATAGGTGCAATTTTAAAAGGTGCTAAAGTTCCTTGCGTTCTATCTTCACGTGGTGATAGTGCTAAAACTAAACTCTATTCTATAGCTTTAGCAGCTCTATTAGCTTAAAATCTTATGGAACTTGCAACTATTTTCAATATCATAGACTTTAGGATTGTTGATGTATTAGATATCCTGATAGTAGCTATTTTACTATTCGAGCTTTATAAACTTACCAAAGGTACTGCGGCAGTCAAACTATTTTGGGTGCTCGCTTTGATCTATATTCTCTGGAAAATGGTTGCTTATTTCCATTTCACAATGCTAACAGACCTAACGAATGAACTAATAAATGTTGGAGTTTTAGCTATAATCATTCTTTTTCAACCCGAAATAAGGAAATTTTTGTTGTATATAGGCGATGGCAGAATACTCCATTTTTTCAGCGATAGATTTGTAAAGCAGCAAAGTAAAAATTCGTATTCTGAAGAGATAGAGGCTGTAAAACAAGCTTGTAGGCACATGTCGGCAAATCAAACAGGAGCATTGATAATTTTTGCAAGAAAAACACCTTTAGATGATTTTCTTAATACGGGAGAAGAAATTGATGCAAAACCTTCAGCTGATCTGTTGGAAAATATTTTTTATAAAAATAGCCCACTACATGACGGTGCGGTGATAATCAAAAATCACCGCATCGCTGCGGCTCGTTGTATTCTTCCAGTCTCCAAAAATAGAAATCTACCACAAGAAGTTGGACTTAGGCACCGTTCGGCATTAGGTGCCACTGAATTTACAGATGCTATAGCTGTTGTTGTATCTGAACAAACAGGTAATATATCTGTTTGTAAAAATGGTGTGATGACCAGAGATTTAACCTCATCGTCTTTACGACAACTTCTCAACGAGAGTCTTACAAAAGATCTCTAAGAAAAGGCGACCGGATTTTTAGTAATTGCCAAATAGTGTATAGGAGGGAAAGATTATGATTTCAAATGTAGGACTTACCGGTCACCTGTATTATGCTTTCATTATCGCAAAAGTATATCATTTATTTAATAAAAATTAAAATTTAACAAATTTTTTATTAACAACTTTTTAGTTAATAAGTTTTAGATACAAGTATTGAGATGAACCAGAAGGAACAAATACTATCAGAACTAAACGACCAGCAAAGAATAGCAGTTACGGAAACAGAAGGTCCTATGATGGTTTTAGCTGGCGCAGGCTCTGGTAAGACGCGTGTATTAACATATAGAATAGCTTATATGCTTGCAGTTAAGCAAATAAGTCCTTATCGTATTTTAGCACTCACTTTTACCAACAAGGCCGCTGCGGAGATGCGTGAAAGAATTACAAAACTTGTGGGCGTTGAAAATGCGAAAGCAGTTACAATGGGAACTTTTCATTCTGTTTTTTTGAAAATATTGAGAGCCGAAGCCGAGAGGATAGGATTTTCTAATAACATTACTATTTACGACACCGACGACACAAAAGCTTTGATTAAAACTATTGTTAAGGAGATGTCATTAGACTCTAAAGTATATGATGCACGTTTTATAGCTAACAGAATCTCTTCTGCTAAGTCGAGTTTGCTATCTGCTGATGACTACGCGAATAATAGCGAAATAATAGCTATTGATAATATGGCGAACAGACCGCATATTCATCAGATTTTTAAAACATATAACGAGCGTTTGAAAATTTCCAATTCTATGGATTTTGACGATTTGCTTTACTATATGAACATTCTTTTGCGCGATTCGCCAGAGGCACTATATAAGTACCAAAACAGGTTTACATATATACTTGTTGATGAGTATCAAGACACTAATCATGCTCAGTATTATATTATCAAACAGTTGGCAGCTTTGAATCAAAATATTTGTGTTGTGGGCGATGATGCACAAAGTATTTATGGGTTCCGCGGTGCCGATATTCAAAATATTCTTAGTTTTAAACGTGATTATCCTAATACTCGAATTTTTAAACTCGAACAAAACTATCGCTCTACCCAAAATATTGTTAACGCTGCTAACTCTGTCATAAGACACAACAAAGATAGAATGCCTAAAGAGGTTTGGACCGAAAATGATGAAGGTTCTAAAATAGAACTTCTTAAGACATCTTCTGATACTGACGAAGCTACAGCAGTGGCTGAGAAAATCTTTGAAGTTAGGATGAATAAGCATGTTAGAAACGATCAATTTGCTATTCTTTACAGAACTAATACACAATCTCGTGCAATTGAAGAAGCCCTTGTAAAACGTAATATCCCGTATAAGATTTTTGGAAATGTTTCTTTCTATAATCGCAAGGAGATTAAAACTGTTTTGGCCTATTTTAGAGTTGTCATCAATCACTACGATGAAGAATCTCTAAAAAGAATTATCAATTTTCCGATGCGCGGAATCGGAGATGTTACTGTGGCAAAGTTGATGACTACAGCCATTAACGCTAATGTTCCTTTGTGGGAAACCGTTGCTCACCCCGAAATCTATAATACAGGATTGAATATCAACATTATCAATAAACTCAAAGATTTCGCCACTTTGATAGAGGGTTTCTCTGCTCAATTGACAACCACAGACGCTTACGAACTCGGTATGCTTATAGTGTCTAAATCAGGTGTTGCAAAAGCTCTGAACGAAAATATTGAAGATAAAGAGCGTTTAGACAATGTTAACGAATTGCTTAATTCTATGAAATTGTTCACCGATGCTGAACCCGATAATTTAATCAATGAATCAACAGGAGAGATTATTGAAGATTATTTTCCAACGTTAGACCAATATATGCAATCAGTTTCGCTCCTTGAAGAAACAAATCTGCAAGGTAAAAATAGAGATGATAGCGAAGTTGATGTGGTGCGTTTGATGACAATTCATTCTGCTAAGGGATTAGAATTTGATTACGTTTTTGTAACAGGAATGGAGGAGAACCTTTTCCCCTCTTCTATGTCTTTAGAATCCCGCCAAAGTATAGAGGAGGAACGACGACTTTTCTACGTTGCTATAACGCGCGCTCGCAAAGAGGTATATCTAACAATGGCAACATCTCGTTTTCAGTTTGGGCAATTTAGAATATGTGAACCAAGTAGATTTTTAGATGAAATTCCTGAAAAATATCTTAAAATAACCTCTAAAGCTTCGGAAGGAAAAGGTGTTTCTAAATATAACTCTTCATTTAAATTTGAATCACACGGAGGTAAAAACTTTGGAGAGAGAACTATTTCTGAAAGACGACAAGAGGTACATACAGGAAAACCAAATATTAAAACAAAGCAAGACGTTAAAGTAGAACAGATAGGATCACCTGCAAATCCTGAAGAAATTCGTGCTGGAATTCGCGTCTATCATGCTAAATTTGGTTTTGGAATTGTAGAATCTTTGTCTGGCTTCGGTGCAGACGCTCGTGCAGTGGTTAGATTTGATACAGTTGGAACCAAAACGTTAGTGTTGAAATTTGCCAAATTAATAATCCCAAATTAAGACTTATGCAATTTAGAACGATACTGCCCGCACCAAAATATCCATTTACTATTGAGCTAGATGACCCAATAATGTTAGTAGGCTCTTGCTTCTCTGATAATATCGGTCATTACTTCGACTCTCGCCGCTTCAACGTTTTATCTAACCCTTTTGGCGTACTTTTTAACCCTGTTTCTATTGAACGGGCTCTACAGTTTATGATAAACCCTGAAAAGTTAGACAAAAATCGATATTTTTATAAATATCGTGATCTCTGGATTAGTTTTGCCCATCATGGGAAATTTTCAAAAGATATATATGAGGATTTTGAAGATAATATAGAATTACAACTATATCAGAGTTCTTCTTTTCTAAAAAAGACTAAATATCTATTTATAACATTTGGTACAGCTTATTGTTATAAATTTATACCTCGCGATCTCATCGTATCAAATTGTCATAAAATTCCAAATCATCAATTTGAAAGAATAAAATTAGATATTAAGCAAGTCGTTTCGCTTTGGAAAAATCTAATATCTAAACTTGAAGAGATAAATCCTGAGATGAAGATTATTTTTACAGTGAGTCCTGTGCGGCACCTTAGCGACGGAGCGCACGGAAACTCTATCAGCAAAGCAACACTCATCATGTCTTTAGAGAAATTGATTGATAATGAAAAAACTTTTTATTTCCCTGCTTTTGAA
The DNA here is from genome assembly GCA_902797625.1 of uncultured Bacteroidota bacterium. Classification (GTDB taxonomy): domain Bacteria; phylum Bacteroidota; class Bacteroidia; order Bacteroidales; family WCHB1-69; genus F23-D06. The sequence continues at coordinate 1,581 of CADBTU010000093.1, read as the reverse complement.
TATTTACTTGATGACCTTCGCGACTATAGATTCTACGGAAAAGATTTATGTCATCCTAATGATATGGCTGTTAATTATTTAGAGGAAAAAATAGTGGAATCCTTTTTTACTGAAGAGACTATAATGAAAATTTCTGAAATAGAAAAGGAGAACAGATTTATGAATCACCGGAAATTCAGATAGATTGCAATCTAAATAAATTTTGTACTTTTGCCACGCTCTGGCCCCGTAGTTCAGCTGAATAGAACGTCAGATTCCGGTTCTGAAAGTCGTGGGTTTGAATCCCGCCGGGGTCACTAAAAATGATACAATGAATATAGGTATTTATAATAAAATCAAGGAGTCTTTGCCAAAAAATGTGAAACTTATAGCAGTTTCTAAAACAAAGCCTATAGAGGATATTGAAAAACTTTATAATATTGGACAAAAAAGTTTTGGCGAGAATAAAGCCCAAGAACTAAGTAAAAAACACGAAACTCTCAACAAAGATATTGAATGGCATTTTATTGGACATCTTCAAAAAAATAAAATTAAATATATAGCACCTTTTGTGTCGCTTATTCATAGTATTGATAGTTTTAGTCTCCTTAAAGAAGTAAACAAATTTGCAACTAAAAACAACAGAATAATTCCTTGTCTTCTGCAGTTTCATATCGCTACCGAAGAAACAAAATTTGGCTTCTCGTTAGAAGAATGTGTGGATATGCTCAAAAATCAAGAATTTCAATCATTGAAAAATATTGATATTTACGGAGTAATGGGTATGGCAACTTTCACAGACGATGAACAACAAGTGCGCATTGAATTCAAAAATCTTAAAAATATCTTTGAAAAACTTAAAAAAGAATTTTTTTCTAATAATGAAAATTTCAAGGAAATCTCAATGGGTATGACTCACGATTACAAAATTGCTATAGAGGAAGGATGTACCATGATACGTATCGGAAGTGCAATTTTTGGAGAAAGAGATTATTCTAAATAGAACACCACATCTCCAATGTTAATTACCGAAAATTTCAACTTAAAAAATCATAATACATTTAGAATGAATGTGTTATGTAAGACATTTATAAGTGTTGAAAATTCTGATGAGCTATCAAAAATCACAAAAGAATTTCTTGATAATCAAAAATATTACATTTTAAGTGGTGGAAGCAACACTCTTTTTACTTGTCATTATGATGGAGTTATACTTCATCCTGAGATAAAAGGCATTGAAATTGTGGAGAATAATGCAGATAATGTTGTAATTAAAGTTGCTGCTGGTGAAAGTTGGGATGATTTGATTACTTTTTGTGTTAACAACCATTTTTACGGACTTGAAAATCTCACTGCTATTCCTGGATTAGTGGGTAGTGCGCCAGTGCAAAATATCGGTGCTTATGGTGTTGAGGTGAAAGATTCTATTTTGAAAGTTTGTGCTTTTAATTTATCTCAGAACAAATTTTTTGAATTCTCAAATGAGGAGTGTAAATTTGCCTATAGAAATTCCATTTTTAAAACTAATCATAGACGCGACATTTTTATTACACACGTCTATTTTAAATTATCGAAAAAGCCTAATTTTAACTTATCTTATAG
>CADBTU010000092.1 GCA_902797625.1 uncultured Bacteroidota bacterium | reverse complement strand
TCAGACGATAAAGTTCTCTCTGTAGAGCGTAGCTCTTTAGAAAACGCTTATATAAAGGCAGATTCAATATATACTGTTTGCGGTCGTATTGATACAGCTGCTTTTGGTCAATTTATTCAGCAAGCAATTGATTATATTGATAAAAATCCTGACGATTCTATATCTCCAGAAATGTTCTATCGTGCTGGTATAGCAAGCATGATTCTTGCTAAAAGAGCTAAAAACGAAGCGTTTAAAGCTAAAAACGCTAAACAAGCAATTGCTATTTTTAATAAGTTTCAACAAATATATTCAGATAATAGTGCTGAAAGATATTGTTACTGGCAGCGCGCTATTATTTACGAAGATATTCTCGGAGATTGGAGAAGTGCAGAAACAGAATATCGTGACTTTATAAATCGCTACCCAAACGACTCATTAACGCCTGTTTTTTTACAATACTTGAAATTTCTTGGAAAAAATTCTGATGAAATTAACCAGCAACTAAATATCAACTAAACACACTAAACCGTTTAATTCTATGGGAAATATTGACGATTATAATTACGATTCAGAAGATATTTTCGGTAATCATGCCGATGACCTCTCGCCTGAAGATATGCTCACACTCCATTTCTGCGATTGTTGTGATAATAATATAACTTTCTATGGAGATGAAGATGATTTTGAAACGGTGATTGTAAAATTAGTTGAAATAATGACAGTAGCACATAAACTTGATGCCGAATATCATCTAAAAAAAGCTATAGAACTCGCTATTAAACAATTTCCAGATTCAATGATATTTAAGATTTGGAAACTACGTTATCTCTTTTTAACAAAAAGATTAGATTCTGCAAAAAGATATTATCGGCAGATCTCAGAAAGTTTTACTAATAGTGCAGAACTATTCGAAGAGATGGCTTTAGCAAGTTATGAATATAAATTGAAAGATTTTAACTCTGAAGAGTTTGCAAAAAAAGCTATTGCTTTAGAACCAACCTCAATAATATATTTTCTCCTTGCAAAAATTAGTCTTGATAAAGGTGATGTTTCTAATGCCTTTAACTATTTTCAAGATGCTTATGATTTGGATGTTAATGCTCTGAATAATATAGATGATATAGTAATCAGAAGACATATTTTTGAGTTTGAACACAATCACTTAGAAGATATTTTTAACGACAAAATTTTAATAAATATAGAATCGGACGATACTTCAGAATCGTTGGTAAATATCACCGATTACGATATAAAATTTCTCAAAAAACTTGCAGATACATATCCTTTAGAATACACTGTTTGGAGATCTTTAGGCAATGCCTATATGTTGCGAAAGGATTACACAAAGGCTATCGAAGCATTCCATTTTTCGATTTCGGCAGCTCAAACACCTCAATCTTATATAGCACTTTGTCAAGCGTATTTTTCTATAAAAGATTATGATAAAACGATTGAGTATTCAGAGTATATAAGTAATAATTTTGATAATATTTCAGCTAACGTTTTGATAGCCACAGCAAAGCATTGCCAGAACAAATTTTCTGAAGCTTTAACATATCTTTTGAAAGCAGATCAAACAGATTTTAGTTTTCCTATGCTCTTGCCCGAAATGGTTGCGATATTAGATGATGCAGGTAGGATTGACGAATTGCCCTATTTTTTTGATAAAATTTCCGATAAAATAAAACTCAATGTTCAAGATTCGAATTTCTTGTTAGAAGTTTTTTTCGACATCAAAAGCCTTGAGTCTTTTAAGTTTATCTGTAAAAATGTAAGAAATTTATTTAAAGAAGATCACTTATATTGCGCATATCTTACTATTATAGCACTTGACCTCAATATTAGTGGAGAGTATCTTCCTTTTGACTGTTTAGAAGAGTGTATATCAAATCCTAAAGATGATGAAACATACGAACATATTGGATATTTTCTTGCAATTTTATATATGCTTGATAACAACCCAGAAAAAGCAGAATCACATCTTAAAAATGCAATTGTAATAAACAAAGACAACATCTACGAAGATTTTTTTGAAATTGATATTGAAGAGATGTACACTAAATTTCAAAATATTTTCGACATAGTATTTCCATATTTGTAATCTCATAATATCTATGAAAAAATTATTTTCGTTATTTATATTTTTAAGTTTATTTTTAAGCGCTTTCTCGCAAGACTCTGTCAATGTGGTTGAAAAACAATCAATCACCAATAAAGTTGTAAGTTGGTACAATAATCATCTTAATTATGGTACGGTAACACTACTTATGACAATAGAGAGTTCCTTTATTCCATTTCCATCAGAAGTTATAGTGCCTCCAGCTGCCTATCAAGCTTGTGATGAAAATAATAGCTCACTATATGTTACAGATTCTAAATTTGTAAATGTTATGCTTGTAGTTATCTTTGCTACATTAGGAGCTTTATTAGGTGCTGTAATTAACTATTTTTTAGCTTTGATTGTTGGGCGACCTATTGTTTATTGGTTTGCGGATAGTAAAGTAGGGCACATGCTTCTTATTGATAGTGAGAAAGTCAAGAAAGCAGAAACATATTTCAATGAACGCGGAAACGTTTCCACATTGGTAGGGCGTTTCATTCCTGCAATTCGTCAGTTGATTTCAATTCCTGCAGGATTAGCAAAAATGAATTTAGGAATGTTTATTTTATTTACATCTATTGGTGCTGGATGTTGGAATGTTATTTTGGCTGTACTGGGATATTTTGCGCACGGACAAAAAGACTTAATAGACAAATACAACCACGAGTTAACTATTGTTTTGCTCTCTATTTGTGCCTTAGGATTTCTATATATTGCTTTTAAATGGATAAAATCATCAAAAAAAGAGAAGAAATCTGTGGATATCGAATAGTATGCGTAAGTTTGGGCTTGTAGGAAAAAAATTAAACCATAGTTTCTCGAAGTTGTATTTTGAAAAAAAATTCAAAGCAGAGAATATTTTTGACGCTGAATACTCGCTCTACGAGATTGATTATCCTGAAGATATAAAGACATTATTGTTAAAAGACCGAAATATTGTTGGATTAAATGTAACAAATCCATTCAAAAAAGCTGTTATTCCATTCTTAGACGAACTTTCTGAAGCTGCAGCAGATATAGGTGCTGTAAACACTATTGCTATAAAAAATGATTCAAAAAGCCGACATTTGATAGGTTATAACACGGATTACGTTGGCTTTTATGAAACAATAAAAGATAAAATTCTCAAAAAGGCGTTAGTGTTAGGTACAGGAGGTTCAGCAGCGGCAATTAGCTATGCTTTAAAACTTAAAAACTGCGAAGTTATATTTGTATCAAGAGAATGCACGCGTGGTTTTTCATACAATTCGTTAGATAAATCAATAATTGAATCTGTTGATATAATTGTAAATTGTACACCTTTAGGAACATTTCCTGATAATCATACATACCCTCCAATTCCTTATAAATACATCAACGATAAACATTTTTTATACGATTTAGTATATAATCCAGAAGAGACCTTTTTCTTACATAATGGTGTTAAACGTGGTGCAAAAGTAAAAAATGGACTTGAAATGCTTTATATTCAGGCAGAAGAATCTTGGAAAATATGGCAAAATAGTTCAACACAAATTTAAATATTTATTTTCATCTTTTCCATCTTCAATATTTATGGAAATTATGTAATTTTGCACTTCTAAATGTTTTTCTATGAACACAACAAGACAACAGAAAATAGCTGCTATGTTGCAGCGTGAACTCGCTGACATTTTCCTTCTTGATAGCCGAAATATATACAAATGTATGATTACAGTAACTAACGTTACAATTTCTCCTGATTTGTCAATAGCAAGAGCTTATTTAAGCATATATAATACAGAAGACAAAAGGGCTATCATAGAATTAGTAAAGAGCAATACTAAAGACATACGTTACCGTTTGGGACAAAAAATTAGAAATCAAGTTCGTGTTATTCCTAATTTAGAGTTCTTTATTGATGATACTTTAGATTATTTAGAAAGAATTGATGAACTTCTCAAAAAATAGTTGAGTGAATATATGCATTGACAAAACAGCCCTATTTGTTGCCCTTCGCTATCTTTTTTCTAAGAAAGAACATAATATTATAAATGTAATTTCAGGAATCTCTGCGCTGGGAATTATGGTTAGTACCGCTGCTCTTGTGGTAGTACTCTCTGTTTTCAATGGTATGTCGAATGTTATTGGAGGCTGGTTTAATTCGTTACATTCTGATTTTGAAGTAACCGCTGTTGAGGGTAAATCTTTTTCTATTGATAGTTTTCCTCTGTCTCACATAGAAAATATGCAGGAAGTTGCATACGTTGACCAAATTGTTTGTGATTTATCCTTGGTAACTTACGATAATAGTCAAGAGTTGCTATATTTAAAAGGTGTTTCAAACGACCATTTTTCAAGGAAACAACTTCAAAAAATGCTTATTGATGGAGAGGCTAATTTACAACGTGATGGGTTTCAGTGTGCAGTGCTTGGGTCAGGAGCTGCTGGAAAACTTCAAATAAATCTCAATAGTTATGGGGCACTAAAACTTTATTATCCTATTAGGACTAAAAAGAATTATGCCAATGCAGCAGAATCTTTTAATACTCGTTATCTTATTCCCAATGGTGTTATTTGTACAAATACAAACTATGACGAAGATATTCTTTTCTGCTCGATTGATTTCGTTCGTGAACTGATGAATTACCAAAATGAAGTTACCTCAATAGAGATCTCCTTAACTAACCCAGATAAGTATAACGTTGTGCGTCCAAAATTAGAGTCTATCCTTGGTGAAAAATATATATTGAAAGACAAATATCAGCAGGAGGAATCATTGTATAGAACAATGAAATCAGAAAAACTGATAATTTATTTAATCTTAGCTTTGATTCTTATTTTAGCGTCTTTCAACATTATTGGAGCTTTGGGAATGTTGATAATTGAAAAACAACACGACGTAGGTGTTTTGTATGGTCTTGGAGCTTCGCAAAGATTTATCCAAAGAGTTTTTATTTATGAAGGAAATCTCGTTTCTTTAGTTGGAGGTGTTGTTGGAATCGTTGTAGGTGCAATAATCTGCTTAATACAACAAGTTTTCCACGTAGTTAAATTAGGTGGTACTAACGGGAATTACATAATACAATATTATCCTGTACAAATTAGAATTACCGATATGATATTAGTATTGATAACGATAATTTTTATTAGTGTTATAACATCATTCATTCCAGCAAATCAATTAAAACGACAAAACATCAGAATTTATTAGTTATGAAAAAAATATTCCTGTCTTTGTTGGTAGTTGTTTTAAGCTATATATCAATTGAAGATATTTATGCGCAAACTAAAATAGGTACATTTACAACCCATGCAAATTTACACTCTTTTCATTCTGTTACATCTGATGTTAATACTGTATATGCAGCTGCTAATAATGCGGTTTTACTACTAAATAAAAAGTCAATATCTCAACAAGACCCTGACTTGTCATATTGGTCGAAAGTAGAAGGTCTTTCTGATGTTGATATAGTTAAAATATTTCATTTTGAAACTAATAACTCCATTATAGTTGCCTATGAAAATGGTAACATAGATTTTATCATAGAAAACAAAATTATTAATCTTTGTGATATTAAAGACAAATCGTTGTCTTCTTCTAAAACTCTTAATATTTGTCGCGAGTTTGATGATAAAGCTTATCTTGTTTATCCATTTGGGATTGTAATCATTGATTTGAGAGAGTTGGTTATATCAGACACTTGGTTTACTAAACGAGATAATAAACAATTTGTTCCAACAGATATATCTCATAATTCCAAAAAATGGTATATAACAACTACGGAGGGTATTTTTAGTAATGATATAAATTCACAATCATTATTTGATTTTTCTAATTGGAAAAAAGAGGCTCATATTAGTGCTTCATTTATTTCTTGTGTTGATGATAAGGTATTTGTTTGCAAGCATAATTATGAAAATAATAGTGATGATTCTCTACTAATTCTCACATCAGATGCTTTGCTTCCAACAGAAAAAACATACAGATCTGTGCGCGGAATGACTGTCCAAAACAATACTATACTTCTCTGCAACTGGGATTATGTTGAATTGCTTAATGCTAATTTAGATAGATTAACCTTAGTTTCGTGGTATGAGAATTATGCATTTCCAGATGCAAGAGAAGCTGTTATAGACGGAGATGATATATGGGTTGCAGATAATGCTTATGGTTTAGTTCAGAATAATTTGCAATATTACTATCACAAGATATATTCTATACCTTCTGTATATACTGATTATGTAGAGCGTATGTCTTCGAAAAATGGTGTTGTTGCGGCAGTTCACGGCACTCGTAAAGGAACCTCATCTTTTGCCCCAGGATTCAAATATCCTGCAATAAGTATCTTTAATGAAGGTTCGTGGAGTTTCAATGCATACGATTTTATTAACTATGATGAAAATCATAATACATACGACCTTACAGATGTTGCTATAAATCCAGAAGATGAAACAGAAATTTATGTTGCCTCTTGGGGTAATGGACTCTTCAAATACAAAAACAATCATGTTGTAGCTCATTACAATGCTGCAAATTCTCCTTTAGATTCAACAACTACAGGGCAAACATTTGTCTCTGGACTTCATTTTGATAAAAAAGGTAATCTATGGATGACTAACAGTCAGAGTTCAAAGATGTTGAAGGTGCTCACAAAATCTGGGGATTGGTACTCATACAACATAGGCACTGGGGTGATAGCTGCTACTCCTGAAGGAGTTGTTGCAGAAAACCTTGTTGTAGATTCTCATGGCTACAAATGGGTTAATTTTCCACGCGATGGCACAGTAAATCACTATAGTTTAATAGCTTTTTCCGACAATGGTACTTTAGATAATCCTGCAGATGATAGATTTGCAAGAATAGATATGAATGCCGCCGCTGAAGTGGCTTCTTCACGTGTTTATTGTATTGCTGAAGACCTTGATGGAAAAATATGGATAGGTACAGACAAGGGGGTGAAAGTTATCTATAACTCTAACCGTGTATTTAATTCAGCAACATATCCACGCAATATATTATTAGAACAAGATGGTTATGTTTCCGTGCTTTTAGAATATGAAGAAGTTACTGCAATAGCTGTTGATGGTGCCAACAGAAAATGGATTGGAACTAACAAAGCTGGTGTTTTCCTTATGAGTGAGAATGGTCAAGAAGAATTACTACATTTCACTGCTCAAGATCATCCGCTGCTTTCCGACCAGATAGTTTCTATTCACATTAACCAACATTCTGGCGATGTGTTTTTTGCAACATCCAAAGGATTGGTAAGTTATAGGGGAACTGCTACTTCTGGTTTTGATTCTTACGAAGATTTATTGGTTTTTCCAAATCCTGTACCTCACGACTATTCTGGCTATCTTGCAGTAAAAGGCTTGAAAACAAACTCTTTATGTAAAATAACAGATAGCAGCGGAAAACTCGTATGGCAAGGTTATAGTCATGGTGGACAGTTAGTTTGGGATTGCAAAGACCATTTTGGAAACCGACCCGCCTCAGGCGTTTATTATGTGATGACTTCAGACGAAGAGGGTAGGGAAAAAATTGTTACCAAATTTGTTTTTATAAACTAAAGTGGATTATGATTGTTGATACACCCGCTATTGTTATTCGTACAACAAAATTTGGAAACACATCGTTGATAGTGAACCTTTTTACTCGTGAGAAAGGTAATCAATCTTTTATGATTAAGAATGCCTATTCTAAGAAATCTAAATTTAATGTATCGCTTTTTAACCCTCTCTCAATTCTTAACATAACTTATAACGATAACAATAAGAACACTCTTAAATATTTTACGGATATTTCCATACATTACCATAGAAACGATATTTTATTTGATCCTATAAGAAATTCGATTTTATTTTTTTATAACGAAATACTCTACAAACTTCTTAGTGATTTCGGTCAAGATGTTGAACTTTTTGAATTTATGAAGTCTGAAATTGAAGATGTTAATTTAACTTCAGACAATCACCTTGCCAATTTGCCTCTCTTTTTTATAATTAAACTAACCGATAAACTTGGCTATTATCCCCAAGATAATTACTCTTCAAATAATATTTTCTTCAATCTTCAGGAAGCAAAATTTGGTGATATTTTTATTGAAAGTCCTTATATTATGAACAAAATAGAAAGTGAATATTTTCATAATTTACTTTCAAAAGATGATTATTTTTCTATTCCATATAACATTCGAAGTTCTTTACTTAAGAAACTTGTAACATATCTTCAAATCAACAATGAACATATACGAAAAATTGATTCTTTAGAGATTTTAAATACTCTCCTGAGATAATTATTTAAAGAATTGTTTCTCAATAAGTTTTTATTTAATTTTAATAAACAGATACTTTCTTGGTAGTGCCGTGGTTAGAACGCACTAAATAAACACCACTTGAGTTTACAGAGAAAACTCTGCGTGATAGTTCTGTGCGACTATCTTGAGCAATCTTTCTCCCTGTAATATCGAATAATTCTAACAATAAACCTTCAGCTCCAGAAACTATTATCTCGTTGTCATGACTTAAAACAGAAATCTCTTTTTGTTTCAGCTCTTCGATGCCAATTGTAGATTGAAATTCGGCTGTATAAGTTTTATTTTCTGTTATAGTAATTTGCCGTGGGTTGTTAGTGTTGCCGTCGTTCCATTTTGTGAATTCATAATTCGAATAAGGTATAGCCACAATTTGAATTTCTGTCCCGTAATCGAAAGTTCCTCCACCACTAACATTACCCATTGTAGGTTGTGCACTATTGACAATAATTTCATGCTTGTCGATTGCGAAATTTGCAATGTAAGTAGCATCTTCAGTTACTGTAACAGCGCGTGGATTAGACTGATTACCATCGTGCCAATTAGTGAAATGGTGGTGAGATGCAGCAGAGGCTGTTAATGTGATGTTTGCTCCAACGTTGAATGTTCCACCTCCAGAAACAGTTCCCATAATATTGTTAGATGAAATTGCAGTTATGGTATATTGTTGCGTTGGTAGGCTTTCGTTGCCTAAAACTGCGTGAATCATCCAAGTGTAGTATAGTTCATATTGGCAGATATTGACCCATGAAGTACCGTTTGCCGAAATCCAAGAGCCATCAGGATTTCCAGCATAAGTGCTGCCTGATGCAGGATAAGCAACACCATTGTTATAGAATATTATCCATAATGGTTCCGAATGGTTTATGTTTATCGGAGTGTTAAGTGATGCTTCGAACCAGTTATTTGAACCTGTCAACTGTAAGACTTGTGTTGTGAGTTGGGTTTCAGGTGCACTGTTGCCCCCTTGATATATACGAAGTTCGTAATCTCCAGCATATTTGTCCATAATGCGTACTGCTTCTAAATAGTTGTATCCAGATAAAGAACCAGCAGGAAAGCGAATGCCCCAATATATAGAGTTACCATTGCCAACGCTATTACTATAAATTTCGTTGTCGTAGTGCCGCTCGCTATCTCCTAAATCGTTGAAATAAGCTATGTAAGTAGTGTTTTCAGTAACTATTACAGTTCGCGGATTATCAGTTAAACCATCGTTCCATCCAGTGAAACGGTAACCAACATTAGCTGTTGCGTTTAGCATAACTGTATCACCAATATTATAAGTTCCACCTCCTGTTACGGTTCCTATAGAACTATTTGAAGACTGAACGTTTATTGTATAGCTGGTGTTTATATTCTCTATAGATATGTTGTCTAATAGTAGATAAGTTCCATCGTATGATTTATGGATAAATGCTAATCGTATTGTTTGACCGCTAAAATTTGCCAAATCAATTGAGTATAATTGGAAAGTAGTTGATGTCATTGGTGTGAGAGGCATAATAGTTGTTGAAAAATTGTAATTATCCTCACCAATGGCAAGTTTAACCATCAATGTGTCAGGGTATCCTAAGTGTGCGCAGCAGGCGTAAAACGAAAGTAGATAGTTTCCCGAAGAAGGTATTAAAATAGCAGGGGATATCAGGTGATTTTCAGTATTTAGACTACCACCGAGATTAGCGTTGTAGGAATATGAAGCCATCGAAAAATTTCCATCTTGTGAAACACTATTTATGGTAAACCAATTATTACCATCTCCATCCCCGTCAAACATACTCCAACAACTGAAGTTGTTTTCAAAATTTTCAGTCCAAGGGAATGAAGTGATTAGGCAAGTCTCTTCAGGGAGTGTGATTGTGTCGCAAGGCTCAGAAATAGTGAATGTTCCCGAAGGAGTGCCAGAAGAGTTAAGAAGTATTTCGCCGCTGTTACTATACACAGAGAAAGCACATTCACTGTCATAACATCCAGGATTCCATGTTAGCACTAATGTTGAAGGACAGACATTAAATTGCATTGTTGTGCTATCGTTTGTACAAGTTGCAGTTCCGTAAATATATCCAGATGTTGTGCTTAGAGTAAGATTTGCACCGTTCCATCCGTCACCGTAAGAGTCAGTCATAGCAATTTTTATAGTACACTGTTCATCAGATGAGCAAGAAATTTGAACAACGGGTATTGTTATTGTTTCTGTGCCTTGAGTTATAGTTATTGTTGCGGTTCTGTCGTTGTCAGTGTTATTTACTGAAGCTGTGGCATATATTGTTGTAGAGTTCGAAGAGGAATTTCCAGAAGTTTGCGACAATGTGAGCCATGTTTGATCGCTTGTTGCTTGCCAGTTAGTATTGGAGTTGTTGTTAGGAGTTATAGAAAAGGATTTAGTATCACCATTTTTAGAAAAAAATAGTTTTTTAGGATAGGAGAAAAGATAGCCATCTGGTTCAATTCCAACAATGATAGCAACACCTTCGTTGTAAGAATGATTATTGTTACCGCCAGTGCCACCGCCACCAGGGTTTAAGGCATTGTGAGCAAAGTATCCATCAAGATAACCGCTCCAGCCCCAATTTATGTGAAACAGACCATTTGCATCATAACCATCACATACAAAAGCGTGTCCGCCGCCATCGCCACCGCCTCTTTCAAGTATAGGTCTGCCAGCATCAATCTCAGCAGTAAGTGTAGATATCCAATTATTGTTTGAAGTTTGCTCCTTATATATACTATGTAGCGAATTTTTGTAACGAAAATAATTTTTTAGAGCATTCTCGCTACAAGGTAAAGAATTGTATCCGTAAGAATTTAAAGTTGCACCGCTACCGTTGATTCCATAAAACATCTCAACAGCAACTCCTACGTGATAAATCAATGTTGCCACAGCGTTAACTTCTTCACTGCTACTGGAAGACGATAAAGAGTGAGGCATTAGCGACCAATTGTAAGTTGTTGCACCGAAGTCGGCTGATAATTCACCAAAGTTTTCGGCTGTGTAACTATGTGAACCAGTGCCAGATGTGGGCCAATTCCAATATTTCATAACTTGTGCTGTAGCAGTGGCAATGCAACCAGCTACAGCATGTACGCCAGCAGAATCAGGACATAGCTCATTATAGTAAGGCCTTTGGTCCCAATTTGTAGTGAGCAAAGGACCTGCCGAATTTGTTGATTGTGAGGTGTAAGTTCCTGTTAATAACTGTTCCCATAGTATCTCAATTGCCGCAGTTGCGGGTGAGTGCTGACGTTTATGGTGGGCAATTTCTAACTCATAACTCTGCAAAAAGGCTGAAGCGTGGTTCGGAATATGCTCTGGAATTAAGCTATTAGTAGAGTATCCCAATATCGGTTGCACACATTTGTCGCCCGATACCAAAACAAAACCTTCTCCATCTTTGTTTGCAAAAATGTAAAATTCTTGAAATTCAGTTTGTGATGTTACGTCTATCCATTGTATAGCGTTGCTACATGTAACTGATTTCCAAAAATTAGTGGCAACTTGTTTTGCTTCGTATATAGTTACTCGTTGCCCCAAACAAAATAAGATATGGCTTAGTAGTAAGATTACGATTATTAGATTTTTTATAGATTGAATGTCTTTTTTCATAATATTTGATGTTTATATAAGTTTAGTTTGCTAATTAAGTTTATTACTTGAAAATAAGCGCCGCAAATTTACAAAACAATATTAGATAAATATCACTATCTTCATTTTTTTTGAAAACATTCAGTGTTTGTAGATATTAGAAATTTGTGTAAATTTGCCGCTCATTTTTAAGAGATAATGTTAAAATAGAAATACTATGACACTTCAAGAATTTCAAGATGATTTGAGGAAAGGTATTCCAGTTGAGATACCCTCAGCGCAGCCATACGATGCAACTATAAATCATGCTCCTAAAAGAAAGGATATCTTGACAAAAAAAGAGAAGCAATTAGCTCTTCGCAATGCTCTTCGATATTTTCCAGCTTCGCAACATGCAGCATTGGCTCCTGAGTTTGCTAAAGAATTACACGATTATGGTCGCATTTACATGTATCGCTATCGCCCTACATACGAAATGTATGCACGCCCAATTGAAGAGTATCCAGCAAAATCAAAGCAAGCTGCGGCGATTATGCTTATGATTCAAAATAATCTTGACCCAGCCGTTGCTCAACATCCTCACGAACTTATAACTTATGGTGGAAACGGTGCGGTGTTTCAAAACTGGGCACAATATCGTCTTGTTATGAGATATTTGTCTGAAATGACAGATGAGCAAACTCTTGTTATGTATTCGGGACATCCACTCGGGTTATTTCCATCACACAAAGATGCTCCTCGTGTTGTTGTTACTAACGGAATGGTTATTCCAAACTATTCTAAACCCAATGACTGGGAAAGATTTAACGCACTTGGAGTTAGTCAGTATGGTCAGATGACGGCAGGCTCTTATATGTATATCGGTCCACAAGGTATTGTTCACGGAACTACTATTACAGTTCTAAATGCAAGTCGTAAAATAGGTGGCGAAATTGCAGGAAAGTTATTTGTTACAGCTGGCTTAGGAGGAATGTCGGGAGCGCAACCTAAAGCGGGTAATATTGCAGGTGTAGTATCTATAACAGCAGAAATAAATCCAGCAGCTACTCAAAAACGTTATCAACAAGGTTGGGTAGATGAAGTTTACGATAGTCTTGATGAGTTATTTGAGAAAGTTACTGAAGCTCAAGAACAGAAATTAGCAAAATCTTTTGCTTATCAAGGAAATATCGTAGATTTGTGGGAGTATTGTGCAGAAAAGAATATTCACGTGGATTTAGGTAGCGACCAAACCTCTTTGCATAACCCATGGGCAGGCGGTTATTATCCAGTAGGAATCTCTTTTGAAGATTCTAATGTGATGATGGCTGAAGAACCTGAAAAATTTAAAGCTGCGGTAGAGGAGAGCTTGCGCCGCCAAGTTGCCGCTATCAACAAACTTACTTCACGTGGAATGTATTTCTTCGACTATGGCAACGCATTTTTGTTGCAGTCTTCACGCGCTGGTGCAGATATCCTTAAAGAAGATGGAACATTCCGCTATCCTTCATACGTACAAGATATTATGGGACCTATGTGCTTTGATTATGGCTTCGGTCCTTTCCGTTGGGTGTGCACTTCAGGAAAGCCTGAAGATTTAGATATTACAGACCATATCGCTATGGATGTTCTACGAGAGATTAGTGCTTATGCTCCTTCAGAAATCTCTCAGCAAATGAAAGATAACATTACTTGGATAAGAGGAGCTAAGGAAAATCATCTTGTTGTGGGTTCTCAAGCTCGTATTCTATATGCTGATGCAGAAGGTAGAACCAAAATAGCGGCAGCATTCAACGAAGCGGTTAAGTTAGGAAAATTATCGGCTCCTGTAGTTTTAGGTCGCGACCACCACGATGTGTCTGGCACAGATTCTCCTTTCCGCGAAACTTCAAATATATATGATGGTTCAAGTTTTTGCGCAGATATGGCAGTTCATAACGTCATAGGCGACAGTTTCCGCGGTGCTACTTGGGTGTCAATACATAATGGCGGTGGCGTTGGTTGGGGCGAAGTTATTAACGGTGGCTTTGGAATGGTTCTTGACGGTTCTGAAGATAGCGACCGCCGCCTTCGCTCTATGCTTTTCTGGGATGTAAATAATGGTATCTCAAGGCGTGCGTGGGCTCGCAACGATGGCGCAATTTTCGCTATTAAACGCGCTATGCAATCTTGCCCTCTATTAGAAGTAACTCTTCCTAATTTTGTTGACGATAATATTATTGAACAACAATTTAACTAATAGTCAGAATGAGACTCGTAAGACTTTTTATATTACACTTAACGTTAATTGTTGTGGTTATTGCTTGCAAAAAGAAAACTTCAACCATAGATGTTATTCCTGATGTTAAAAAAAATCACCTTCAAAGAAATCATATCTTTGGAAATGTTAAAAATCTTGAGTCTCAAACTTTCTATATTCATAAAGATTCAATATCTGTTTCTGACACATCTAATCTTAAAAACATTCTTGAATGCTATTCTCCTGATACCTATTCCTACCAACACTATACTTCAGATGGATTTCTTATGAGTTATGCAAAACTTGATAAAGAGAAAGATACTATCCTGATTCGTAAATATAGATACGCTCCTGACGCTCTAATTGAAAGCTGGGAAGAATTTGATAAATTTGGCAATTGTCTCACTTATGGAACCTATCATTATGATAGAAACAGGTTTATAGAATCCGAAAAAATTTACAAAAACGATTCAATTGTTATCTCTTTTAAATATTCTACTGATGGAATAGGTAATATTGTCTCTGCAATTCAGTCGTTTGGTTATCTTAAAACTAAAACTGAAAATAAATATAATGAATTTGGTTTAGTTACGAAAATAGTAGAATATGAGCCGAATGGAAAGGTCTTTAAAACAGCTAAGATAGAGTACGATAATTATGGTGATGAAGTTAATAGGTGTGTTTATAAATCTGGAAATCAGATGATAGAATATACTTACAATAAATACGACCAGCAAGGTCGCCAAATTCAAACAATTTTTGAAGATCGCCTTCACAATATTAAAGAATTTCATTATTTCTACAAACATGATAAAAATAATAATTGGAAATACGAAGTTTGTTGTCTTGACGGTCTGATAGTTTATGTAAAATTAAGAAATTTAGAATATTACGAATATTAGAAAACATAAATAAAAAATAATTATGGATTTAAGCAAAATTTTATCAATTACAGGAAAAAACGGACTTTTTAAATTTATATCAAAAACCCCTAATAGTTTCATAGTAGAGGGTTTGGATGATGGAAAACGTTTCCCAGCTTTTTCAAACGATGGGGTAGCTGCGTTGGATAATATTGCAATTTTTACAGAAACCGATGAAATTCCTCTAACCACAGTATTTCAAAATATTTATAAAAAAGAGGACGGTAAGAAAGTTGATATTCCTAAAGATAATAATGCCATAAAAGCCTACTTTGCAGAAATTCTTCCTGAATATGACAAAGAAAGAGTTTATGTATCAAATATGAAAAAGGTTTATCATTGGTATAACATATTAGTGGATCATAAACTTGTTGATTTAGAAAATCCTGAACCTGAAAAGGCTGCAGAAGAGCAAACAAACGAATAATAATTTTATGAGTGGCACTTTTCGCGAAGGCAAATCTTGGCATATATGGCTCACAGTTTTAGCAATTCTGGTCGTTGGTATTGGAATATATTTTTATTACACTTTTTTCCGACAATCAGAGAGTGATGTTGTTGAATCTGTTCCGCCAGATGCAATTTACGTTTTCGATATAAATAATAATTCAGACTTCGCAGGAAAATACCCGTACTTTTCCAATTATCTTAACGAAATATTTGCTCTTGACGCTCTACCTGCATTCGAAACTATGTGTTCGAAAATAAGGTCATCTGATTCTCGATTCACTATCTCTGCTCATCAATATGATGATGGAATTAAGTTACTTTTTAATCTTAGGGCTTCTAAGTCAGATTTTAATAATCTTCTTCGTGCACTTAAAATTGATCAAAAAAATTATACCAATTTTGAAAATAGCAAGATCTATTCTTACGGTACTAACTTCCAAAATATGAAGTTTTCGTATAGCAATAATGTTATTTCTTTTTCTACAGACCCTGATTTATTAAAAAAAGCTATTCTTCAACAAATTCACCCTAAAAAAATATTCTCTAATAAAGATTTTCAGAAAGTTTATTCTATTTCAGAGAAAAATAGAAAACAGAATTGGTTGCTTATAAATCAAGAATCTTATCTTAATTATCTAAAATATCTATTAAAAACTGAAACTATAAACGATTTACGTGAAGAATTAATACAATCTTCTTGGATTGGCTTCCAAATTAGATTTTCTAAAAATGAAATTTTCCTTTCAGGTTATTCTCTTTCTGAAAATATAGATAATGTTATTGAGCAAGGTAACGGTTTTAATCTTGCGTCTTTAGTACCTAACAACTCGAAGCGATTCTCTCGTTTTGAAACATTTGCAACAAAAGATTTATCGATGTTGTCTAATTATAAATTTCCAAAAGAAAGCAGTCGCATATTAGAGGGATTGTCGGTTAAAGAGTTGTGTACTTTTGTTTGTAAGCACGATACATCTTATGTTTCGCTCTTATCGTTACTTCCTGATACAAATGTTTCAGTGCTAACATTCTTTGCTGGAACCAAGGTTTCAGATTCTTTAATTCGTGCTACCATTGATAATATATATCCTTTACCAGAAGTTTTTTCAACAACTTTAACATCTTTAGTCAGTGATACTTTAAGGTGGTTTGTCGAAATAAATGGAGGTTTAGTGTTTTCACCCTCAAGAGATGTTCTTTTGAGGTATAGAAAAATGATAACTAAAAATGAAATATTGTCTCAAAACCCAACGTATAAGATTATTTCAGATGCAGTGGCCTCTTCAGCTGTACGTGAAATAACTCTCTTTAACGAACCAGATGATGACTATTTTAGTGCTATTTTATCTGAATCAGGAACTAAAACTATGTTAGGGCACAATATGCGCGCTTTCTCGTTGAGTTATGGGACTTCAACAGAAAAGGACCTTATTCCTATTAATGTCTATATGCTATTTCAATAGGTCGTTATGAGAAAGAGTTTTTAACCCAGATTAGAACACCGAAATGGGGTTAAGATAGAGCTATAAAAAACAATTTAACACTGATAGGTTACGATTCCATTTTTTAATTTTGAGTTTATTAGAAAATAAATATTATGTCAAGAAAGGTAAAATGTTTAATAATAGGTTCTGGTCCAGCAGGATATATGGCTGGAGTTTATACAGCGCGCGCTGATTTGAAACCTCTCTTAATAGAAGGTATGTTGCAAGGCGGGCAGTTGACAACTACTAATGAAATAGAAAATTTTCCAGGCTTTTTTGGTGGAGTTGGCGGGCAAGTAGTGGTTGACAAGCTTCGAGAGCAGGCTATCTACCTTGGAGTAGAGATGTTGCCTCGAACTGTTGAAAATGTAGATTTTAGAAATCGTCCGTTTCATATAGTTTTAGATGATGGTGAAGAAATAATTACAGATTCAGTTATTGTTGCAACTGGAGCCAGTGCACGATGGTTGCACCTTCCAGGTGAAGATGAATACCGTGGTTTTGGGGTTTCTACCTGCGCAACCTGCGATGGTAACTTTTTTAGAAACAAAACTACTGTAGTTATCGGTGGTGGTGATACAGCTTTAGAAGATGCTATCTATCTTTCAAATCTTTGCACAAAAGTTTATATAGTTCATAGAAGAGACGCTTTCAGAGGAACTATGGCTCTTCAAAATATTGTAAAAAATACACCTAATATCGAAATTTTATGGAATAATATCCCAATGGAAATAGTAGGCGAGAAGCAGGGTTTTATGAAAAAAGTTACAGCGCTTAAACTTCAAAATACAATCACAAAAGAGGAACATCAAATTTCTGTTGATGGAGTTTTTGAGGCTATTGGAGTAGTTCCAACAACAGAATTGTTTATAAACCAATTAGACTTGAATGAGCAAGGGTATATTATTACTAAACCAGATAGCACAGCCACAAATGTTGTTGGCGTATTTGCTGCTGGCGATGTTCAAGATCCTGTATTCCGCCAAGCAGTTATAGCTGCAGGAACAGGAAGTATGGCTGGAATTGAATGTGCCCGCTTTTTACTTGAAAATTAATTATTAGTTTTGAAAGCTCTCTTACAATGAAAGAATCAGAAGAAAATTATAATAACGATATATTAAAAGATATAACCGATAAAGAATATGAATACGGTTTCGTGTCGGATATTGATATAGAAGAGTTTCCAAAAGGACTTAGTGAAGATATTATTAGAAGGATTTCGGCGAGGAAAGAAGAACCTGAGTGGCTACTTGAGTTTCGGCTAAAGGCATATCGATATTGGCTTACTTTGAAAGAACCAGAATGGGGACATCTTGAGTTTGAGAAGCCCAAATACCAAGATATTCAGTATTTAGCAATTCCAAAAAAGAAAAAACAACTTGCATCTTTAGATGAAGTTGACCCAGAATTGTTGGATACATTCAATAAGTTGGGGATTTCTTTAGACGAACAAAAGGCATTGGCTGGAGTTGCTGTAGATGCAGTTATAGATTCTGTATCTGTAAAGACTACTTTCACAGATACTTTGAAAAAGCATGGTATTATTTTTTGTTCTTTTGGGGAAGCGGTAAAGCAATATCCAGACCTTGTAAAACAGTATTTAGGTACGGTAGTTCCTTACACTGATAACTTCTTTGCTGCACTTAATTCTGCTGTTTTTAGCGAAGGTTCTTTCTGTTATATTCCTAAAGGTGTACGTTGTCCGATAGAGTTATCGACATATTTCAGAATAAATGCAGCTAACACAGGGCAATTTGAACGCACTCTTCTTATCGCTGATGAAGGTTCATACGTTAGTTATATGGAAGGTTGTACCGCGCCGCAGCGTGATGAGAATCAGTTGCACGCTGCTGTTGTTGAACTTATTGCAGTTAAAGATGCAGAGATTAAATATTCTACAGTACAGAATTGGTACCCTGGAGATAAAAATGGAAAGGGTGGTATATATAATTTGGTTACAAAGAGAGGACTTTGTAAGGGTGCTAATTCGAAAATTTCTTGGACCCAAGTTGAAACAGGTTCTGCTATTACTTGGAAATATCCAGGTTGTATCCTGCAGGGTGATAATTCTGTTGGTGAATTTTATTCTGTTGCAGTAACTAATAATTTTCAACAAGCTGATACAGGAACAAAAATGATACATTTGGGAAGAAACACACGTAGCTTAATTGTTTCAAAAGGTATATCAGCAGGGCGCAGTCAGAATAGTTACAGAGGATTAGTTAGGGTTGCTAAAAACGCTGAAAATGCCAGAAATTTTTCACAATGTGATTCTTTGTTGATGGGTGATAAATGTGGTGCGCATACATGGCCAGACTTACAATGCGACAACTCTTCTTCTGTTCTTGAACACGAGGCTACAACTTCTAAAATATCGGAAGATCAACTTTTTTATTGTCAGCAACGAGGTGTTGATCAAGAGAATGCTGTAAGTTTGATTGTTAATGGTTATGCTAAAGAAGTTTTAAATAAATTACCTATGGAGTTTGCTGTTGAAGCTCAAAAATTGTTGTCGCTGACTCTTTCTGGTTCTGTTGGATAGCTTATATGGAGTGGCATTCAGTTAAGGTGATTCATGGTTTTCGTAATGGAAGAAAGTTTGGTTTTCCTACCGCAAACCTCTCTGGAGAATCAATTAAAAGTATAAATGTTGGAGTATATGCTGTTATAGTTAGGTATAATGATATTCTCTATAAGGGTATGTTGTATGTTGGTACTCGGCCAACTCTTAACCTAATTAAAACTACATACGAGATACATATACTTAATTTCTGTGGTGATATATATGGAAAAAATCTTGATTTTAAAGTTATACGCCACCTGCGCAACGAATGCCGTTTTGATTCAATACATCAATTGATTCAACAATTAGAGTTAGATCTTCGTAATACAGATTTATATGTAAAGCTTCCAAAATCTCAAAAACAATGATAACCGATTACAAAGTAATAATCTTATTTTCTGTTCTGTCAATTATTTCGGTTGGTGAGCTCTATTCTCAGCGGCCTCCTATCACACGTTATGCCATAAATGACGATGGTTATATTTTTACTTCAGTAGATGAGGCTCTAAAGTCTGATAAGAATGTATATCGCTTAAAGTTGACAAAATTATCTAATCGAGATTCTTTGCCTGAAGAAATTTTTACTCTTACAGAATTGAGAGAACTTACAGTGAAAGGGTGTAGATTGTGCTTGCTTAATAAAAATATTTCTAAATTAACTCATTTAAAATACCTTAATTTAGATAATAATAGGTTGGTTAGATTGCCTGAGTCAATGTGTAACTTATTGGAATTAGAGTCTTTGATAATATCAAGAAATATGATCGAATCTCTTCCAGATAGTGTTGGAAAACTTTCTTCATTAAAGAGTATTGATGCTTGGGATAATCCATTATATGTTCTCCCTGAATCTATTTCTTTTTTGCGTAAGTCATTGAATATAATTGATTTAAGGCAGGTTCCTATTGCAAAATGGGAGTTGGAAGCAATGGAAAAATTGTTGCCAAATACAGTAATTATGATTACAAATATATGTGAATGCGAGAATCGTAGAGAACATAACTAATTTACATTTATTTGTTAAATTTAATGTATTTTAATTAGATTCTACTTTTTTTTATAATCCGTGTTAGTTTTTTATATACTTTTGCGAAGTATTTATTAACTAAAAAAAATGATTATGAAAACCAAGTACATTGATTTGATTTCTCAAACTTATGAGTTTCCTCAAGAAGAGTTTAAAGTAGAAGATGGTGAACTCTGTTTTAATGATGTACCTTTGATGGATATAATAAAACAATATGGTACTCCATTAAAAATTACTTATTTGCCCAAAATAACCTCTAATATTCAAAAGGCGAAAAGATGGTTTAATGTTGCTATAGCAAAATCAGACTATAAAGGTTCTTATCATTATTGTTATTGTACTAAAAGTTCACATTTTGAATTTGTGATGTCTGAGGTTTTAAAAAATGATGTTCATATTGAGACTTCGTCTGCATTTGACATTAATCTTATTGAGACACTTTATGAAAAAGGAATGTTTCAAAAAGACAACTATATAATATGTAACGGTTTCAAAAAGCAAGGATATATAGATAATATTGCAGAACTTCTCCAGAAAGGTTTTTCAAATACAATTCCTGTGTTGGATAGCAAAAAGGAATTTGATATGCTTGAAAAGAATATAAATATTCCTTGTCAAGTAGGTATTAGAATTGCTTCAGAAGAGGAACCTCGCTTTGAATTTTATACTTCAAGATTAGGAATTAGATACAATGACGTTATTCCTTTTTATATAGAAAAAATCAAAAATAATCCAAATTTTAAGCTGAAAATGTTGCATTTCTTTATAAATACAGGAATACACGATACAGCTTACTATTGGAATGAATTAACAAAGTGTGTTAATTTATATTGTGATTTAAAAAAGATTTCACCTGAGTTAGACTCCTTAAATATAGGTGGAGGTTTTCCTATTAAAAACTCACTTTCTTTTGATTATGACTATGAGTATATGGCTGAGGAAATTATATCTCAAATAAAGCAAATTTGTCAAAGAGAAGGTATCCAAGAACCAGATATATTCACTGAATTTGGTTCATTCACTGTTGGTGAAGCAAGTGCAGTTTTATTCTCAATTTTACAACAAAAGCGCCAAAATGATCGTGAGTTGTGGAATATGATTGATAGTTCGTTTATGACTACATTACCAGACGCTTGGGCAATCAATCAACAGTTTATTATACTTGCAGTTAATAATTGGGATAAAGAGTATGAGCGTGTTTTTCTTGGCGGACTAACTTGCGATAGTCATGATTATTACAACTCAGAAGCACATTTGAATGCTGTTTTTCTTCCTCATATAGATTCAGAAAATTACCCTTCATCAAATAGCACCGATGAACTTCAATATATAGGTTTGTTTAATACAGGTGCTTACCAAGAAGCCTTAGGGGGTTACGGAGGAATACAACATTGCATGACTCCAGCCCCTAAACATATTATTATTTATCGTGATGATGAGGGTGAAATTTGTACAAAATTGTTCGCTAAAGAACAGAGTTACAAGTCGATGCTTAAAATTTTAGGCTATTAGCGTAGGATTAAAAAAAAAATGTATTTTTGCAGCGGGTAAGTCTTATGCGATCTGCTCCCTTATAACTCCCCCAGGACAGGAATGTAGCAAGGGTACTAAGGTCGTAGCGATGCGATATAAGTAGCTTACCCTTCTTTTTTATATGTCATGTTACTTAAAATTTTTCCAGAAAACCCTAATCCTAAAGCTATCAACACGGTTGTAGAGTGCCTTAATGATGGCGGAATTGTTATTTATCCTACCGACACTATATATGGTATAGGATGTGATATTTTTAAACAAAAAAGTATTGAAAAAATACTTTCAATTGTAGGCAAAAAAGATAAGAAAAATGCTCTTACTTTTATATGTTATGATTTAAGCAACTTGTCGGATTATACGAAACCAATTGACAACAGTGTGTTTAAAGTGATGAAAAGAGTCTTACCTGGTCCATTTACTTTTATATTGGAAGCTAATAATAGTGTTCCTAAATTATTGCAAAGTAATAAAAGAACTGTCGGTATTAGAGTTCCAGAGAACTCAATTGTTAGGGAAATAGTTCAAGGTTTGGGGCATCCTATTCTATCTACTTCCGTTAAAGATGATGATGAAATTATTGAATATACCACAGATCCAGAACTTATATATGAGCGTTATGGTGATCTTGTAGATATAGTTATAGATGGTGGGTTTGGAGATAATGTTCCTTCAACAGTTATAGATTGTACGAAAGGAGATATTGAGGTTGTGCGCGAGGGAAAAGGAGATATTTCATTGTTATAAAACAAAATGTTATGTTCAATGATACTATTTGTGCTATTGCTACACCTCCAGGAATAGGAGCGACTGCAATGATTAGAATATCTGGAGTTGATGCGTTTAAAATAGCTGAATGTTTACTTTCAGATGGTTTTAGTATAGATGATTTGCCTGCAAATATGGCAAAATTTACATCTCTTTATGATAAAAATAATACTTATCACGAAATAGATAAACTTGTAGATCAGGTTGTGTTTACTAAATTTGTAGCACCTCACTCTTTTACAGGCGAAAATGTTGTTGAGATTAGTTGTCATGGTTCAATTTATATACAAAAGAAGATAATTGAATTACTTATCCACTTTGGTTGTAGATTAGCTTTGCCAGGCGAGTTTACCCAACGAGCATTTCTTAACGGAAAGTTAGACCTTCCTCAGGCAGAAGCTATCTCAGACTTGATAAACGCGCAGTCGGAAAGTGCCCACACAATAGCTATGAATCAATTGCAAGGCACTTTATCAACTAAACTGAACTCTCTAAGAGAGGAACTCTTGAGTATTGCATCTTTAATAGAATTAGAGTTGGATTTTAGTGAAGAAGATGTCGAATTTGCTGATAGACAACACTTGTTATCGCTGTTATCTAATGTTGAGCAAGAAGCAAATTTTTTGCTTAAGGGTTTTAAATCAGGGAATTTGTTAAAACATGGCGTGCCAGTTGCAATTGTTGGAGAACCTAATGTAGGCAAATCAACACTAATGAATGCAATTTTGCAACGTGAACGTGCAATAGTCTCAGATATTCCTGGTACAACACGCGATACTATTGAGGATTTTTTTTATATCAATGGCATACTTTTCCGTTTTATAGATACGGCTGGTATTAGAAATTCTTCTGATAAAGTTGAAAGAATTGGAATTGAAAGAACTTTTAAAACACTATCTGAGGCTGCTATTTTATTGTATGTTTTTGATTCTGATGACTCTGAACAAGTGGTATTAAGCAATTTTAATTCGCTTAAATTGATGACAAAATTGAATACAAACTCTATTATTTTAGTGGCAAATAAGTCTGATAAACGCTCTAATTCTAAAGAAATGTTAGATGAAGCTATTTATATCTCAGCAAAATATGGAGACAATGTAGATGATTTAGTTAAAAAAATTTATTCTTTAGTAGAAAAAGAATGTATTTCATCAAACACATCACTCGTTGCAAATGAACGCCATTATTATCATCTCAATCAGATCGTAGAAACGATAGAAAACGTTAGAAACAATATTGACTTGAACATCTCTGCAGATATTGTTGCTGAAGATATTCGTTCAATGCTTGATAATCTTGGCAAAATTACTGGAACAATATCTTCAGATGATATATTGAATAATATATTTGGCAAGTTCTGTATCGGAAAGTAGCAAACAATTAGTCGTAGAATTTCCAATTCAATCCTAACTCCATATTTCTACCTTGCATTGGATAATCTGGAGTTGTAATATATCTAAAGCTAAATAATCCAGCAAGAAGATTTCCACCACGAATAAAGAAAGATAATCTTTTAACTTTTAATGCTAAGTGTGCGTTGACATATATATAATTTCCTGTTGCCATGTGTTGTTGTGTGTAAAATAGATGGAGAAGGGGATTGTAACCATCGGCCATATATTTGGTGTTGTACATTAAGTCCGCTCCAACTTGGAAGTTTAGTTTTCTTCTAAATATCTTAGTGTGATAAGCTGCACT
>CADBTU010000091.1 GCA_902797625.1 uncultured Bacteroidota bacterium | reverse complement strand
TGCTCATAATTGTCTGTTGCAGTGTCTAAGAATAAATGTCCGCGCTTATCGTGGGCAAAGAAAGCGTGAATTCTCAAATCTCTGAATTTACGAGGTCTAAATTCAAGCCCTAACCCGTAAAAATAGTGATAGCCTGGAAACATCAACATATCAATAGGGGCATCGATTTTTAATTCAGATAAGTTACGGTCAAAACCACCCTTAGCAAAGAGGTTTACACTTTTACAAACATGCCAGTCTAAACGCGATACTACTGAAAAATCATAGAAAAATCTATTGAAATTATAAGCTCTGTTTATATAGTCAATGTAAAATTCCCATTTTGGAAAAGTTAATTTATTGCCTAAAGCAATGTAGTTGATAAATCTACCGCGTTCATATTCCATAAAATTCACAGAATATAAAGTTGAGAATGGGCCGAAATTGCCGTTCCAGAAGATATTATACGACAATAAACCTTTCTTCCAGTCGCTTGCAGTGTATTGAACGTAAGGAGAATTGGCAACCTGTAGAACAATTTTATTCTTTCCATAATTGTCGGTATATGCACCTGAAACACCAATGTGGAAACAAGGAAAAGCTCCCCAATAGTCTGTATAGAAATAAACATCAATAGGAGGAGCATCGTATTCAAAACCACCAACATAAAGTGCTTCTTTACCAATACGTATAGACCAATTTTTGTTGAATCGGTATTGTAGATACAAAAAATCTGTATTGTCAAAAAAACTCACATAACCAGGTTTAGGGATTATACGTTGACGTATAAAATAAGATATATGTTCTCCAATATCACCTCCCAAAAGAAAATTGAAATAATCACCATGAAATCCATAATGGTTGTTTCTTGAAAAAATATTCGAGGGGTGGTCATAAGTTTGTTCGTAAAGATACTCAAATCCAGCTCGCGCCTCCAAATGAAAAGTTGTGAATGAATGTTTAAAATTTTTAGTCTCTTCTTCTTGAGCATTGATTTTAAAGAAACTAATCTGCAATAGGCAGAAAATAACCCAGCTGTATTTTTGTAAATATTTCAAAACTAATGTGTTATAAAAATTTTTAAGTCTTTTTTTTTATGCGGCAAAGATATAAAAATATCATTCCCAAAAATTTGTAAGAAAGATAGATACTATAAGCTGAAATTAAAACTATTTTTGTATCTTCGCAACGATTTTTGATGGATGAAAAAGATAGCAATATTAATTGTAGTACTCTCTCTCTTGTGTACTTGTTCTAAAGTAAGAGTACAACATTTTAATGGTCAAGCGTTTGGAACATTATATTCAGTTTCATATATTGGATTGAAAGATGATTCTTTGAAAGCAAAAACCGATTCTCTTTTGTCTGATTTATCATCGATTTTTTCTATTTTTGACACAAATTCTGCTATTTTTAAATTTAATAATGGTGAGGATATATTATTAGATAACGATTTTCTTTATTTAACGAATCTTTCAAAAGAGGTTAGTAGGGAAACAGAAGGAGCATTTGACTGCACCGTGCAGCCTTTAGTGCAGTTGTGGGGGTTTGGCAAAGGAGGTGTGCGGCGTATTGTGCCTGATGATAGTTTAACAGATGCTAAAAAGCACGTGGGTTTTCATCTTGTTGAGGTAAAAAATAATCAGGTTTTGAGGTTAGATAGTGCGGTACAGTTAAATTTTAATGCAATTGCTAAGGGTTTTGCAGTTGACAAATTGGCCGATTTTTTAGAAAGTATGGGGTATTCTAATTGTTTGGTTGAGATTGGTGGCGAGATTGCAGCGCGAGGTGATAAAAATGGAAAACCTTGGAAAGTAGGTATTCAGGTGCCGTGTAATGATGCTAACGGTGCGCAACAGAGTTTTAATTCTTTTCCGTTAAAACATCACAGAGCCGTTGCTACAAGTGGAAACTATCGCAACTATTTTGAGGAATTAGGCACGCGATACACCCATATCCTTGACCCTCGCACAGGAAAACCAGAAAAAACTAATCTGCTAAGTGTTTCTGTTGTTGCCCCAGACTGTGCCACTGCAGATGCCTTTGCAACAGCTTTTATGGTTCTTGGCTTTGAAAAATCTTCTAATATTGTGAAAAAGAATCCGAATATAGAAGCTTGGTTTATAATTGCTGAAGATAACAATAAATGGAAAGTTGTTGAAGTTCGTTAAAAATCTTATTAACTTTGTTCTATCTATTGTAGATTGAAATCATTTAACGTAAAAAACAGATATTAAAATGAATGAATTTGGAAAACAGATAATAGATGTGCTTTCAAATAGCACTGAAAAGATGAATTATAAGCAGATTGCTGCCAAAATAAAAATTTTCGACAAAAAAGGTCGTGAAGAGGTTAAACAACAACTTGAGAAGTTGATAAACACAAAAATAGTTCTTAAAGCAGGGCGTGGAAAATATAAACTTAATAGCAAGTATCAAGATTCTAAAACTACAGGTAAAAACTATATTATTGGTCGTGTTGAGGTTAAGCGCAGCGGTATGGCATTTATTATACCTCAAAATAATCAAAATGGAACTCTTGAGGAATCAACACTTGATGATATTTTTGTTTCAGATGTAAATCTTGGAAATGCTTTGAATAATGATATTGTAAAGATTGTTGTTTATCCTGTACGCAAAGGAAAACGCCTTGAAGGTCAGGTTGTTGAAGTTGTTCAACGTAGTCGTAAGCAACTCGTTGGAACAATCCAAATACGTAAAGGTGTGGCTATTTTTGTGCCAGATAATGCTATTTTAAGACGCGATGTGATTATTCCAAATAGAGATTTACGTAAGGCTAAGTCGGGCGATAAGGTAGTTGTTAGGATTATAGATTGGAAAGCGGGCAGCCGTAATCCTATTGGTGAAGTTGTAAATGTTCTGGGTAAACCAGGTAGTAATGATGTTGAGATGCTCAGCATTCTTGCTGATAGCGATTTTCCAGTTTCATTTCCACGTGAAGTTGAAGAAGAGGCTAAAAATATACCTACTGAAATTTCTGAAAAAGAGATTCTTCGTCGCCGCGATTTTAGAAGTATTACAACATTTACTATAGATCCAGCAGATGCTAAAGATTTTGATGATGCTCTTTCTTATGAAAAACTTGAGAATGGTTTTCACCGTGTAGGAATACATATTGCTGATGTTTCTTTCTATGTTAAACCAGGTTCTATAATAGATTCGGAAGCGTATAACCGTGGCACTTCTGTATATCTTGTTGATAGAACAATTCCAATGCTTCCTGAAGTGCTTTCTAATAATCTTTGTTCGTTGCGCCCAAATGAAGATAAACTCTGTTACAGTGCAGTGTTTGATATTGATGATAATGCAAAGGTTCATAAAGAGTGGTTTGGTCGCACTGTGATAAATTCTGACCGACGTTATTCATACGAAGAGGCACAGGAAATTATAGAGAGTGGTAACGGCGACCTTTCGGAGGAGATTTTACAACTTCATAAACTTGCTCAAATTTTCAGAAAACAACGTTTTGATAATAATGCTATAACATTTGATACAGAGGAAGTTAAATTTAAATTAGATGAGCACGGAAAACCAATAGGCGTTTATCTTAAAGAGCAAAAGGAGGCAAATTGGCTTATAGAAGAGTTTATGTTGTTGGCAAATAGAAAAGTTGCAGAAAAAATAGGAAAACGTCGCACTAAACAACCTGAAAATGTATTTGTTTACCGAGTTCACGATAAACCTCTTGATGAGAAACTCAACACTTTCAGGAATTTCGTGAAAAAATTAGGATTCGAACTTAAAACTTCTTCTACGAAATCTTTCAATAGTTCTCTCAATTCTATGTTAGAGAGTCAGAAGGGTAAACCAGATTACGATATGTTGAGCAAACTATCTATCAAAATTATGGCGCGAGCAGTTTATACTACTGATAATATTGGTCATTATGGTTTAGCTTTCTCTTATTATACCCATTTTACCTCTCCAATACGTCGTTATCCTGATTTGATGGTTCATCGTTTGTTGGATAGATATTTAGAAAATCAACCATCGGTTAATAAGGAACAATATGAAGATTATTGTAAGCACTGTTCAGATATGGAACGTCTTGCTATGGAAGCTGAACGTAATTCTATAAAATATAAGCAAGCTGAATACCTGTCAGATAAGATAGGACAAGAGTTTGAAGCAGTAGTTTCTGGAATATCTAAATGGGGAGTGTATGCAGAACTAAAAGAATCAAAGTGTGAAGGTTTGATTCCTATGCGTTCTTTTGACGATGATTTTTACTATATTGATGAAGAAAATTACACTTTAGTAGGACTTCACAAAGGAAAATCTCTACGATTTGGTGATACCATAAAAGTAAGAGTTGTTGCTGTTGATATGGTAAAGCGAAGAATGGATTTCGACTTGGTTAGCGAATAAGAGTTACGTTGCCTTTAAGCTCTATTTCATCACCACCTCTACATCTTCCCCTAAGATAGTAGTCGTAAACCCCTTGCTGACAATCCTTAGATTTAAAAGTTCCGTCCCAACTTTCGTTTTGTTGTGATGTTTCAAATATCTTTTCGCCCCAGCGGTTGTAAATAACAAAATAGATTTCTACTAAAATATCGCTTCTGACAAATAAAAGATCATTTATTCCATCTCCATTGGGTGTGAAACTATTGGGAATGAATACAAACGGTTCTCGACAATATACAGGATTAACCTTTACAAATACGGTGTCGCTTTTTGAACA
Organism: uncultured Bacteroidota bacterium; assembly: GCA_902797625.1. Classification (GTDB taxonomy): domain Bacteria; phylum Bacteroidota; class Bacteroidia; order Bacteroidales; family WCHB1-69; genus F23-D06. The sequence continues at coordinate 8,652 of CADBTU010000091.1, read as the reverse complement.
ACCATAATGATCCGTTACGTGAATAGTGTAAATTGTAGATTCTAAAGGAGTTGCAATTGTTGCTGTTGAATCTGGAGTAACAAGCCCCACGCTTGGTGTCCAATGATATGTGTATGAGTTTCCGAGATCGGTAACGAAGAGTATTGTTTCTTGAAATTCGAATATCTCTTGCGGTTCACACCAAGCATCAAATTCTTCAGAAAACGAATTTTCAGCCACAATAATCTCATTTACAGCTGTTGCAGAACAACCCACAGCATTGGTAACAGTAACAGCGTAGTTACAACTGTGTGTAACATTGAAGATTGGAGATTCTTCAGAAGAACTTCCAAAAGCATCAACATCCCAATAATATTGATATGGCGGATATGAGCTTGAAACTTCTGCCGATAACTGAACAGTATTTTCAAAGCATAGTAACTTGCGTTGCAATGAAACATCAATGGTTGATACTGATACTGTGATGGGAGTTATTTTAGTGCAATATTGAGAACTTACTCGCACATAATAAGTTTTTGTTGCTTCAGGTGAAACTTGTAAAGATGTGGTGTTTGTAGCAATAATGTTTTGAAAATCAGATGTTTCAGACCATTGGATGATGAAATTATCATCTGAATAAATGTTCACAGAGATAGTTGCATTATCGCCTAAGCAAATAGTCATATCTTGACTTTGGGTTGCGATTTCAACATCCAGAGAATGAATTATAACAGTTTGATAGAAAGTGTCAACGCAGGTATTGGTTTCTGCGATAAGCATATAAGTAGTAGTATTAGTAGGAGTTGCAATAGGATTTGATAAATTTGGGTTATTTAGAGATGTTTCAGGATACCAATGATAATTAACATCGGAGGCGGGTGGCATACCCAATTCTGCATATTCGGTGTTGCAGATGTTCATATCGGATAAGTTAGTTGTTGTATTTGCAAAAACAAAGATATTTTTCTTCAAGGTGTCGTAGATATTACAACTTTGAATATCGTGAATGGTGAGGGTAACAGTGTAAACGCCAGGCGTTAAAAATTTGTGAGTAGGGTTCCATTCGGAAGAGGTGTAACCATCTCCAAAATCCCATAAAACAGAGGCTTGTTGGGAGATAATCTGAGAATTGTTAGTAAAGCTAACAGAGTCGGGAATGCAAACTACGGTTGGAATTTGAAAATCAGCGATAACAGTGGGAAGTGAGAAGTTTATTTTCACAACACCGAGGTTACAATTAGTGCTTCCATTGATTTGAGAGAATGCTCCAGGCGTTGTAGGGAAAGAGTTAAGACCACCGCATCCAGCGCATACAGCCTGGTAAATAAATCCGTGTTTATCAAAGCGACTTGTGCCGCCGTCAACGTGTTCGCGGGCGTCATTACCACCAAAATAGCTCGCATATATCAATTCTGAAGCGTCATCATCGAGGGTTAGAAAGTAAAAGTCGCTCCCATCTGTACTATTTTGTATAGCATCAGCAGTTATTGGCAACCCAAAAGTGCCTCCAAAACCGTTTAACTGCGACGAGCCCCATCCAGAGATGTAGATATTATTGCAAACATCAGTCATAAAGGCTGTGGGTGAAATATCAGGACCAATGTTGCCACTGCCTACTGCCGTTGACCATACTAAATCTGTGAGATTATTACGTAGTTTTACGATAAATTGGCCTCCGTTGGGTATAAAATAGTTTGCATTTGCTACCCAACTTGTCCCTTGAGCTGCTGTTTGTCCAAAAGTATAAATATTTCCATCTCTGTCACTCTCTATTAAATATGCTTGGTCGTAACCAACTCTTCCAAGATAAGTGAAATGTTCTAATGCGGTTCCGTTGTGTGAAAAATGTGCTATAAAACCATCAACATCACTACCATTATCTGCCTGACTACTCTGTAAACCTTGAATAGTACAAAGATCTGTTGACGTGGTGCCGCCACAAATGTAGATACTATTGTCATTACCAAATGATAAACTATAGCCAGCATCGTCGCCACTACTTCCTATATAAGAACTCCAAATCAATGTTGATAGGTCTTGACTCATCTTGAAAACACATACGTCAAGACCGCCCGAATAATTATCTTTATAGCAGTATTGAGTTGTTGGGAAATCAGTAGATAAAGTTGATGAAACTACATAAACATTGCTATTGTTGTCGAGTTCAATTTCACCACGATTTTCATCAGCATAGTTTTTTCGTAAAAATTGCGAAATGTTAAGACCATCGTTTCCACTGCCGCCAACAAAAGTAGATGCAAGTAGTTGACTTCCATCAATATTTAATTTTGAGATTATTATATCAGAGCCGTACGGGTAGGTTCTCGCTGTTGATAGAGTACAAGGAGTGCCTCCATTAAAAATAGTGTCGTAAGCATTTTCTGTTGTAGGATAATCTGATGAACTTGTTGTTCCAAAAATATAAAGTTCATCGTTGTTATTAACAAAAAGACTATGTGGAATATCAACGTTAGAACCACCTAAATAAGTTGAATAATAAAGAGTTGAGCCATCAGAACTGAATTTAGAGATGGCTATGTCAACATTTCCATTGTAATCAACCTGAAAAGCACCGAGTGTTGTTGGGTACCCTATGTCAAAGGCAATACCGCCTCCATAAAGATTACCATGAATGTCGTATGTGGCAGTATAGCCCCAATTGTCGGCTGTTGAACCTGAATAAGATGAGAAAACAATGGTTGGGTCTATTATTAAAACACGCGTTTTATCATAATTTCCAACATCAAAATAGACAATATTATTTTTAAGAACATAGTTACATTTAATCTCAGAGGTATCACCTTGTTCATCAATTTGATAAGCAAAAGGTTTAAGTTCAACATTTCTTCCCCACGAAGAGTATAATAAAAGTTCGCCACCGCTTTTTACTATATTTTTCAGACCAGAATAGTGCATTGCAATGTGGCTGGTGTTTCCATTAGGGTAAACGTGAAACTCATATTTAAGATGATCATTGTTGCTTGTGAATTTTAAATCAACGTTGTCGTAAATATTTTCGTATGTAATCTCTCTAAAAACACTAAGTTTACTATCCCACTTTTTCTCATCTTTACCTATGAAATAATTGTAGTGATAGTTGTATTTTCCACTGTTAGAAATTTTGGGATTAAGGTTGGCACCTAAAAAATCAATATGATAAGCAAAGAGGTCTAAACTTTTCATATCAATATATTTTCCATCGTGTTTTGCTTCGTGAAATGCTTCTAATTGTTGCGGATTACAGAGAGTTATAGTATATCCTTTGTCTTCAAAAAAAATAGCTCCACCATTAAATTTTGAAAAATATTTTACGTTTTTGGGAAGGTGCGTTCTGTTCTCAATAAACTCCCATTTCTTAGCTGAAATCGTATCGCTTTTTCTTGCTGCAATACTTCCAACTTTAAAAATAAGAAGAGTAACAATTATAAATAGTGTTCTAACGTTATTCATTGAGAGAATTTAAAAAGTCAATTTTTTTTGATAATGATACGCTTCGGAGTTTCCCATCTGCCCATCATCTCTTTAAACTTTTCTGTATTTTTCGCTGAAATTCCTGTTTTTGGAAGCTCTAATTGCTTAATTATGATAAGTTTGTGATCAGAAACTTCGATGTTTTCTATCATTTTTGCTCCTTCAATATTAAACTCTTCTTTTGATGAAGTAGTAGCGAATTGATATTTGTTTGGAAGAATGATGGAGTAGATATAAAGCTCAGATGAAGATGATGTGTTGATATTATGATTTCTGTTACGATATATTTCATCAGAAGAGATTGAAGTGCCATATTTTCCATTGTTAATTTCTAATAGGTAAGAATTTCCTATTTGTCGAACTTGGGCCTTAGCTAAAACCGTATCTTGATTGTATAGAGTTTTAGTTATTGGTGAAACAATCTTTTTAGTTAAAACATTGCTGTATGGTTTCAGAATATCATTATCTGTAAATCTTATTTCAGCTTCTACATGGATGTTTTTACCAATATTTTTCAATTTTTCAATATTTCCATTTTCAAGAATCATAGTTGTGGGAGAGAGTTTTGCTGTCAAATTTAAATCACTGTGTTCATTTGCAGAAATATACAGAGTGTCTTTGTTGAGCAAAAGTCTTACAGCAGCAGCGTTATTTTCAAATAAATCCTTTACATTGAAAGTGATTTGCGCATCATAACCAATGTTTTTAAGTATTTTAGTTAAGAAAATCTCTTTTTCTAAGGGTAAAGCACAATTAGTTTCCCAAACGTGTTTCGGAGTAGCTAATATGTAATTTAACAATTCTAATCTTACATTTTTCGTTGAGATGTTATCAGAAATGTAGTCCTTAATTGCAATAATTTTTTCTAAGTCAGAAGATTTATCGGCAGCGAGAGTTTTGAAAAACGCATCTATTTTCTCGTCATTAAAATTAGTGAAAGCTGATTGTTGAAGAAACTTCTCCAAAAATTCTTCAGGATAATTAAAAGAATAAAAGGAGATTGTAGGCAGCGACGTTCTGAAAAGATAAGAATCATTAGTTTTTGAGGGTAGATTATAGAATTTCCATATTGTAGTTTTATTACCGTTATTATTATTTTGTGATTTAGTATATTTAAAATTAGAAAAGTTGAGGTTCCAATTAAGAGGTTTATCATCAGGAACAGAAACAGTTAGCACGAAATTTTCAATAGGAACGACTTCATACAACTCGATAGTAGAGAAAAGTTCCTTAAAGAAGAAATTTTTAGAAGTAATAGAATAATCGAGAATAATAGTGGCATTATGTTCAAGAGCGGTGTGAGTTACAACCATTTCTCGAATATTGTTTAATCTTTCGCAGTTAGTGCAGTTATTTGGCAATATATTATTGAAAGCATTTTCTGGAACTTCAATTTTTGTGCCATCTTCTCTTATTACGTAAGCTTCATTGATTATAAGATTTTGAAAATCAGGATTGTAATCGATAAATGTTTCTCCAAAATAATCAAAAGTCATGGTTGTGAAAATCTTAAGTTCTTTGCGCTCACGATATTCACTTGACCCATCTAAATTCAAAGTATAAGATTTAGATATTAACTTAAAAACAGCATCTTCATCATGTTTTCTTGCAAAAACTGGTAATAAAAATAGAAAAATTAAAAAAACTGAAAATATCCTTTTTATCATGAGTATTTTATTTAGAGAGGATTATAGGGTTGTTCATGTAGAAGCGTTGATATTTTACGGCGGTTTTATAGTCATACCATTCTTCAGGTTTGTAGATTCTTTTTCCCAAAGAGATGATTTCAAAGAATTGAACAGAATTGAATCCGATAGAGTATCCGCCGTTAAATGAGATATTATCAGCAGACAGTTTTTTGCTTTCTGGGGTAGTAATTCGAGTATATCCATTAGGAATTTGCATATTTTCAACAATTTTTATGTATCGAGAGCAACCGTCTTGAAATGGATGATCTCGTTTTTCTATGTTAGTATCGGTATAGAGGTGGCGCATAGCAAAAGTATAAAACCCATTGGCCAAGAAAGGCGTAGCAATAAGCTGGTTATCAGTGATAATAGCATACTCAGGGATTTCAAATTTGTAGGTTATTTTAACGGGTTGTTCAAGATATTTGTCGTTGTTTGTGTATTTTACAGATTTTAATTTTGCGTTAGGGTAGGAGCGGAAAAGTTGATTTTCGACGTTTTTTTGCCAATTTTCACGAAATCCTCTGAAAACGGTGCGCACTGCGCGGTCTGATTGCCGGTCGGCGGTGATAGTTACAGTGGTTTTAAGGGTACCATTTTTAGATATTTGCGAAGTTGCACTCATGTTTATATAGTGATTTTGAGGATTAGACACTGGGGTTATGCCGAGTTTTGCACCGTTGGGAAGTCCAATAAGATAATTTTGTTGTTGCTCGGCACTTGACCACAGTTCTCCTCTTACGCCAGGAATCCAAGTAGGGTCAAGAAGTTGAAAGTTTCCATTTCGTCGTTGCACTACAGTTACGCAATGATTAAATTGGTCGGCAGGGATATCCTCAATACGCTCTCCAGCCATAGTCATTGCAGCGTAAGATTTGAAACCAGCAGCACGTAACATTCCAATGAGAATTCCAGCTTTATCTTTGCAAACCCCACATCGGTCGCGGAAAGTCATTTCGCATTTATGCAAAGTAAAACCTTCGCCTTCGCCCATTGAAATTCCAGAATATCTTATATTATCAGCGACCCAATTAGTTAAAATACTTATGCTATCGTTTTCAGTTTTAGCTTTTTTTAATAACTGTGCAACTTTAGATTTTATCTCATCATTAACTTCAAAACTACCATAATCTTCATTTACACTGTAAAACCATTTAGATTTAGCTTCCCAATTATTTGCAGTTGTGAGTATTAACTTTGTTTCAAAATCGTTGTTTGCCACAGTGCCACGCGGAACCAATAATGGCAGAATCTCTCTCTTCTCAAAAATATAGTTTGTTCTATCTCTTTCTTTAACTGTTTTTACTTTTATATCGCCATTGTAAATTTTATATAGCAAATTCTTGTTAGTTAACACGCTAACTTGATAAACTTTGTGTTTAATAGGTTGTGAGCTCCAAAAAGGAACAATGTCGTAAAAATGTCCTTTCATAGGTGGGATATATTTAGCATCTGGGTCTTCCTCGTGAAGTAAAGCGTATGTAAAGCCCTTTTTGTAAGTTGTAAACTCAACTTCATCGCCAGGTTCTAATCTTCCGAGTGCAACCATTTTTTGACGAGCACCCCAATAAATCATGCGAGCTGGTGCAGGATAGTCGCACACTAAATAATTAGGAATTTCCTCTGTGATACCGTTTCTGTAAATTTTTACATCACGAATTTCACAATAAGCCGACAATGGGTCATAATCAATAATGATGGTGTTAAAGTCGCGTCCGCCAGCGGGAGTCAAAATTCTGTAACGACAGTGGTTAGTGTAATGACTTAATCCATTCTCTTCCATACGAACAGTCATGCTATCGAAAATAGTCAATTTGTTGTAGCCTGAATAGGTATCGTTATTGGCGTAAACAACTGTAAATGCAAGAGAAAAAAGTGTAAATAGAAAAAAGTTTATTCTTTTCATTTATTTTAGAATGTCAGATGATGTCTTTTTGTTCTATCAGATTGTTAAGGATAGCGTAAACGGTAAGAGCAGCTACAGATTTAATTCCTGTTTTTCTTACGATATTTTTTCGATGAGTGATAACTGTGTGAACTGAAATGTTTAAGGTATCTGCTATTTCATTATTGCGCAAACCTTTAGAGAGACATATTAGCACGTCTTTTTCACGTTCTGATAATGGTGCACTATCAATTTCATTGTTTTCAGTATGAATTTCTGAAATAACGTGGTTGATAGTAGATTTTACCCTTTGTCGGTCATCATTTATCTCAATGATTCCAGCAAATTGTTTAAGATGCTGCGAGTCGATATGTGATGTTATCAATGCAACTAAGTGAGTATTATGAAACTCTTGATGAGTAGTGTTTATTACGGATCTTTTATGATAGTCAAAAAGCTGTGGGTTGATGATGACAATTTGTGGCTTCAGTGCTGGAATCCTTGATAGTAGTGTGTTAATACTATCTGTTGACAATACAACATCCACATCGGGCAGAGAGTTAATCATTTCGCTAAGCCCAATTCTCAACATCGTTGATGATTCTGCTATAGCTATTTTTGTCATTTTTTTCGAGATTCTAACATTTGAATATAAGGTATTAGGATACGATCTTCCATCATAGCATGTTTTTCAATATCAGATGCTAATGCATACATATCCATAAGCATGTCGATACGCTCATTAGGCATAATATTTGATGGGATATATTTCAAAAGCAAATTAGTGAGGTCTTTAAGAGTATCTTCTATAACGTCGTGTTGTTTATTAAAAGCTTTTTTGCTGTTTTTCCCGACAGTATTTATTTTTTTGTTTTCAACGATTTCCTTAATATAGGGGAAGATAATATCTTCTTCATACTTAAAATGGTTAACAATTTCTCTCTTGAAGTCTTTGTAAAAATTAGCAATGAGAGAACTATATTGTTCTTGGATATTTTCGAGAAAAAAGTTCAAATGTTCTTCAATATGAGGAAGTTTATTGTATAAATAATCTTTGTGAGAGTTGAGTAAATATTGAATAATATCGGTCATGCTACATTGTTCAAGTTCTTCAGTGTTGGGAAAGTAATCTTCTTGAATATGCACTTTTCCGATCATCATAAAAAGTATGAGAGAAACGTTGTTTTCATCGCAAAGTTGTTTAATATTTTTTTCACCAAACCCCAGAGGTATGCATAATCGCGGAAGCACAGTTAGAAGGCTGTGATGCCTTGAGATTGCGTCGGCCATCTTTACATTCGGTGTAAATCTGAAAATATTATCTGAAGAATTCATGTCTCTTTTTTTCCGCAAAAATACATAAATTTCTATTAGTGTCTGGTAAAATTTCAAAAGAGCGGAGAGTTTTGCGGCGAATCGTTATAATGTATTATAGGATCTGAGCAATATATGTCGGTTCAGGGAAAAGGTTCCCGCTCTGTTTCACAATGTCGGCTCGCCAGATGCACGATTGCCATAACACCCCAAAAGAAAAAACCTTTTTTTGCATCACTTTGTATAAACTGCTTCCGCTCGAGAACGAAAACAAGTTTTCTTTCTCCTCGCTTATCCGCAGTTTTCTTTGGGGTC
>CADBTU010000090.1 GCA_902797625.1 uncultured Bacteroidota bacterium | reverse complement strand
CAAACTTTCATAATAATTCCCCATATTCGAGAGTAACTCTGAAGTCAACTTTGCGTATGAGGCCTCGGTAATAGTATCAACACATTTTATGGTCAAATCTTTATAGCCTCTTATGCTATCTATGGCAAGAAATTCCTTAGCAAGAGGAAGCATATTCCTCTTAAGACTCTTTTCAGGAACATTTTTACAAGAAACCATAAAAAATGTACATAGTACTATAAAAAAAAATTTTTGCATAGTAAAAAAATCAATAAATAAATCCTACTGATTCGATATTAGATGTGATCAAATTTACTGGAAGCAACTGGATTTCAGAAAATTGATACATCTCAAAGAAACCATAATCAAAGAGCGTTTTTCCATTAAGATTAAGTTCTGCACGAACAGGAACCAAATTTCTATACCTCAAATAATTGGAAAAATCAGTGTCAGAAGTTAACCTCTTTAAAGAATTACTAATCTTCGAAGTATTATATAATTTATTGAGTTTCAACGAGTAGCTCTCAAATTTCTGATCCGAACTATTCAAACCTTTTTCTGATGAGAAATTAAAAAGCTGAACTTCATCTAAATCTTCTGTTGGTGTAATGTAAAAAATATGACAAACAGTATCATACAACCTCACTCCAGTAAAGAGACTCATATAGTTATCTTCCCAAGTTTTTAGTTCTTCAACCATTGTTTTAATTGCATCTCCAGAATAAGCAGTTTCTTGATCACCAGCGACAAGAAGGTACTGGTCTTCGCGACATTTAACTATAGCATCAGCAGCTTGTCGTGCTTTTTGTTCAAAGCTTTTAGAAACAACTTTTGTATGGCTTGCTGGAACTTGAGTTACTACACCATCAATAATTTTGGTTTCTACAAACGCTTGAGATTGTTGAGTATATGAAATATCAGCGTAGTTATAAAAAAAATCAGGAAGTTTTGCAGTTTTTTTTCTGTAAGACTTTATTTCTAATCCACTCTTTTGATTGATAGAAAGATTTTTTTTGAATTTTTCTTTTAGAGATGAAAGATTTTTTCCAACAACCATAAACGAGTTATTAGGATCTGCGGTTGTTATGGGTTCAACTTCTATTCCACCTAATTCATAATACGACCTATTTTCTTTAATACAATTAGATAAGCCAAGCAGACTTTCCGAGTAATCCGAGTAATAACCTTTCACTTCTGTTACCTTAACTTCGTAAACAGTTACCTTAAGTGTGGTAATTGGCAATAGATAAACAAACGATTCGCCTTTCACATTTTTAGCATCCACCTCTGCCAAAGGATAAACTTTCACTTGAGAAACTCCCAAAAGTGAGACAGAAACAAACAGTGCCAAACAAATTATTTTTTTCATAGTGTTATTAAAATTTAGTCTCTGTTACTACCAAGAAAAATAGAAATGTAATACAACAAAGTTGCTAAAGATGAGAGTGCGGCAACAAGATAGGTTCGCGCAGCCCATTTAAGAGCATCTTTAGCTAAAACAGTCTCTTCGCCAGAAGTTATAGCGTACGACTCGAGCCACTCCACAGCGCGGTCGGATGCGTTATATTCCACTGGAAGAGTTATGATAGAAAATATAGTTGTTAGTGCAAAAAGTACTATACCTGCTAACAAAACCCACCGACCTACAAAATTTGAGAATCCAATAATCACAATACCAGCAAGGAGAATCCATTGTGAGAAATTTGAACCAAATTGCACAACGGGAACGAGGCGCGAACGCATAGTCAGCCACTTGTAAGCTGTTGCGTGCTGCACCGCGTGCCCACACTCGTGAGCGGCCACGGCAGCAGATGCAATGCTTCGTCCCGTATAAACTCCTTGACTAAGATTAACAGTTTTTTTTAATGGATCGTAATGATCTGTCAATGTTCCTGGCACGCATGTTACTTGAACATCATAAATTCCATTGTCGTGTAGCATTTTTTCTGCCACATCCCTACCCGACAAACCGCTGCTTACTACTCTTTTAGAATACTTTTCAATGCGAGATGTTAGGGTTTTTTGAACCATAAAACTCGCTGCCATCAATACTATAAAAATTACTAAATATCCCATTTTCTTTTATTGATTATGTTAAATATTTATCTGATTATTGTAATAGAACCGTGGTATTTTGTGGTTTTAGCTTTTCCCTTATAGGTGAAAGTAAAATAGTAAACACCGTCTGATACATCAAGTCCGTCGAAAACCTTTTCTCCTATATAGATTTGACCATCTTTAGAGTAAGTATCATAATTTTTAGCATGGAAAACAACCTTTCCGTATCGGTCGCTTATTCGTAGCTCGTTATGGCGGTATTTATCTGGGTCTTCGGCGTTTATATCTATATTGAGATTACCTATTGCCCAAACATCATTCACACCATCACTGTTAGGTGTTATAACATTAGGAAATATTAAATCATCTTCGATAACAACTATATGACTGATCGAATCTGAGCAGCCCTCTAAAGTTTTCAATGATAATGTTACAATATAATCTCCCCACGTTGAATAAGTATGAGACGGATTCAAAGAGTTATCTGTCTGACCATCACCAAAATTCCATACAAAAGTGTTATTAGGGTTATCTAAAATATCACTCGATATGTAAGCTGTAAAATCCACAACTCCATTATTTTCACTAATCATAGAAACTTCTGGGGTCGCAGTAAATTCTAATTGAGGTTGCAAAGACGCTGAGATATAATTCCACCTAATAAGAGAATCTTTACAACCATCTTCAGAAGTTATAACAAGCTTTACTGACACAAAGCCTGCTTCATTGAAAACAATTTTTGGTTCTTTTTCTGTTGAATAATACAACATATTAAAATTTTCATCAAAGAAAAACCATTCCGAGGCATAATCCCCAGATTCTGAAGAGGAGTTATTTGATAGACGTACAGTCAAAGGTGTGCAACCTGAAACTATATCTGCTTCAAAATCCGAAACAGGAGAATCTAAATAAGAAACATTTATTGTATCAGAACTTTTACAAGATGTATTAGATAGTGGATTTTTAACTATAGTGTTCAAAATATACTGTCCCGAAGAGATAACTTCTATAGAATCTGACCTATCGCCAGTATTCCACCAACAAGTGGTATTTTCGCTTAACGTTTGAGGTTTTAGAACAACTACTTCGCCAGAGCAAGGGTGTTGGTCAGGACCAAGATCTGGTTTAAAAGGATTAACAACCTTAATCTTGATACTATCAGAAGACCATAAATCTACGCAAGAGAGTGCACTATGAACATAAACGCGATAGTAACCACTATCGGCTTCATTTACATCATAAAGAACAAACGGTTCATTTCTTAAAGTATCTCCATTTGGAGTTACAAGAAATGAAGAATCAGATAATCCTGATGCATAAGAAAACTTTATATCTTCATGAATACACCACTCGTCTCGCATCAGTAACTTTGTTTCAAGCTTACTTTCAAAAGATTTTTCTTCCAGAAAAACACCAGAATCGTAGGAATTATCCCCAATATTACATATCCCTAAGTGCATGTGATATGTTTCGCAGGCCTTTATTTTACCTTCAGCATACAGGGCTGTGGTTCTACCTTTGTATCCTATGCCCGTACCAACATCATTAGAAACATAATACTGAGAATATGTTCCATTGTAACAAACTGAACTCGAAGAACTCGTGGCACCACCGTTTACAGTATTAATTGACACTGGAATTCCATTAGGTTGGGCTGCTGTTATAGTTCCTGGTATGGTGGCAACATTTTTTGTTGAATTTACACCTGTAACTGGGTCAACACCAGTAAGAAAAAAAGCAAAAACGTCGTTATAGTATGAGCATACAAAGTTTGGATATTCATTAGAAGCAAATACATACCCAAAAGCAAAGGTATCAGCGTGTGCAAGAAAATCAAAATCTATAGATGCACAATTATTTATGTCGTCTGTGGCCAAACCAGCATTGTTAATATATTGGTCGTGATATGAAATCACATTTGTTGTCATAGTATTCTGGCTATAAGGTCCTGCTGCAAGCTGACTATTACCCGTTGTCATCACTATACCCGTTTCAAAGGGAAACGAGAGATAATTATTTCTGTTAAACACAGCGATCTGCGGAGATTGGATTATACCCTGTTGATTATTAAATCTTCCATTAGAAAACTCAACACCATCGCCTTGTAAATGATATTTCAAAACTGAATCTATATGATTTAAAACCATAGTATTAACTGTGAGATTGTTACCTTGAGAATAGATTTCCCATAAACACATAAATAACAATATCGAAATTATGATTCTTTTCATCATGCAAAGATTATTACCAGTTAATTATACAAAGTAGAGGCTGCGAAAATAGAAAAATATTTTTACATTTTCACATATCCTCATTATATCAAAAAATATTGTCGAAAAAAATCAAAAAAACGTTACTATTATTAGGAAATCTTATACTTTTGCCGCTAAAAAAAATAACCTAAATATATTTATAAACAATTAACATACAACATATTATGAAAAATGTATTGGATTTAATTTGTACGAAAAAGTTCTGGATTGAGTTATTTATTATGACATTTGGAATGCTAATAACCGCCATTGCTGTGTATTATTTCCTTGTCCCAAGCAAATTAATTATCGGAACAATATCAGGACTTTCAATCGTAATAAGTGGTATTTCAGACAAATTTTTCGGATATGCGTTATCAGTACCTACCGTAGTTTTCATAATCAATGCTATTTTGCTTGTTTTGGCATATTTTCTTATTGGCAAAGAATTTGGAATAAAAACCGTGTACACAGCCTTGATTTTAGGTCCGTTGATGGGATTATTAGACAAAGTCTTCCCTTACACAAATTTCATACAGGAAGGCACTGAAATTCCTTCAGTTATGGGAGATTTATGGTTCGACTTGTGTTGTTTTGTGTTACTGTTGAGTGCTGCGCAGGCCGTTCTTTTCTCTATAAATGCATCAACTGGAGGGTTAGACATACTTGCAAAAATCGTCAATAAATACCTTCATTTCGACATAGGCAAATCTGTTTCTATAGCTGGTGCTTGCATTTGCTGTACGGCATTTTTTATCAACCCATTTCGTATGGTTGTTATCGGACTCATCGGAACTTGGATAAACGGACTTGTTGTTGATTATTTCACCGCTTCGCTTAATAATCGTAAAAGAGTTTGTATTGTTTCCAAAGATTATGAAAGGATACGTCAATACATTATCAACGATCTTGTTCGTGGTTGTACTCTTTATGAAGTAATTGGCGGCTACACCAACGAAAAATCCATAGAACTTGAAGCTCTACTTACAAAAGATGAATTTTCAAAACTCATGGAATACATAAGTAAAAACGACGTTAAAGCTTTCATTACAGCTGGTAATGTTAGTGAAGTTTATGGCTTATGGTTTAAAGACAAGAAAAAAGTTAGAGCACACGCCGAACAACGCTAAATTATCTCATTATAGTTATGGAACCGTGGTATTTTGTGGTTTTAGCCTTTCCTTTATAAGTGAAAGTAAAATAATAAACACCGTCT
>CADBTU010000089.1 GCA_902797625.1 uncultured Bacteroidota bacterium | reverse complement strand
ACTTGCACCGAAGAGATTCCTTGCATTTACGAATATGAATCCGATATGTATCCAGATGCTGCCGCCAACGTTGATATTTTTGGCAAATTGTATTGCTTCGAGGCTGCTATAGGCGACAGCACCGACAACGGTTATGGCCATATTCAGGGTATTTGTCCAGAAGGTTGGTATTTGCCAACGCCTGAAAAATATGCTGCATTGCACGCTCTTGGCGCGGCCGCATTAAAATCACCAGATTACTGGATTGACGGCGGTGGCAACAACAGCACTGAATTTACATGGTTGCCTGCAGGACGCTGGAACGGAGAATTTAACCGTTTCGACGGTTTGATGTCGGAGGGTTATTTCTGGGCAACCGAAGATACAGGTAGTAAAGTACAAGCCAAAGTTATTTATTTGCGTTATGCCTGCAACGAAACATACATAATGGAAACCTCCACTGGCAATGCTTACAGCGTGCGCTGTATTAAAGAGAAAGGCAACTCTAACACAACAACACCTACAGATGCGCAACCTTGTCCAGGCACACCAACAGTTCTCGACCAAGACGGCAATAGATACAATACCGTTCAAATTGGAACCCAGTGCTGGATGAAAGAAAACTTGCGTTGTACAACAAGTCCGAAAGGCACCAGCATTACATGTTATGATAATACCCTGATTTCTACCACTATACCTCTCGAAACAAGAGGATTGTTGTATCCCTGGGAATCGGCTGTTGACACTACTGGGGGACACATTGTTTTCTCAGGACATCGCAGGGGAATCTGCCCCGAAGGATGGCACGTGCCGAGCGCGGCTGAGTGGACGGCGTTGGAAAACCATATGAGATCTGACGCCAATTATCTCTGCAATGGAGAACTCACCTATACCGCAAAAGCACTGGCTTCAAAAGAATACTGGCCAGAAAACACAATAGAATGTACTGTTGGTTGCAACCAGTCAGAAAATAATGCCTCAGGTTTGTCGTTGGTTCTGGCAGGTTATGCAAGTAGTAGCACTTCGTTCACAGCTAGTTCAGCTTGGCTGTGGACATCAACATCCACAGCTCAAAATACTGCCACAACAAAATATCTTCATTCATCTAGTTTTACTATGGGTGGTATGACGAGTGACCAGAAATACTATGGCTGTTCGGTTCGCTGCGTGAGGGATAATTAAGGTTGAAAAAACAGGACAGAATTTACAGAATTCTGTCCTGTTATATTTATTGAATCACAAAATAGCATCTGAATAAGGTGCTATTTTTTTTGTGTTGATGATTTTGCCTTTCGAAAGTTAACACAGATTTCGTGCAAGATATTCAAAGTCTTGTATTGATAGTTGCTCTGCGCGTTTTGAAAATAGAGATGTGTTGTTGATAAACTCTGGAGAAAAATTCAAAGAATGTAGAGCATTTCGTAAAGTTTTTCGTCTGTAATTGAAAGCAGTTTTAACTATCAATTTGAATTTTTGTTCATCACAATTTATTTTTTTATCGAAGTTACGGGTGATTCTGATTACACCAGATTTAACTTGTGGCGGTGGGTTAAATTCGTGCTCTGAAACAGTAAAAAGATATTCTGTATCGTAATAAACTTGCAACAAGACGCTCAAAATACCATATTGTTTATTTCCTGGTTGGGCGCAAACACGTTCTGCAACTTCTTTTTGAAACATCCCAACTAATTCTATAACAGTATCTTTATTATCTAATATTTTGAATAGTATTTGTGATGATATATTGTAGGGAAAATTGCCAGTTATAACTTTAAAACCATTATAAAAATCGTCAAGATTGAATTTTAGAAAATCTCCACTATAGACTTTTAATGTTGGAAAGTTTTTGTCAAGGTATTCTAAAGATTCTTCATCTAATTCAATAACAGCGAATTGCGAAAAATTGCGTTTTAGTAGAAATTGAGTTAACATACCCATTCCAGGACCAATTTCAAGAACGTGTGCATTTTCCGTAGAGATTGCACAGGCTATATTTTCTGCAATATATTCGTTGTTAAGGAAATGTTGTCCTAAACGTTTCTTCGCCTTGACTATCATGAATTACTGTTTTTTATGTTTTGAAGTGCAAAAATAACTAATTTTGCGCCATTGTTTAAACAAAAAATAAGAGATGAAAATAATAGGTATAACAGGGACATTAGGTGCAGGCAAAGGCACCATTGTGGATTATTTGATAAAAAATCGCGGATATAAGCATTATTCAGTTAGGGGATACTTAATTGAGGAGGCAAAAAGAAGAGGATTAGAAATAAACAGAGATACCTTTGTTGTTGTGGCAAACGATTTAAGATCAAAGCATTCACCTTCTTATATCATTGATCAATTATATTTGGAAGCTTTGAATAAAGGAGGAGATGCAATAATAGAGAGTATTCGCACACCAGGAGAAGTTGATTCTCTTCGAAAGCAAGAACATTTTTTGTTGATAGGTATTGATGCAGATCCAAAGATTCGTTATGAGAGAATTGTCAACAGAGCGTCAGAAACGGATAAAATATCATACGAGACATTTTTAATGAATGAGCGGCGCGAGATGGAATCAACAGATCCTAATCACCAAAATATAGGTCGTTGTATGCAGATGGCAGACTATATTTTTACTAATAATGGTACTTTCGAGGAGTTGTATCTTCAATTAGAAGAGTTTTTTAGCAGAAGTATTTAGGCTTCAATAGTTTTTTTCTTACTTTCTTTAAAGGCAAAAATAAAGACTATTGCAACCAAAAGAGCATAACCAGCAAATATATACCAAGCGTTAACCCAGCCGTTCATAATAAGCTGAGGGTCAGTGTTTTTTGGCATAGAAAAAACAAGTTTATTAAGCACTATTTGGGCACCAAAAGTTCCCAATGTAGCACCAATTCCGTTTGTCATAAGCATGAAAAGTCCTTGAGCAGAGGCTCTAATAGACGTATCTGTTTGTTGATCAACAAATAAAGAGCCGCTAATATTGAAAAAATCGAAAGCAACGCCATATACGATGCACGAGAGAATGAAAAGCCAAACTCCATTACCAGGATTTCCAAGTCCGAAAAAGCCAAATCTAAGAACCCAAGCGAACATAGCAATAAGCATAACTTTTTTAATTCCAAACTTTTTCAAGAAGAAAGGAATTAGAAGAATGCAGAGAGTTTCTGAAATTTGGGAAATGGATATCAGCATATTAGCGTGTTCTACTCCGAAGGTTCCAGCATATTCAGGAATTCGACCGAAACTATGTAAGAAAGGATTTGCAAATCCGTTAGTTATTTGCAGCGACACGCCTAAAAGCATCGAAAATATGAAGAAAATAGCCATTCTACTATCTTTGAATAGCGCAAAAGCTTTTAATCCAAACATATCCGCAACCGAAGTGGTTTTTTTATCATTATTGCTATTACAAGCAGGAAGTGTGAAAGAGTATAGTCCTAATAACAATCCTATACCACCACTTGTAACAAACTGAGCTGCAGACTGTTGATATCCAAGCAAATCCACACACCACATTGCAATAATGAAACCTATCGTACCAAAAACTCTAATTGGCGGAAAGTGCTTCACTCTGTCGAGTTCAGCTGTTTCCAAAGCAAAATAGGCAACAGAGTTAGATAGTGCAAGGGTTGGCATATAAAAAGCCACACCGATAGTATATAATGTAAATAGAGGTGCAAAATGAACAGTATCTCCTGATTGTAAGCCATAAATACCAGCACTTATCATTGCAATTCCAGAAATCAGATGACTAATTCCCAACATCTTTTGCGCCTGAATCCAGCGGTCGGCAATGATACCTATAATAGCAGGCATAAAAATAGATACTATACCTTGAATAGAGTAAAAAAGTCCAATTTTTGCCCCTAAACCATGGGTGTGAAGGTATGTTCCCATGCAAGTTAAGTAAGCTCCCCAAACGGCAAATTGGAGGAAATTCATCAATATAAGTCTGATTTTCAAATTCATATATTAAAAGCTTTTATTTTACAAGAAAGTCAAAAAAACAATTATCTTCAATAAAACCTTGCAGACGGTCGTTTATTTTTACGGTTCCAACACCTGCTGGGGTTCCAGTGAAAATAATGTCTCCCATTTTAAGAGTTACAAAGTGTGAAACGTAGGAGATGATTTTATCTATAGGAAAAATCATTTCAGAGGTGTTTCCAGATTGAACATTTTGGCCATTGAGAAGCAAGTGGAAATTAAGATTTTGGACATCAGAGAAAGAATTTTTATTCACAAATTCACCAACCACAGCTGAACCATCAAAAGCTTTTGCAATTTCCCAAGGTTCGCCATTAGATATGCAATTTCGTTGTAGGTCGCGAGCGGTAAAATCAACACCTAAGCCGATTTCATCATAATATTTATGCGCAAATTTTTCTGAAATACATTTTCCTAATCGATTTATTTTAACTAATATTTCAGTTTCATAATGAACCTCATTAGAAAAATCAGGTATAAAAAAAGGACGGTTAAGCCTCGTTAGAGCTGATTCGGGTTTAAAAAAGAACACAGGTTCAGAAGGTACGGAATGTTGTAATTCTGCTGCGTGTGCGGCATAGTTTCTTCCTATGCAGATAAATTTCATAGAGAAGAAATTAGAAGAAGTTAATATTCAAAGCTATTTCTACATATCCGATGTTTGCTTTCTGATTCACTTTACTAAGAGAATTTTGAGCTTTGCCAGCACCTTTGAAATAATTTGTAAAAGTATGTACGTAATTAATCATCAGCCCGCAACGCATATTCTGAGTTATAGAGTACTCGATGCCACTTCCTACGTAAAATGATTCTTTGAAGAATGCTGCTTCTTTAGATGCAACTCTTTGTCGTGTCCAAAGCTCATCGGTTCCAGTTTCAAAATTTTTGATAGTGTAAGAATCAGCGTTTGTGGCTTTCAAATTTACACTATGAAATAATCCTAAATTACCACAGATAAAGAAATTGTTGAAAGAATTTGTTTTTAATGTGATACCAGTAGGGATTGTTAAATATAATGATCGATAAGAACGTTGAGTCTCTATACTGTCAGCAATTCCAATTGTGCCGAATGGTATGTTGTCGAGAAATCTCATTTTTCCGCCACAATGTTCGAGAAACAAACCTGTAGAAAAATAGAAATTTTTTCGTTCTGTGAGATTTACATTAAAATTAACACCATACCGGAGCCCAAGAACTACTCCGTTTTTTGAATATCCAGGTGTGTGATCATACATCCAATTAAATGTTGGGGCGAAAGTTATTCCAAAATTTAAGCGAGAACCAAAACCTGGGTCAATAACATAAGTACTTGACATTTTAGCTTTTGGTTGAGGTTTTGTATTCTGTTCATCCTGAGCAGAAAGTTTAAATAAACCAATAAAAATAAAAGCTAACACTAAAACTAACAGTCTTTTCTTCATAATACTCTTGACTAAATAAAATGCGGCTGCAAATTTATAAAAGAAATTGTTTGAAACAATGCTGATAGTCTGAAAAAAACGAAAGTCTATCATTTTTATGTTTTTTCTCTAAAGTTCTCGCGTAGCGCAAATTATAATGGGCAAGCGTATGAATAGTTTTTTTGTGTTTTTACGAATCTTTTTAACCGCAACTTGAATATCTCACTATTCTGATATTCTAAAAAAATATCAAATTGAGACAAAAGATATGTAAAAAAAGTGTATCTTTGCCGCCCTGAATATAAAATTATAAAGTCATAATAATATGTATTTAACAAACGAAGTAAAGAAAGAAATTTTCGCTAAATACGGTAAGAATGAGAAAGACACTGGTTCTCCAGAGGCTCAAGTTGCTCTATTTACACACCGTATTAAACATTTGACTGAACATGTTAAGCAAAACCAAGGCGATCGCGTAACAAAACGTGCCCTTATCACTTTGGTGGGTAAGAGAAAAAAAATGCTTGAATATCTCAAACAACAAGATATTGAACGTTATAGAGCTCTGATTAAAGAGTTAGGTTTGAGAAAATAATTGTATTTTAATTCATTACTGAAAAAGGCAATTTTTTT
>CADBTU010000088.1 GCA_902797625.1 uncultured Bacteroidota bacterium | reverse complement strand
TATTCACATAATCGAAGTAATCGTCAAAAAGATTTACAGAAAGATGTGCCAAAACAACTCCTAAAATAGCTATCAAACCTATCCAGACAGAGAAACTTTTGCTGTCAATTGCAAGGCATAATGCCACCAATGATGGAATGAGACTTTGCGGTATAGCAACTATACGGGCGTTTTTAAGCCAATAAAATATTTTTTTCATCTTGATTAAAAATAAGAAGGAAAGATGCAACAAACATCTTTCCTTCAAAAGTTCTTAAAAAGTTATATCTATTTTATATTAGGTTCTTCAAGACCGAGGTGTTGTTTTTTGTCAACAGCCTTAAGTACTATTCCTAAAATGAGAGCGGCAACACCGAGACAAGCCAACATAACCAAAGGCCAAGTGTAGTTGTAGGATGTTGCAGCGGTTTCAGCATCAATCAAACCTTGTTTCATCTGGTCGATAATATCCGTGTTGGTTTTGTCGAGCACCTTGCCTATGAGCAACGGGAACAACCACAACCCGATATTCTGAATCCAGAAGATAAGTGCGTATGCAGAACCGATGATCTTTTCATCAACGAGTTTCGGAACGCTTGGCCACAAAGCAGCGGGAACAAGTGAGAACGACGCACCAAGCACCAAAATGGTAAGGTAAGCCACGATGACACCGCCAGCGGCACTTCCCTTGAACTGCGGCAAAATGAAAGCGAATGTCAAGTGACAGATAATCAGCAATAGAGAGCCAATCATCAACATAGAAGCTGCTTTTCCTTTATGGTCAACGTAGTTACCTAAAATCGGAGTGATAGCCACGGCCAACAACGGGAACACAGCAAAGATTGTTTCCGCAGTGCCACGCATGTAGCCCATCCAGCAATAAACCACCAAAGCCACAACTGCAGCTGCCATTAACCCAACCTTAGCGGTTTTGTTCTTGGAGAAATTGCTGGTGAAAGAGCAAATAGCAACTGCCAACATTATTAAGTATTGAATAATTGTTACAGTACTTCCTCCCCAGAAAGTGCTGGCATCAGCTTCTGTAAGAGTGAGGTTACATTGCAACATATTTACTGCATATTTTTGGAATGGGAAAATAGCACTGTAATAAAGTACACAAAGCAAAGCCACTAACCAGAAACCACCAGATGATAAAATCTTGCCAATGTCTGAAATTTTAAATGGGTCGTCTTTTTCTTCAGCTTCACCTGTTTGAGAATCCAACTTCTTGTCCATGAAGAAATATACAATAAACATCATTAAGGCGATACAAAGCAACACCACACCGAAAGCAACAGAGCGGGAAACATCAACTTTTTCGCCTAATTTCGCAAAGAATGGTGAGAAAATCATACACGTAGCCACGCCAAGACGTGCCAATGCCATTTCAGAGCCCATAGCCAGTGCTGTTTCGCGACCTTTGAACCACTTGACAATACCACGAGAAACAGTGATACCCGCCATTTCAACACCGCATCCGAAAATCATGAATCCTAAAGCGGCAACTTTTGCCGAAGCAGGCATTCCTTCGTAGAATGGTGCCACTCCAAGTTCTTGAAATCCAGGTATGTAGTTTAGATGGTTTGTAAACCATGTTTCTAAACCGCTGCCCATAAAAGCCTCCGACACAGCATAATATTTAATCAATCCGCCTATCAACATCACTGCTCCTGAAAGCACTGCGGTAAATCTTACCCCCATCTTGTCGAGTATAATACCTGCAATAATCAAAAAGAAGACAAAAACGTTGAGGAAGGTTTCTGCGCCTTGCATAGTACCGAATGCTGTAGAATCCCAATCTCTTGTCGATTGCATTAAATCCTTGATAGGTGAAAGAATGTCCATAAAAATGTATGAACAAAACATGGCTAAAGCCAACAACAATAGTGCAGTCCACCTCATGGCCGCACTATCTCTCAAAGTAGTCAATTTTTCTTCCATAAATTACTATTTTTGTTAATAATTATTCTAAAATTTTTGAAAAGGCAAAGATAACAATTCTTGTTCATTCTCTGTCGTCTTTTCTTTTTGATCCCAAGACTAAATCTATAAGAATATAACCGGTTGAAACGCCCCAAAACGCCATTAACAAAGGACTTTTTTTAAGAATATTCTCGGAAAATTGCCCCGAT
The DNA here is from genome assembly GCA_902797625.1 of uncultured Bacteroidota bacterium. Classification (GTDB taxonomy): domain Bacteria; phylum Bacteroidota; class Bacteroidia; order Bacteroidales; family WCHB1-69; genus F23-D06. The sequence goes on along the minus strand of CADBTU010000088.1, from coordinate 990 downwards.
TTATACCAATAAAGTAACGATAGCACAACGCCCGCCACCATTCCTAAAACGTGAAGCCAGGTGATATTTTTTCTGAAAAAGTTTTTAATGTTTTTCATTCTCAATCTTGTCGTACTGATAGTTAAAATATTGTGCTCGCACTTTTTCTTTTATCTGCTCATCTGACCATCGCACAAGGTCGTAATAACTAAACCGGCAATACATCATAAAGTTCAGTAATTCATCACCAGACAGACCAGTGATTTCTGATACCACTTCACGATTATATTTCTTTTGTACACGTTCAACCTCTTCCTCATACGACAGCATTTCGTTATACAGTCTGTTCATCTTAGCTTTTTTGCTATATTTGTCGTAAAGGAACGAAATTGGCGACATTGTTACAGTTCCGCCAAGTGAAAGCAAATTTCCGCCTTCCTTATATACTGCATTTGCTTTTTGCATTTCCGAGAGTTTTACATCTTGTGCGCGCTTGTAATATTCTGGCAGTTCGAGCGTTACAATGTCTTTCTTAAAACCTTCATACGATGGATTTATACCAATAATAGTAACTTCTTTAAGCATTGTAGCTTTATAATAGAGAAAAAAATCTTCAAATCCATAGTAAATACTCTTATCGACTACAGCAACAAGTTGTCGGTAAATCGATTTAGATATAATAAGAGTATCATTAAGCGAGACTTCAATCTCAAAACGGCCATTTTTATCGGAAAAAGCGAATTTTTGGGTATTAACATTATAGATGTTAGCTCCATGAAGAGGTTGAAATGTAATACCATCAAATACTCGTGCGGCATATATCTTATGCTGTGCCAATATTTGACCACAGTATAAGAAAAGCACAATTATGAAGAATACCTTTTTCACGGCTGCAAACATACATAAAATTCGAATACACACAGACAAATGAAATTGCCCTGAAAGGGGTAGCTAAAAAATAGTTATCCTCTTGTTTTTGCAATTTTAACTGGTATTGCTATCTACTTTTGT